>NZ_CP175657.1:2730000-3093724 GCF_051602715.1 Pilosibacter sp. YYHA0881
AACTTAGCGAGAACAAGCCGGAAGGCGCAGATCGAGCTTGGTGCGAGGCGGTTCACGAATCTTAGCGAACGCAAGTGAGCTTAGCTGAGTGAACATACAGACTGTACCTTGAAAACTGCATACTGAATAAAAGATCTTAGATATATATTTAAGATACAAGACATCCGAGGCATATCGAAAGATATGCAAACCGAAAAATGTAAACAAACAGCCAGGGGTGCAACGCTATGCACCTTCGTTTCGGAGCCGTTCCCGCGGCGAAGAGACATCTGGTTAAGCTAGAAAGAGCACAGGGTGGATGCCTTGGCACTAAGAGCCGATGAAAGACGTGATAAGCTGCGATAAGCTTCGGGGAGGAGCAAATATCCTTTGATCCGGAGATCTCTGAATGGGGAAACCTGCTTAAGTAAACCTTAAGCGACGTATGGTGAATTCATAGCCATACGCCGGGAACCCGGTGAACTGAAACATCTAAGTAGCCGGAGGAAGAGAAAGAAACATCGATTCCGAAAGTAGCGGCGAGCGAAATCGGAAGAGCCCAAACCGGAATGCGTGCATTCCGGGGTTACGGACCACGATATGTGAGGCGATTCGTTATCAGAACAGTCTGGAAAGTCTGACCAGAGAGGGTGAAAGTCCTGTATGAGAAAACGATAGCCAGCTAGTGGGATCCAGAGTACCGCGAGACACGTGGAACCTTGCGGGAAGTCGGGGGGACCACCCCCCAAGGCTAAATACTCCTTAGTGACCGATAGCGCATAGTACTGTGAAGGAAAGGTGAAAAGGACCCCGGGAGGGGAGTGAAAGAGAACCTGAAACCCTGTGTTTACAAACTGTGGGAGCACGTTAAGGTGCGACCGCGTACTTTTTGTAGAACGGTCCGGCGAGTTGCGGATGCTGGCAAGGTTAAGGACGGAAAGTCCGGAGCCGAAGCGAGAGCAAGTCTTAACAGGGCGTCAAGTCAGCATGTGCAGACCCGAAACCGGGTGATCTATCCATGTCCAGGTTGAAGTTTCCGTAAAAGGAAATGGAGGACCGAACGCACATCCGTTGAAAAGGGTGGCGATGAGGTGTGGATAGGGGAGAAATTCCAATCGAACCCGGAGATAGCTGGTTCTCCTCGAAATAGCTTTAGGGCTAGCCTCGGTTTAGTCTCGTGGAGGTAGAGCACTGAATTTCCTAGGGGGCGTCAAAGCCTACCGAAGAATATCAAACTCCGAATGCCACAGAGATGATGACCGGGAGTCAGACGGCACGAGATAAGTTGGGTCGTCGAAAGGGAAAGAGCCCAGACCTGCAGCTAAGGTCCCAAAGTGCGTGTTAAGTGGAAAAGGATGTGGGATTTCAAAGACAACTAGGATGTTGGCTCAGAAGCAGCCACACATTCAAAGAGTGCGTAATAGCTCACTAGTCGAGAGGTCCTGCGCCGAAAATGTCCGGGGCTGAAACACGTCACCGAAGCTCAGGAATGACGTAAGTCATTGGTAGAGGAGCATTCTTAAAGGAGCGAAGCAGTACCGGTAAGGAGCTGTGGACTTTTAAGAAGAGAGAATGCCGGAATGAGTAGCGAGATGGAGGTGGGAATCCTCCAGGCCGAATATCCAAGGTTTCCAGGGTAAAGCTGATCTGCCCTGGGTAAGTCGGGGCCTAAGGCGAGGCTTAAGTGCGTAGCCGATGGACAACAGGTCCAGATTCCTGTACCGCATGGTATCAGAACTGTGGGGACGCAGAAGGACAGCACATCCGGGGAATAGAGCCCCGGGCAAGCAGGGTAGGAGTGGGACTGGCAAATCCGTTTCATGATCCGAATCTGTGACGCGGACCGAACATAAGTAGGGAAGTGTGCGATTCCGGCTGCCGAGAAAAGCCGCTATTGTGTACCATGTGCCCGTACCGTAAACCGACACAGGTGGATGAGGAGAGAATCCTAAGGCCGGCGGGAGAAGCATTGTTAAGGAACTCGGCAAAATGACCCCGTAACTTCGGGAGAAGGGGTGCCGGAGAGATCCGGCCGCAGAGAATAGGCTCAAGCAACTGTTTAGCAAAAACACAGGTCTATGCGAAACCGAAAGGTGAGGTATATGGGCTGACGCCTGCCCGGTGCTGGAAGGTTAAGAGGAGAGGTCAGGGAAACCGAAGCTTTGAATTGAAGCCCCAGTAAACGGCGGCCGTAACTATAACGGTCCTAAGGTAGCGAAATTCCTTGTCGGGTAAGTTCCGACCCGCACGAAAGGCGTAATGATTTGAGCGCTGTCTCGACAATGCACCCGGTGAAATTGAAATACCAGTGAAGATGCTGGTTACCTGCGCCAGGACGGAAAGACCCCATGGAGCTTTACTCCAGCTTGATACTGGGATTCGGTGATGCATGCACAGGATAGGTGGGAGGCTATGAAACAGGAACTCCGGTTTCTGTGGAGCCGCTGTTGGGATACCACCCCTGCGTCACTGGGTTTCTAACCTGCAGCCATGACCTGGCTGGGGGACAATGTCAGGCGGGGAGTTTGACTGGGGCGGTCGCCTCCGAAAGGGTATCGGAGGCGCTCAAAGGTTCCCTCAGAATGGTTGGAAACCATTCGCAGAGTGCAAAGGCAGAAGGGAGCTTGACTGCGAGACCGACGGGTCGGGCAGGTAGGAAACTAGGACTTAGTGATCCGGTGGTATGAAAGTGGGATTGCCATCGCTCAACGGATAAAAGCTACCCTGGGGATAACAGGCTTATCACTCCCAAGAGTTCACATCGACGGAGTGGTTTGGCACCTCGATGTCGGCTCATCGCATCCTGGGGCTGGAGTAGGTCCCAAGGGTTGGGCTGTTCGCCCATTAAAGCGGTACGCGAGCTGGGTTCAGAACGTCGTGAGACAGTTCGGTCCCTATCCGGCGTGGGCGCAGGATATCTGAGAGGAGCTGTCCTTAGTACGAGAGGACCGGGATGGACGGACCGCTGGTGCACCGGTTGAGCCGCTAGGCTCACGGCCGGGTAGCCAAGTCCGGACGGGATAAACGCTGAAGGCATCTAAGCGTGAAGCCCCCCTCAAGATGAGATATCCCATTCGGAAGAAGTAAGACCCCTTGAAGACGACGAGGTAGATAGAGCAGAGGTGGAAGTGCAGCAATGTACGGAGCTGACTGTCACTAATCGGTCGAGGGCTTATCCAGAAAGGCTGTTTAAAGGTTTCGGAAGTTCAGTATGTGGTTTTGAAGGTACAGGAAAGTACCTTTTATTCCTCGATAGCTCAGTCGGTAGAGCACGCGGCTGTTAACCGCGCTGTCGTAGGTTCGAGTCCTACTCGGGGAGTTTTTCTTTTTAATAAGCGCGGCCCCATGGTCAAGCGGTTAAGACATCGCCCTTTCACGGCGGTAACAGGGGTCCGAATCCCCTTGGGGTCATTTTTAAGAAATATGCCGATGTGGCTCAATTGGCAGAGCAGCTGATTTGTAATCAGCAGGTTATCGGTTCGAGTCCGATCATCGGCTTTTAGTTTAATATTAATTTGCTTTGGACCTTTAGCTCAGTTGGTTAGAGCAACCGGCTCATAACCGGTCGGTCCCGGGTTCAAGTCCCTGAAGGTCCACTACCCAGAACAAAAGGTACAAAACAAAAAGATAAATAGTTTGGCCCGGTGGCTCAGCTGGTTAGAGCGCCGCCCTGTCACGGCGGAGGTCGTGGGTTCGAATCCCATCCGGGTCGCTCTTCTGAAAAGAAGAAACAATTTCATATCTGGGGTCTTAGCTCAGCTGGGAGAGCATCTGCCTTACAAGCAGAGGGTCATAGGTTCGAGCCCTATAGGCCCCATTGATAACTGAATGACGGTTATCGCGTTTGCCGGTGTGGCGGAATAGGCAGACGCAAGGGACTTAAAATCCCTCGGGGGCAACCCCGTACCGGTTCAAGTCCGGTCACCGGCATAGAAGAGAGTTTGTATAATGCAGACTCTCTTTTTTTGTTTCGTAAGTCCAGAAAAAAGAGAATTTATTGAATTTCCTGTATAAAAATAGAAAATAGAATCGAATAAAAGAATATAATGGTGAAATCCATATAGAGAAAAACAATTTCTCATTCAGCCGGCCAGATGATATAATGAGGACGCATTTGTGCTGGAAACTCTGGATCCCTAAGGCAGCGAAGGCGGCCAGGACCAGGGGAAAAGGCGATGCGCAGAATACGACGACTTTGGGGAGGAAATGACAATGAAACTGAAAAATGCACTGCTGGGAATGTTTACGGCAGCTGCGCTTTTGGCAGTCTCCGGATGCCAGAAGGCGGAAGCTCCTGCTCCGGCGCAGACGGAAGCGGAGACAGCAAAGGAAACAGAGGCGGTAAAGGCAGAGGCAGAAACAGCTGCCGCAAAAGCTGCTGACAAGGAGCAGGAGGAGACGACCCTGACCATTCCCATGTCTTCCTGTGTTACGACGCTGAACCGCCAGTTTGAGATCACAGAGGCTGGCTGGATCATGATGGGGCCCATTTACGACGAGCTGTTTTATATGGATGTGGATGAAACCAGATATTACCTGGCAGAGTCCTACGAGGTATCTGAAGACGGCTTAAATGTAACGGTCAAGCTGAAGGATGGTCTTACCTGGCACGATGGACAGCCGATCACGGCCGATGACTTTATCTTTACTCTGGAGTGCAATCTGGATACCAACAACGGCGCAGGATTTGCCAATGTTGCCTTTGTCAATGACCAGCCGGTGAGCTATGAAAAGGTAGACGATCTGACTGTGAAGCTGACGCTGCCCCAGGCTTCCGCCTCCTATGCAGAGGCTCTCGGACATTTTACACTGATGCCAAAGCATGTATTTAATGGGGATACCCATATCGTGGGCGCTGAGGAGAATTTAAAAGGGATCGGATCCGGCCCGTACAAAGTGGCCGAATTCAGGCAGGACGAGTATTTAAAGCTGGATAAATATGAAAATTATTACGGTGGAGAGCCGTCCATCGATCATGTGATCTTTAAGATCGTTCCGGATGAGAACGCCCAGGAGGTGGCCTTTGTCAACGGAGAGGTGGATTTCCTGGAGATCTCCACTTACGATGCACTGCAAAAATATGAGGCCGATGATACGGTTACAGTGATCAAATATCCGGAAGGCCGTGTCAACAACCTGGCGATCAATGCCTTCAGTCCCAAATTTGAGGACAGACGGCTGGTGGAAGCCGTTTTCCTGGCCATGGACCAGAAGGCTATCATCGAGGGCGCATATGGAAAAGGGATCGCAGAGCCGGGCAATTCCCCGCTCAGCAATGTGAACCTTTTCTATAATGCCGGCAATCCGTACTATGAGCAGGATGTGGAGAAGGCAAAGGAGATCGTAAAGGAGCTGCAGGCGGAGGGAACGACCTTAACGCTGGTGACCAATACGAACGAGGGACTGAAAAATATGGCCCTGGTGATCCAGCAGCAGCTTAAGGAGGTCGGCCTGAACCTGGAGATCACACCGCTGGAATCCTCCGGCTATATGGAAAAGATTTTCAGCGATGATACAGATTTTGATATGTACATGATGGGCTACGCAGCCGCAGGGGATCCGGACAATGTGGTGGCAGGCATGTTTGACGGCACCTGGACCCAGAACCTGTACAGCAGCGAGAGAGCAGCCCAGTTATGGAAAGACGGGCGCGGCACATCCAATATGGAAGAAAGAGCGGAGATCTATAAAGAACTGCAGAAGCAGGTTTACGAAGACCGGTCCATCTATCCGCTGGCATTCCCCAACTACGTGTTTGCAGTACGCAGTTACGTAAAGGGCGCCGATACCATCCGGACAGCTCCGATCTTTGAGGATTTCAGCAAGCTTTCCATTGAAAAGTAGCAGGAGGAAGAGAAAAATGGATATGATGACCATGGTTCAGAGGCTGACGGCTGTATACGGGATATCCGGCCGGGAGGCCGCAGTGGCGGAGGAGATCCGCAGAATGGCGGAGCCCTATGCAGATGAGATCTGGACAGACCGCCTGGGAAATCTGATCTGCCATAAAAAGGGAGAGGGACCCAAGATGATGTTTGCGGCCCATCTGGACTCCATCGGCCTGATCGTGACCCATATCGAAAGCGCTGGCTTTCTCCGGGTCGCAAAGATCGGGGGCGTCCGGCCGGAAAAGATCCTTCACTCCCTGGTCCGGTTTGAAAACGGGACCATCGGCACCATCGCCTCCAGCGGGACGGATCTTGGGAAGCTGTCCATGGAGGATCTTTATGTGGATATCGGCGCGGAGAGCCGGGAAGAGGCGGAGAAAAAGGTGTCTGTGGGAGATGCTGCCGTTTATATGGGGCAGCCGGTACAGACAGGCACCACACTGTTTTCTCCCTATCTGGATGACCGTCTGGGGTGCGTGATCCTTTTAAAGACCATGGAGCTGGCGGCGGACAGCCCCAATGATCTGTACTTTGTTTTTACGGTCCAGGAGGAAGTGGGTCTGTGCGGCGCCCATACGGCGGCCCATGGGATCGTCCCGGATTACGGGATCGCGGTGGACGTTACATGTACGGACGATGTTCCCGGAAGCAGGCATACGGTTTCCGCAGCGCTGGGAAAGGGCGCTGGGATCAAGGTGATGGACGGCTCCCTGATGTGCCATGGAGCTGTGGTGGAGCGGCTTAAGGAGCTGGCTGCCGGGCATGGGATCCCGGCCCAGCCGGATCTCATGTCCGCTGGAGGGACGGATGCAGGTCCCATGCATATTTCCCATGACGGAGTGCTGGCGGGAGGGATCTCGATCCCGTGCCGGGGGATCCATTCTCCGGTGGAGATGGCGGATCTTGGGGATGTGGACGCATGCATCCGCCTGGCTGCTGCCTTCGCGTCCAGCAGGCTGGAATAGCCCGCAGCAAAACTATATATATTTTTGCAATAATTTCAAAAGAATCCATAGAAAAAATGAATTTGACTATACCATTTTATCCATGTATAATCAGTTCGGTTTTCCGGGCACTCCCGGAAGGAAAATATGGAATCACCCAGGAGGAATATAAGTGAGAAAGAAAACATTAAGCGCGCTCTTATGTACAGTGGCTGCCATGGCGGTACTGACAGGATGCGGCGGAGACAAAAAGGAAACGGCGGCTGCACCGGCAGAGGGGAACACCACTGCTGCAGTGACAGAGGCTGCCAAGACAGAAGCAGAAACCACAGCCGCAGTCCAGACAGAGGCAGGCGGAGAAAAGAATCTGGTTATGCCCAGCGCCAGCTGTGTGGCGAATCTGAATCCTCTTCTGGAGGGATATAAGGAAGCGGCAATGCTGAATCCGATCTACGATCCGCTTTATGTCATTGACGTAAATGAGACCAGATACTATCTGGCAGATTCCTATGAGGTTTCTGAAGACGGAATGCAGATCACTGTAAAATTAAAAGAGGGTCTGAAGTGGCATGACGGCGAGGCCATCACAGCCGACGATATGATCTTCACCATGGACGTATGCTCCGATACCAACAACGGTGCAGGCGGGACCAATATCGTGATCCTCAACGACCAGCCGGTAAAGTATGAGAAGGTGGACGATCTGACAGTCAAGGTTACACTTCCCATGGCATCTGCATCTTACGCAGACCTTCTGGGCGGTCTGACCCTGATCCCGGAGCACGTATTTGAGGGCAACCCCAGCGTAGTATCCGCAGGGGAAGCAAATATGAAGGGGATCGGCTCCGGTCCATATAAGGTGACTGAGTTCAAGCAGGATGAGTATCTGCTTCTTGAGAAGTATGAAGATTACTACATGGGCGCTCCGTCCATCGATAAAGTGACCTTCCGCATCATCTCCGACCTTTCTGCCCAGGAAGTGGCTCTGATGAACGGGGAAGTGAACTTCATGGAGCTGGCAAACGCACCGGCAGTGGCTAAGTACGAGGCAGATCCCAACTTTACAGTTGTGAAGTATCCGGAGGGCCGCGTAAACTATCTGGCCGTAAACAAATTCTGTGAAACGGTTCAGGATCCCAAGGTAGTGGAGGCAGTGTTTGCAGCTTTAAACCGCGATGAGATCATTGCAGGCGCATATGGCGACGGAATGGCAGAGTCCGCCAATTCCATCTTCAGTAATGTAAACACCTTCTATGATCCTTCCGTAGAGGGCTATACCCAGGATGTGGAAAAGGCAAAGCAGCTGGTGAAGGAGACTGGCCTGGACAGCAAGACTCTGACTCTGTACTTCAACTCCGAGCGTGTTTACATGAAGGAGTCCGCACAGATCATCCAGCAGCAGTTAAAGAACGTGGGGATCAATCTGGAAGTGATCCCGCTGGAATCTGCCGGATTCTTTGAGAAGGTATTCGGAACCGATGGCGATTATGAGTTCTATCTGAACGGCTATGGCGCTGTGGGCGACCCGGACCAGGTGGTTGCTGGTATGTATGACGGCACATGGGGCGTAAACCTGGCTGTCAGCGACGAGGTATCCCAGTTATGGAAAGACGCGCGTACCGTTTATACACCGGAGGAGCGGGCTGCCATCTATAAGCAGATCCAGATCCAGACAAGGGATGAACTGACCTGCTATCCCATCGCTTACCCCAACTATGTGTTCGTTACGACCTCCAATATCAAGGGAGCTGACACCATCAAGAGAACTCCCGTATTTGAGGATTACACGAAATTAACAATGGAATAATTTCCGGGTCAAAACGTTATGCCGCCTTCACACTATCTGAGGGCGGCATTTTTTACCGCAGACCCTACGAAAGGAGTACATCGTGAAGAAGTTCGTTTTAAGACGTTTTGCGCAAATGATCTTTGTATGGATCCTGGTCTCCATATTTTCTTTCTCCATCGTTTACTTTGCGCCGGGCGATCCCCTTTACATCTATATGACGCCGGGCGCCACCGGTCATAAGATGACGGATGAAGAGCTGGACCGGATGAGAGAGTCCCTGGGCCTCAACGGAAATGTGGTGGAGCAGTACATGAGCTGGGCCGGAAAGGCCGCCAGGGGAAACCTGGGGATCTCCATTAATAATAAACGGCCCGTACTGGACCAGATCCTGGAAAAGCTGCCCTGCACCGCCGGGCTCATGGGCGCTTCCCTGGTCCTCTCCCTGGTCCTCGCCATTCCATTGGGCTTGATCGCCGGGACCCATAAAAATAAACTGGCGGATAATATCATAAGCGGGCTGACGTATCTGGGCATATCGGTGCCGGCCTTCTGGCTGGGGATCATGATGATCATTGTTTTCTCCATGACCTTTAAGCTCCTGCCGGGCTCCGGTATGCGGACCATCGGTGTGAATTCTGCCTGGGATGTGATCCAGCACGGGATCATGCCGGCGCTGGTGCTGAGCCTCAATAATATGGCGGTGTTTGTCCGCTATATCCGTTCCAATACAATCGTCCAGTTAGAAGAGGAATACGTCCTGACAGCCGTATCCAAGGGAGCGGGAAAAAAGAGGATCATGTACGGCCATGTGCTGAAAAACTGCATGCTTCCCGTTATCACCTCGGTGGGCTCCCGTCTGGGGACCCTGGTGACCGGTTCCTTTATCATTGAATCTGTATTTGCATGGCCGGGACTTGGTACCCTGGGAATGTCTGCCATCAACAACCGTGACTATCCGATGATCATGGGCATCACCATGTTTTCCTGCACCATGCTGCTGCTGGGAAACTTCCTGGCAGATATCCTGTACGGCTTTGCAGATCCCAGGATCAAACAGGGAAAGGAGTAAGGTATGGCGAAATTACTGACACCACTCAATCAGGCCGCCCTGAAGGCGGAGGATTTTTCAAAGATCGAACGGGAAAATAAGGAAATTTCCGTGAGATATGACAGAGGCTTCTTCCATCATGTGAAAAAGGCCCTGGGAGAAAACAAGATCGCGGCGGTCTGCCTGGTGATCCTCTGCGTGATCATCACTGGGGCGCTCATGGCTCCTCTTTCTTCCGTTGACCCGGACTACATGGACGTTATGAATAAAATGGCCGGTCCCAGCAGGGAGCACTGGTTTGGAACCGACGAGCTGGGACGGGATTCCTTTACCCGCGCCTTATACGGAAGCCGTGTGTCTCTCCTGGTGGGCTTTGCTACTATGGTGGTTTCTGTGACTGCCGGGACGTGTGTGGGCGCGGTCAGCGGATATGCCGGTGGAAAAACAGACATGATCCTGATGCGGATCGTGGATATGTTCCAGTCGGTGCCCAGCCTTCTGATGATCATTGTCATTTTTTCCTTTGTCCCCAATAACATGGTGACGCTGGTGCTGATGCTGGCCCTCTTTTCCTGGACTGGCGTGGCCAGGATCGTCCGTGCCCAGACATTGACCTTAAAGGAGAGGGATTTTGTCATTGCGGCGAAAACCCTGGGCGTCAGCCATGTGAAGATCATTTTAAAGCATATTATCCCGAACATGACGACTCAGATCATTGTGGCGGCGTCCTTAAGCATTGCAGGAGCGATCCTGGACGAGTCGGCCTTAAGCTATCTGGGATACGGAGTGGCCCTTCCCAAAGCGTCCTGGGGAAGCATGCTCCAGAATGCCCAGCAGTATATCCTTTACGATCCCCTGCTGGCCCTGATCCCCGGAATGTTCATTCTGCTGACGGTACTTTGTTTTAATATCCTGGGAGACGCACTCCAGTATGCGCTGGATCCCCGGCTTCATAAATAGGAGGTAGAAATGGAGAAATTTCTGGAAGTAAAGAATCTGAGGGTTTCCTACCACAGCTACGCCGGAGAGGTGCAGTCTGTACGGGGAGTTTCTTTTTCCATCGATGCCGGCCAGTCTGTGGCCATTGTGGGAGAATCCGGCTGCGGAAAATCCGTTACAGCCAAGACCATCATGGGTCTGATCCAGACACCTCCCGGAGAGATCAAGGAGGGAAGCCAGATCCTGTTCGAGGGGAGGGATATCCTTTCCCAGACGCCGGAGCAGTGGCAGGAATACAGGGGAAAGGACTGCGCCATCATCTTCCAGGATGCGCTGGCGGCCTTAAACCCCACCATGACCATCGGAAACCAGGTGGCAGAAAAGCTGCTGATCCATACCAGCATGTCCAGGGCAGAGGCCTGGGAGGAGGCGGGACGCCTTTTAAAGCTGGTGGGGATCCCCAACCCGGAAAAGCGGATGAAGCAGTATCCCCATGAATTTTCCGGCGGCCAGCGTCAGAGGATCATGATCGCCATCGCCCTGGCCTGTCAGCCCAGGCTTCTGATCGCAGACGAGCCCACCACGGCCCTGGATGTGACGATCCAGGCGGATATCATCGATCTTTTAAAGGATATCCAGAAGGAATTCGGCATGGCGGTGATCATGATCACCCATGACCTGGGGATCGTGGCCAATATCGCAAAAAAGATCATCGTCATGTATGCAGGCAAGGTGGTGGAGACCGGCAGCAGCCAGGATATCTTTTACCGGCCCCGGCATCCGTATACAAAGGCGCTCTTGCGGGCCGTGCCAAGACTGGATACTGAGGAGGAGCAGTCCCTGGAATCCATTGAGGGGACTCCGCCCAACATGATCGATCCTCCGGCCGGCTGTGCATTCAGCACCAGGTGTGCCCAGTGCATGCGGATCTGCCAGAAGTCAGAGCCTCCGATGTTTGAGTTCGAGGACGGCCATACGGCCCAGTGCTGGCTGTATCATCCCATGGCAGCGCAGGGAAACGAAGAGTAAAGGAGGGGAACCATGGAAGAAAAAGAAAAGATCCTGGAAGTCAGTCATCTGAAAAAATATTTTAAGACAGGCAGGGGGACCCTGAAGGCCGTTGATGACGTCTCGTTTTTTATCCGCAGGGGGGAGACTCTGGGGATCGTCGGCGAGTCGGGCTGCGGAAAGACCACCTGCGGCCGTACCTGCATCGGCATTCTGGGCAGGACCGACGGACATGTCCTTTATAAGGGAAAGGATGTCCACAGCCTCCGGGGAAAGGAACGGAAGGAGTTTACAAAGGAGGTCCAGATCATTTTCCAGGACCCCTATTCCTCCCTTGACCCCAAGATGAAGGTGGGAGACATCATTGCCGAGGGACTGAAGGCCCATCATATGTGCAAGAGCCGGGAGGAGGAGCAGGCCCGGGTGAAGGAGCTTTTGGAGACTGTGGGACTCAATGCAGAGCACGCCACCAGGTACGTCCATGAATTTTCCGGCGGCCAGCGCCAGAGGATCGGGATCGCCAGGGCCCTGGCAGTGGAGCCGGAGTTCATCGTCTGCGACGAGCCGATCTCCGCGCTGGACGTGTCCATCCAGGCACAGATCGTCAATCTTCTGATCCGTCTCCAGAAGGAGAAAGGACTGACGTATCTGTTTATTGCCCATGATCTGGCCATGGTCAAGCACATCTCAGACCGGGTGGCTGTAATGTATCTGGGAAATATCGTGGAGATCACTCAGGCGTCGGCCTTATACGCCAATCCCATGCACCCATATACCCAGGCGCTGCTTTCCGCGATCCCCATCCCGGATCCGGAGGTGGAGGAAAAGAAGCAGAGGATCCGTCTGGAGGGAGAGCTCCCCAGCCCGGTGGACCCGCCGGAGGGCTGCCGGTTCATCAACCGCTGCCGGTTTGCCAGTGAACGCTGCCGGAAGGAGCGGCCGGAGCTGCTGGAAATGGAGCCGGGCCATCTGGTGGCATGTCATTATTGTGAAGAGATGAAAAAGGGGACGGTCGGTTAAGGATCGGCTGTATCCCAAAAGCACCCCGGCGGAACGCAGCCCCATGCTTGACATCCGCCGGGGTTTCGCGTATAATGACCAGAGAATAAAGAAGAAAGGGAAGGTGCTTGATGCCAGCGGGTTCTGCGAAGAACAAAAACAACTAATTTTATAGAGAGGATGCAGGAGGTTCCTGCAATGCCTTCTGGGAGGCTGTTCGATACAGGCCCCCTTGTTTTCTGTCCGCAGACGGCTGCATACACCTTATATGGATCTCCTGTGCCCTGGTAAATGGGAACAGGAGCTATGGACGTATGGCTTTGGGGCTGTACGTCTTTTTTGTTGGGGAGATCCCCCGGTCCAAGGATTAAAAAAGTTTCAGTAAAGGCGAAAGGCTGCCAGATCTGGAGGACAGAGTCTGTTTTTAAGAAAGGAAACAAAAAATGGAAACAATACGAAATAACAAAGCAGCTGAAACAATACTGGAATTTAACAAAATAAAGGAAATCTGGAAGGGATATGCCATGACCGATGGCGCAAAGGAGGCCATCGAAGGGGCGGCTCCCATGCTTTCGGAAAGCCAGGTCCTGGCCAGGCTCAGAGAAACGACCGAGGCCAGAGACATGATCCAGAGGTCGGGTCAGCCGCCGCTGGTCTCCCTAAGCGGGATCCGGGAATGGATGCGGCTGGCGGAGATCGGAGGCTGCCTGACGGCGGAGCAGCTGGAGGGAATGGAGCGGGCCCTGGCGGCGGTGGACCGGATGAAGCGGTACCTGGAGCAGGGAAAGATCCATGAGACGGCCCTGGCCTGGTACGGAGATGATCTGCAGTCCTGTCAGGACCTTCGGGAGGCCATTGGCCAGCAGATCCGCGGAGGCCAGGTGAGCGACCATGCATCAAAGGCTTTAAGGGCCTGCCGCATGGACATAGAAAAGGAGGAGCGGTCCATGCGGGAAAAGGCGGAGACGGCCATACGGTCCGGAAAGAACATGATGACCGACAGCTTCAGTACTATGCGGAACGGCCATATGTGTGTTCCGGTGAAGGCGGAATACCGGTACCGGGTGAAGGGGAACGTCATTGGCCAGTCCTCCACCGGAAGCACGGTATTTATTGAGCCGGAGGCCTGCGCCCGCCATTACGGGGCCCTGGAAATGCTGAGGCTGGAGGAGGAAAACGAGGTAAGACGGATCCTGTATACGCTCACCGGCATGGTCTACGATTTCCGGGAGGAGCTGGAGTGTGATATCCGGGTGATGGAGAAGCTGGATCTGATGTTTTCCAGGGGAAAGCTGAGCCTGGCATACGGCGGCGTGGAGCCGTCGGTGAACACAGAACGGCGCATCGTGCTGAAGGACGGCCGTCATCCGCTGATGGACCGGGCTGTCAGCGTGCCGCTGCAGTTCCGGCTGGGCAACGCGGCCCAAGACGGAGCGGACGGAGAAGCAGCTGTCCGGGGCATCGTCATCACAGGCCCCAATACTGGAGGAAAGACCGTAGCCATCAAGACTGTGGCTTTAAACTGTATGATGGCCCAGACTGGACTCCATGTGGCCTGCCGGGAGGCGGACATCTGCATGTGTTCCGGCTTTCTTTGTGATATCGGGGACGGCCAGGATATGTCTGAGAACCTCTCCACCTTCTCATCCCACATTGTCAATGTGCTGGATATCTTAAAGAAGGTGGACCGGGACAGCCTGGTGATCCTGGACGAGCTGGGATCTGGTACGGACCCGGCAGAGGGGATGGGCATCGCAGTGGCGATCCTGGAAGAGCTGAAAAAGAGCGGAGCCCTGTTTCTGGTGACCACCCATTACCCGGAGGTGAAGCAGTATGCAGAGCGGGCGGAGGGCATGGTCAACGCGCGGATGACCTTCGATAAGGAGAGCCTTAAGCCCACCTACCGCCTGGTCATCGGCGAGGCGGGAGAAAGCTGTGCCTTTTATATTGCGGGAAAGCTGGGAATGCCGGAGCCGATGCTGGAATGTGCGGCCAGGGCGGCCTATGGAGCCCCGGCTCTGCCGGAGGAGATCCGGCGGCTGGCGGCGGAAAATCGGATCCGGAAGGAAAAGACGGGAGGGATCCAGAAACGGAAGACAGGAGAGAAGGGAAATGCCAGGAAAAAGCGGTTCCACCGGGGAGACAGTGTGATGATACTTCCGGATCAGAAGACGGGGATCGTCTGCGAGGAGGAAAATGAAAAGGGCGTTCTGCGGGTCCAGATGCCCGGGAAGAAGATCTATATCAACCATAAGCGCGTCCGGCTCCAGGTGGCAGCCAGTCAGCTGTACCCGGAGGATTACGACTTTTCCATTATTTTTGATACAGTGGAGAACCGGAAGCTGCGCCATGACATGGACCGGGGAAAGCTGGTCCAGGGAGAGATCATTTTGGAGCAATAACCGGAATAAAATCTTCCGTCTTGTGAGAAATCAGAAAATATGATATGATTGCTGTCAGATAACTGTTGTTCTAAATGGAAGAAAGAAAACAGGGAGGGCAGCATGAGAAGAAGCGACAGAGAAATTACGGACATGGACAGGATCATGGAGATCGTCAGAAGGCAGGGTGTCTGCTGCGTGGCGTTCCAGGATACGCCATGTCCGTATTTAATTCCAATGAATTATGGGGCGGCCCTGGAAAACGGGCGGCTGACACTGTATTTCCATGGAGCGGCTGTGGGGACCAAGCTGGACCGGCTCAATGCGGATCCCCATGTTTCGTTCACCATCGTGGGAGGAAGTCAGGTCTCGTTGAATTTTGAGGAGGCATGCAGGTCCACAGCCGGGTTTGACAGCGTCTGCGGGACTGGGACGGCAGAGCTCGTTCCGGCAGAGGAGAAAAGAAAAGGCCTGGCGGTGATCATGAACCATGCGGCAGAGTGCGAGGCACTGGCTGCGGGAGACGGCAGAGAGGACCAGAAAGCACTGCCGTTTTCAGAGAATTCATTTTCTGACCAGGCGGTGGAAGCGGTGACGGTGTGGAGGATCGCGGCAGCTTCCATAACGGGGAAGCATCACGACTAAAAATACAGAAAAGGAGAAAACTTATGGGAACAGAATTCAAGGATGAGATCGAGGGGCTCATCGACAAGAGAAGCCAGGCGTACACAGATATCAGCGACGCCATCTGGGGCTTTGCGGAGCCCAGATTCCAGGAGCGGGAGTCCTCCAGGATCCAGCAGGAGTATTTAAGCTCCAGAGGCTTTTCCGTCCGGGCAGATCTGGCTGGAGAGGAAACTGCGTTCATAGCAGAATACGGCAGCGGGAAGCCGGTGATCGCATTTTTAGGAGAATTTGATGCTCTTTCCAGTCTCCAGCAGGAGCCGGATCAGACGGAGCACTGCCCCATCGCCGGAAAAGAAAACGGCCACGGCTGCGGCCATCATCTTCTGGGAACGGCCTCGGCAGCAGCGGCCGACGCCTTAAAAACGTATATGGAGGAGCATAAGCTGGCCGGGACCATCCGGTATTACGGCTGTCCGGCAGAGGAGAATGCCGGAGGCAAGGCGTATCTGGTACGGGACGGATACTTTGACGACTGCGATATTGCCATCACCTGGCATCCCTACACCATGAGCAAGGTCATGAAGGGCGGCTTCCACCTGGCCAATTTCCGCGCCTTCTTTACCTTCCACGGGATCTCCTCCCATGCGGCGGGGGCTCCGGAGTTAGGCCGGTCGGCCCTGGATGCGGTGGAGATCATGGACATCGGCGTCAACTATATGAGAGAGCACATGATCGATGCAGCCAGGGTCCATGGAGCCATTACAAATTCCGGCGGCATCGCCCCCAACGTGATCCCGTCGGAGGCCCAGATCCTTTATGCCATCCGTGCGCCCAAGGTGACCCAGGTGCAGAAGCTGTTTGAACGCATGTGCGACATTGCCAGGGGAGCGGCTCTGATCACCGGCACCACCGTGGATATCAAACAGGTGGCCGCTTATTCGGACCTGATCAACAACGAGACTCTCAATGATCTGATCCAGGAAAATCTGGAGCGTGTGATCCCCATTGGATACACGGAGGAGGAACTGGATTATGCGAGGAAATTCCAGTCCGTGATCACCGAGCTGGATAAGGAAGGGCTTAAGGCCATCGCCGCAGATATCGGCGGCCGCGACCGGAAAAAGGAGCTTCTGGAAACGCCTCTCTGGGATTTCATCGTAGACCGGAACAGCCGGTATGGCGGAGGCGGCTCCACCGACGTGGGAGACGTGAGCTGGAAGGTGCCCACGGCCCATGTGTACGTCAACTGCTATGCAGCCGGAACAGCGCTCCACTCCTGGCAGGCCACAGCCCAGGGAAAATCCTCCATTGCCCACAAGGGAATGATCGCAGCGGCCAAGGTCATGGCCAACATCGGTGCAGAGCTTCTTTTAAAGCCGGAGCTGGTGGAAAAGGCAAAAGAGGACTGGAAGGAAGAGCTCAATGGGGAGGAATATCCCAATCCCCTTCCAAAGGACCTGAAGCCGGAGATCTGGTAAGAGGAGGCATATCATATGGAAAAAGATTTTCGCGCGGAGATCGGAGCGCTTGTACAGGACAGAAAACAGGCTTATACGGCCATGAGCGACCGGATCTGGGGCTTTGCGGAGCCCAGATTCCAGGAGTATGATTCCTCCAGGCTCCAGCAGGAATATTTAAAGGCCAGGGGCTTTTCCATCCGGGCGGATCTGGCGGGAGAGGAGACGGCGTTTATTGCCGAGTATGGCAGCGGAAAGCCGGTACTGGCATTTTTAGGCGAGTTTGACGCCCTTTCCAGCCTGGAGCAGGAGGCGGACAGCACAGAACGCCGGCCGGTCCCTGGCAAGACCAACGGCCATGGCTGCGGCCACCATCTTCTTGGAACGGCGGCAGTGGCAGCAGCGGACGCTTTAAAAACTTATATGGAGTCCCATGGACTTCTGGGCACCATCCGGTATTACGGCTGTCCGGCAGAGGAAAATGCCGGCGGAAAGGCGTATCTGGTGCGGGACGGCTTTTTTAATGATTGTGATGCCGCCATTACCTGGCATCCAAGCACCACCAATAAGACCATGATGGCAGATAAATACCTGTCCAACTTCCGTGTATTTTTCACGTTTCATGGGATCTCTTCCCACGCGGCAGGCGCGCCGGAGCTGGGGCGCTCTGCTCTGGACGCGGTGGAGATCATGGACATCGGCGTCAATTACATGAGAGAGCACATGATCGACGAGGCCAGAGTCCACGGGGCCATCACCAACCCGGGAGGCATTGCGCCCAATGTGATCCCGTCGGAGGCCCAGATCCTTTATGCCATCCGTGCGCCCAAGGTGACCCAGGTGAAAAAGCTTTATGAAAGAATGTGCGATATTGCCAGGGGAGCGGCCCTGATCACTGGCACCACGGTGGATATTAAACAGGTGGCCGCCTATTCCAATGTGATCGAGAACGATACTCTGGAAGATATTATGTATGAGAACATGCGTCACTTTGTTCCCATTGGATATACGGAGGAAGAGCTGGCCTATGCGAGGCGGTTCCAGGAGGTGATCACAGAGCTGGACAAGGAGGGACTGAAGGATCTGATCTCGATCCTCAGCGGCAGGGACAAGGAAAAGAAGAGGCAGATGGAGGAAAGCCCCATGCTGGACTTTGTCCTGGAACGGCACGTTTCCTTTGGCGGAGGAGGATCCACGGACGTGGGAGATGTGAGCTGGGTAGTTCCCACAGGAAAGGTGGATATCAACTGCTATGCGGCCGGAACAGCGCTCCATTCCTGGCAGGCCGTTGCCCAGGGAAAAGCCCCTGCGGCGCATAAGGGAATGCTGACGGCGGCCAAGATCATGGCCTGTACGGGAGCAGAGCTGCTGGAGAAGCCGGAGCTTCTGGAAAGAATAAAGGAGGACTGGCTGGAAAAGCTGGACGGCGAGACGTATCCGGATCCCCTGCCAAAGGATGTGAAGCCGGAGATCTGGTAAAAAACAGGAAGGTCGGTTTTTATGGGAATGCTGTAAAACAGCTTCTGAGTAATTCTCGGGTTGTTTTTGCAGCATTCTTTTCTTGACAAGAAGAGATGGAAAGAGTATAATGAACAATGTTCATATTGAGGTGGCGGGATGAATATTGTTGTAACTTCAAAAGACGAGATCTTAAAAACAAACCGGGAGCTGATCCAGAAACAGGGCTGGTCTGCCGTCAGCATCCGTTCCGTTGCGGCGGCCTGCGGAGTATCTGTGGGTTCCATCTACAATTATTTTAAATCTAAAGAAGCGCTCATGAGCGCCACGGTGGAGAGCGTCTGGTGCGAGATCTTCCATGAGCCGGAGGACGGAAGCGTGTTTGAGGATACGCTGGCCTGTATTTCCTGGATGTACGGGCGGATGGAATATGGCCAGAGGAAATATCCTGGTTTTTTTACCCTGCACTCCCTGGGTTTTCTGGGAAATGAGAAGTCAGAGGGAAGACAGCGTATGCAGGAGACATGGAAGCATATTTCGGACGGCCTCATTTTTGTCCTGAAGCGGGATTCCAGGGTCCGGCCGGACGCTTTTACAGAGCAGTTTCCAGCAGAGAAATTTGCAGATGTCCTGTTTTCCCTGATGCTGTCAGCGCTGCTGCGTCAGGATTATGATCCACGGGCAGTGCTGGAGATCACCCGCAGGACCCTTTACTAAGATTTCCGAAAATGGAGAATCCTGTAGATCAGGATTCTTTTTTGGACAAGAAAATGAACGGCGTTCACTATGAGGAGGAAAAAGAATGCAGGCAGTTGCAGAAACTTTATTTGATGTGGTCTATCTGGTCTCCGTCATTGCTATCGGGATCCGGATGATCCGGGGCAGCAGAGGAGACCGGCAGTTCCTTTTGTTCGGCTGGATGGCCGTGGTGCTGGGAGCGGGAGATTCGTTCCATCTGGTTCCCCGGGCGCTGGCTTTATGCACCACCGGGCTGGAAAACTATACTGTCCCCCTGGGGCTTGGAAAGTGGATCACCTCCGTGACTATGACGGTCTTTTATGTGCTGCTTTACTATGTGTGGCGGCTGCGTTACAGGGTTTTGGGCAGGAACGGCCTCACGGCGGCTGTGTATGGTCTGGCAGGACTCCGGATCCTTTTATGCATGATGCCGCAGAACCGGTGGCTCAGCGCAGATGCGCCGCTTTCCTGGGGGATCTATCGTAATATTCCCTTTGCCCTGCTGGGACTTCTGGTGATCGTGCTGTTTTTCGACAGTGCCAGGAAGAATGGGGACCGGGCATTCCGATGGATGTGGCTTACCATTGTGCTGAGCTTTGGCTTCTATATTCCTGTGGTACTGTGGTCCGGAACGTATCCCATGGTCGGGATGCTGATGATCCCCAAGACCTGCGCTTATGTGTGGACCGTGCTCATTGGATACTCTGCCATGAAGAAGGAATTCAGATAAAGGAGGAGAAAAATGAAACGCTATATGAATGCCGCGCTGCTGTACGCCGTTCTTGCAATGGCTGGGGGCGTATTTTACAGGGAGTTTACCAAGTTTACCGGTTTTACCGCTAAAACGACCTTGTCGGTGATCCATACTCATTATTTCATGCTGGGAATGGCAGTGTTTTTGCTGCTGCTCCTGCTGGAAAAGAATTTTTCTTTTACCGGTCCCAAAACCGGAAGGATCCTGGCAGTCTATCACACTGGGCTGAACCTGACTGTCCTAATGCTGGCGGTCCGGGGAATCCTTCAGGTCCTGGGTACACCGCTTTCTTCCAGTATTAACGCCGCCATTTCTGGTGTGGCCGGGATCGGCCATATCCTGCTGGGAACGGGGCTAGTGCTTTTATTGCTCCAGATCAGACGTTTCATGGAAAAATAAAAATAATAGTTGACAAAACGGGAATAATGTAGTAAACTCTATACCGTTGAGTGAGTGAGACAAAATCACCCAATGGGCGTCAGTAGCTCAGCTGGATAGAGCATACGGCTACGGACCGTAGTGTCGGGAGTTCGAATCTTCTCTGGCGCACGAAAGACAGGTTGTGTAAGCGACCTGTTTTTTTTTACCCTAAAAATATAACTGTCTGCTTGCGTGGAAACGCCAATGGTGATAGAATATATGGTGTGGTTTTGATAAATATTGAAAAAATTCGGAGGATCCAGTGGAGAAGATCCAGAAGAGAAAAACAGAGCACGTGTCCTATGGGCTGATCCGGGCCCAGAGAAAGACCATGGCCCTTAAGGTGTCCGAGGACGGGACAGTGACGGTCCGGATCCCCTATGGGGTCCGACCGGAGGAAGCAGACCGCTTTGTGGAGGCCCATGTGGATTGGATCCGGAAGCGGATCGCAGAATGTAGGGAAAGAGCTGCGGCGCGGCCTGCGTATACGGACCGGGAACGGGAAGCCGGGAAGCGGCTGGCAAAGGAGCTGCTTTTGAAGAAATGCCGGTATTTTGCAGAGCGCATGGGCGTTTCCTACGGGACGGTCACCGTGCGGGAGCAGAAGACCCGGTGGGGCAGCTGCAGCGCCAAGGGAAACTTGAATTTTAACTGGAAGCTGGCACTGATGCCGGAAGAAATACTGGACTATCTGGTGGTCCACGAGCTGGCCCACCGGGTGGAGATGAACCACAGTCCGGCGTTCTGGGCTGTGGTGGCAGAGGAGATACCGGATTATAAGACAAGAAGGGAATGGCTCAGACAAAACGGTGCAAAATTTTAAACAGACAGAAAAACAGGAAATCTGGATGGTCCAGACAAAACGGGCGGATTTTAACGGACTGGCAAAGGAGCTGAGCGTCAGCCCCGTATCCGTGCGGATCATGAGGAACCGGGGAATGGAGACGAAGGAAGCCATGGAGCGGTACCTTTACGGCACACTGGACGGGCTTTACGACGGAGCTCTCATGAAAAATATGGGAGAGGCTGTGGCCGTTCTCATAAAAAAGCTCCGGGAGGAAAAGCGGATCCGGATCATCGGGGATTACGATATCGACGGCGTCTGCGCCTCCTACCTTCTTTTAACAGGCCTAAGACGGGCAGAGAGGGAATTGGGAAAAAGAACCGGGCCGGCCGGAAGCACCCGTATCGATTATGAGATCCCGGACCGGGTCCGGGACGGATATGGGATCAACGAGGCCATCATCCGCCAGGCGGCTGCCGACGGGGTGGATACTCTGGTGACCTGCGACAACGGCATTGCCGCAGCAAAGGAGATCTCTCTGGCAAAGGAGCTTGGAATGACTGTGGTGGTCACAGATCATCATGAGGTCCCGGTGGAGGAGGAAAGACAGGTCCTTCCTCCGGCGGATGTGGTGGTGGATCCCAAGCAGGAGGGAGAAACGTATCCCTTCCGTGAGATCTGCGGAGCGGTGGTGGCCTACAAGCTGGTGGAAAAGCTCTATGAAGCGTCTGGGGTCCCCCGGGAGGAATGGAGGGAACTCCTGGAATTTGCGGCCATTGCCACTGTGGGAGACGTGATGCGGTTACAGGATGAAAACAGGATCCTGGTAAAATACGGGCTGAAGCAGATGGCCCGCACCAGGAACCTGGGACTGAGAAAACTGGTTGAGAAGACAGGGCTTGATATTACAGACTTAAGCGCCTACCATATCGGCTTTGTCATCGGCCCGTGCTTAAATGCCGGCGGGCGGCTCCAGACGGCCAAGGCGGCTCTCAGGCTCTTTCTGTCGGAGGACGAGGCAGAGGCAGAGCAGCTGGCAGAGGAATTAAAGGAGCTGAACGATGTCCGGAAGGATATGACGAAAAAAGGAGAGGACGAAGCCATTGCCCAGGTGGAGGAGCGGTACATGGGAGACAAGGTACTGGTGGTCTTTCTGCCGGACTGTCACGAATCCCTGGCGGGGATCATTGCGGGCCGGGTCCGTGAGCATTTCCATAAGCCCTCCATTGTACTCACAAGGAGCGGGGATATGGTAAAAGGGTCTGGAAGGTCCATTGAGCCATATCATATGTTCCGGGAATTGACAAAGGTCCGGGACCTGCTGCCGAAGTTCGGCGGCCATCCCATGGCGGCGGGGCTTTCCATAAAAGAGGAGGACGTTCCGGAATTCCGCAAACGGCTCAATGAAAACGCGGAACTTACGGAAGATGACTTTATCCCAAGGGTATGGATCGACGTTCCCATGCCTCTGGAATATGTGACCGAGGGACTGGTGGAGGAGCTTAAGCGGCTGGAGCCCTTTGGCCAGGGGAATGAAAAGCCCCTGTTTGCCCAGAAGGGGCTGATGATCCGCAGTCTCCGGGTCCTTGGGAAAAACCGGAACGTGGTGAAGCTGGGGCTGGTGACAGATACGGGGCTCTCCATGGACGGTCTCTTATTTGGGGACGGAGACGCGTTACAGAGAGAGCTGGCTGGAAGGGACCGGATCGACATTGTATATTATCCAGATATAAACGAATACAATGGAAACCGGACGCTCCAGGCGGTGATCAGGAATTATAAGGCGGCCGGTTAAGGGCCGGACGCATTTATAATAGGGAACAGGCGGGCCGGAAAATGGAAAAGGAGGTCCCTGCCTGGCAGATTTATAATGTATAAGGAGGATTCAGGATGGTAAATGAACTGATGAGAATCATTGCGGAGCATGACAGCGAAGTGGGTGCGGCAGTCAACGCCGAATTTGCGAGACAGAGACGGAATCTGGAGCTGATCGCGTCAGAGAATATCGTTTCTGAGGCCGTGATGGCGGCCATGGGAACGGTCCTTACCAACAAGTATGCAGAGGGCTATCCGGGAAAACGGTATTACGGCGGCTGCGAGTGCGTGGACGTGGTGGAAAACCTGGCCATCGAGCGGGCAAAGAAGCTGTTTGGCTGTGATTATGCCAACGTACAGCCTCATTCCGGCGCGCAGGCAAATATGGCTGTGTTCATCGCCATGTTAAAGCCCGGCGATACCGTAATGGGCATGAACTTAGACCACGGCGGCCATCTGACCCACGGAAGCCCGGTGAACTTCTCCGGTATGTACTTTAATATCGTTCCCTACGGCGTCAACAACGAGGGATATATCGACTATGACGAGCTGGAAAAGAAGGCCATGGAGGCAAAGCCGAAGCTGATCGTTGCTGGAGCCAGCGCCTACTGCCGGACCATCGATTTTAAGCGGTTCCGTGAGATCGCTGACCGGTGCGGCGCATATCTGATGGTGGATATGGCACACATCGCCGGTCTGGTGGCAGCCGGTCTCCATCCCAGCCCCATTCCCTATGCAGACGTGGTGACCACCACCACCCATAAGACCCTGCGCGGTCCCAGAGGCGGTATGATCTTAGCCAATGAGGAGGCCAATAAGAAGTTCAATTTCAATAAGGCCATCTTCCCGGGAAGCCAGGGCGGCCCCTTAGAGCATGTGATCGCGGCCAAGGCCATCTGCTTCGGCGAGGCCTTAAAGCCGGAGTTTAAGACCTACCAGGAGCAGGTATTAAAGAATGCCAAGGCCCTGGCAGAGGCCCTTAAGAAGCAGGGCTTTAAGATCCTGACCGGCGGTACAGACAACCATCTGATGCTGGTGGATCTGCGCGGCATGGATGTTTCCGGCAAGGAGCTTCAGAACCGCTGCGACGAGGTTTATATCACCCTCAATAAGAACACGGTCCCCAACGATCCCAGAAGTCCGTTCGTTACCTCCGGCGTCCGCATCGGCACCCCGGCCATCACCTCCAGAGGCCTGGTGGAGAGCGACATGGATGAGATCGCCCGCTGCGTCTGGCTGGCAGCCACGGATTTCGAGAATAAGGCGGATGAGATCCGGGCGTCTGTGACAGAGATCTGCGGCAGATACCCCATCTACCAGTAAGACACATATTTCCCCTTCCGTTTTCATACACTGCAAAAGCAGAGATGAGGACGGGAGGGGATTTTTTATGGCAGAAGCCTTTGAAACAAAGACCACAGAGGAGACCGGGCGGCTCCTTCATTCCACGGATCCGGGAGGTCTTTCGGCGGAGGAAGCCAGAAAACGGCTGGAGCAGTATGGACCAAACCGGCTGCAGGAGCCGGAGCAGCCCGGCTTTTTTTCCCGTCTCCTGTCCCAGTTCATGGATCCTCTGATCTATGTGCTGGCGGCGGCCGGAGTCATTTCCGTGTTCCTGGGAGAGATCGGGGACGCCTGTATCATTGCGGCGGTGGCGGCCTTAAACGGGGCTGTGGGGATGATCCAGGAGGGGAAGGCCAAAAGGGCCCTGGATGCCTTGAAAAAAATGACCCGTCTGAAGGCAGTGGTGCGCCGGGATCAGACAGACCAGGAGATCGACGCGGCAGAGCTGGTGCCTGGGGATCTGGTGGTGCTGGACGCCGGGAGGCAGGTGCCGGCGGATCTCAGGCTTTTATGGACGGAAAGTCTGCGGGCAGAGGAATCGGCCCTGACGGGAGAGGCGGCGCCGGTCCACAAGGATGCCGGTTTTTCTGCGGCCGCCGGCCTTCCGGTGGGAGACAGGAAAAACATGGCCTATATGTCCTCCAATGTGACGGCTGGAAGGGGGCTGGGCATGGTGACGGCCACCGGCATGGACACGGAGATCGGCAGGATCGCCCGTCTGATCCGGGAGGCCCCCATGGAGGCCACACCCTTACAGAAACGGCTGGGGGATCTGGGAGGCGCTCTGAGCATTCTGGCAGTGGCCCTCTGTGCGGCCCTTTTCGGTCTTGCCGTCTGGCAGAAGCGGGATGTGGGAGAGATGCTCATTACGGCCATTTCCCTGGCAGTGGCGGCGGTGCCCGAGGGGCTTCCGGCGGTGGTGACCATCGTGCTGGCCCTGTCCGTGTCCCGGATGGCCCGGGTCCATACCATCGTGCGGCGGCTGCCGTCGGTGGAGACTCTGGGGGCGGTGAGTGTGGTCTGCTCCGATAAGACAGGGACGCTGACCATGAACCGGATGACGGTGGAAGAGGTCCTGGACGCGGGAGAGCTCCTGGATGAAGGCGTAAGCGGCAGGAGGAGACGGCCGGGCCGCGGGAAGGGGGCCATGGCTCCGGGCCAGGAGGAGCTTCTCAGGGCCTTTGTCCTGTGCAATGACGCAGAGCTTAATAAAAAGGGAAGGATCGGTGATCCCGGGGAGCTGGCCCTTCTGGAATATGCAGAGAAGGAGGGGCCATGGACAAAGGGAGAGCTGGAGCGGCAGCTCCCCAGGACGGCAGAGCGGGCCTTTGATCCGGAGCGGAAGCGGATGACCACCGTACACCGGACAGAGACAGGAATTGTTTCCTATACGAAGGGAGCCCCGGATGTGATCCTGGAACGGTGCAGCCGGTATCTGTCTGGAGGCGGTGAACGGCCTCTGACTGGCAGCAGCAGAAGAAGGCTCCAGGACCGGATCTCATGGCTTTCCAGCCAGGGGCTCCGGGTGCTGGGAGCGGCCAGGAGTGATGGGGACGGAAGGAAGGAGGAGGACATGGTCTTTCTGGGCCTGGCAGCCATGGCAGATCCTCCGCGTCCGGAGGCCGCCCATGCGGTGGCCATGTTTAAGAGAGCCCATGTGCGGACGGTGATGATCACAGGGGACCACAGGGACACAGCCCTGGCCATTGCCAGGCGGCTGGGGATCGCAGAGGACGGGACCCAGTGCATCAGCGGGGCGGAGCTGGACCGGCTGGACGATGCGGCCCTTAAGGAACGGGCAGAAACGGCGGCGGTCTTTTCCCGGGTCTCCCCGGACCATAAGGTGCGGATCGTCCGGGCGCTGAAGGAGAATGGAAGCATCGTGGCCATGACCGGCGACGGAGTCAATGACGCGCCCTCCTTAAAGGCAGCCGATGTGGGGATCGCCATGGGGCAGACTGGAACAGATGTGGCAAAGCAGGCGGCGGATATGGTGCTCACAGACGACAATTTTGCCACCATCGAGAAGGCCATCGAGGAGGGGAGGGGCGTCTATGAGAATATAAAGAAGGCGGTGATCTTTCTCCTTTCCTCCAATTTCGGCGAGATCATGACCATGTTCACGGCCATTGCCCTTTCCCTGCCGTCGCCGCTAAAGGCCAGTCATATCCTGTGGATCAACCTGATCACCGATTCCCTGCCGGCCCTGGCCCTTGGAACGGATAAAAACGACGGACCCGCCCTGATGGAGGAGCCGCCCAGGGGAAAGGATGAGAGTCTGTTTTCCCGGGGAGGGATGGTGTGTACGCTGTTTTATGGATTCCTCATTGCGGTGATCAGCCTTGCGGCCTTTCTGCGGCTGCCGGTGGGGATCCTGGCGGCGGAGGGAAAAAGGATCACGGCAGAAAGCCTGTCCCTGGTCCTTGGAGATCCGGTGGTGCTGGCCCGGAGCCAGACGTATGCCTTTACGGTCCTGGGCCTTTCCCAGCTTTTTCATGCTGTGGGGATGCGGGACGTGGGGCGGTCGGTGTTCCGGATGAATCATCTGGAAAACCGGCTGATGCTGGCAGCAGCGGCCCTGGGAGTGCTCCTCCAGGTGCTGGTGACGGAAAACAGCCGCCTGGTGGCCTTGTTCCAGACGGCAGCCCTGTCCGGAACAGAATGGAGGGAGCTGCTGTTTCTGGCAGCTGCCCCCCTGGCGGCCCATGAGCTTCTGGCGGGGCTCAGCCGGATCTCTGGAGCGCGGGGGACGGCAGAGAAAGAACGGTCCGGATCATAAGAGCTTCAGGATCCCCAGAAGGACCAGGATCAGCCCTCCGGTCCTGGACAGATCCAGAGAACACCGGGATCCCGGGAGCTGGCGGCTGTTTTCCAGGGCCAGTGCGCTTTTCCTGCCCAGGAAGGCTCCCAGGCGGACGGAGGTGAAGCTGAGAAACAGGGAAAGGAAGAAAAGGACAGCCAGAGAGGCCCCGGCCAGTCCGGCTCCCAGGCCTGCTGCTCCGTTGTCAGAGGAAAGCCCCATGGCCAGAAAAAAGGAGCCGGAGGCAGAGAGCTGTTTTGTACTGCCTTTTCCAGGTACGGAGGCAGAGGCCGGGCTGGCTGTAAAACGGGAAAATCCCAGGAGCATGAGGAGGCTGGCACTTAAAAAAACGGGAAGCTCTTCCGGGAGCAGAGGCCGGAGGACGGTTCCCAGGGCAGAGGCTGCGGTCAGCACTGCTGCCGGACAGAAGGCCAGGATCCATGCAGAGCTCCTGGGGATCTTTATTTTTCCCGTTCCGCAGACAAAGCTGACGGCAAAGGAATCGGCGCAGAGAGCGGCCGTAAAAAGAAAAAGTGAAGACAGATCGCCCATTTTTATACCATATTTACAGAAGATCACTTATGATATCATATTGGCAGGCGGAATATTTGGTTCCAGGTATTCCAATTTGAATGGAAAATTGATACAATAAGACGATACCTGGCAGGACCAGAAGGGAAACGATCATGAAAAAGAACATCAGGATGACGCTGGAATATGACGGCTCCAGATACGACGGCTGGCAGAAACAGGGGAATACAGACAATACCATCCAGGGAAAGCTGGAGGCAGTGCTTTTTAAATGGACCGGACAGGAAGTGGAGGTCTACGGCTCCGGCCGGACCGATGCAGGGGTCCACGCCAGGGGGCAGACGGCCAATTTCCATATTGAGGAGAAGTTCTGTCCGTCGGCAGCAGCGGCCATGGAGTATATGAACCGGTATCTGCCGGAGGATATACGGGTCATAGATGCGAAGGAGGTGCCGGAGCGGTTCCACAGCCGTCTTTCCGCTGTAAGGAAAACGTATGCGTATTACGTGGAAACAGCGGATAGGAAGTGTGTATTTGAGAGAAAATACGTATACGGACTGGGGCGTGAACTGGATATCCCGGCCATGGAGAAGGCGGCGGGATATCTTCTGGGAGAGCATGATTTTAAAAGCTTCTGTTCCAATAAAAGAATGAAAAAGAGCACGGTCCGCCGGATGGACCAGATCGGGATCCATACAGACGGAACGAAAGTGGTGTTTACCTATACAGGAAATGGTTTTTTGTATAATATGGTGCGGATCCTTACTGGAACGCTCCTGGAGGTGGGCCTGGGAAAACGAAGGCCGGAGGAGATGACGGCTGTCCTTGAGGCCAGGAACCGGGAGGCGGCCGGAGCGACGGCTCCGCCGGAGGGCCTGCTCCTCATGCAGGTGGAATATGACGGGGAGGCATAGGATGGAAGAGAAAGAGCGGCTGGAAAAGCTGGAGCCTGCAGAGGCTTTGGCGGACCGGGGAGAGAAAACGGAGACCATAGAGGCGGGAAGCGGAGAGAAGGACCGGAGAGAAGCAAGCCTCAATATGGACGGCGAGTTGTCGGTGGAGGCCGTGAGGCGGTGGCTTTTATGGGCTGGTCTGGCCCTGGGAATCTGCCTGGCAGCGTCCTGTATCCTGGGGACTGTGTTTCTTATGCAGAACCGGAAGCCGGCAGTGCTCTTGACCGCGGACGGGAAGGACAGCAGGGAGCTGGTCCTGAACCGGAAGGGAGGAGTGATCCGGAAAAACGGGAACCCGGATTCCATGGCGGGCCTTTCCCTGCGGGAGTGCTGTGAACGTCTGCTGGAGGAGCTTCATGGGGTACAGATGCTGGGGGACCAGGAAGCGGCCCTGTTTACGGTGCGCCCCATAGAGGGGGCAGTGCGGGTGGATACAGAACGGATGGCGGAGGAGATCGCCGTTGCCGCAGAATTATTTCTGACGACCCGCCAGGCCAAGGGGACCGTATATGTTGGAAGTATCTCAGAGGAGCCGGAGGTCCTGGAGCTGGTCAGGGAAAACGGCTGCTCTGTGGGTAAGGCAGCCATGGTCCAGGATCTTCTGGAGCGGAACGTTCGGGTCCGGGAGTCGGACTGCGGCCGGCTGTGCCAGATGGACATGGGGGCCCTGTCCCGGGAAATGGAGCAGAAAAATTATCAGACCTCGTTTCTGGTGGCCACGGCGGGAAAGCTTTATCAGGTAAAGGAGGACAGGCCCGCCGGGATAGAATCCAGGGAGACGGAGTCCGGGACAGAGACAGACGAAGGCTCCGGAGAAGAGGAGAACGGAATAGATCCCGGAACAGATGGGAACGGCGGATCGGCAGGAAACCGCGGCTCTGGGAATTCTGAAGGGAGAGAGCAGCCGGAGGAGGCGGTAAAGGAGCCGCAGGGAGAAGAGCTCCGCCCAGAAGACGGCGGCGGAGCGTCCCAGGAAGAAACGGAGTCTTCGGCAGAGCCGGAAAATGGTGAGGAATCTGGGGCAGAAGCGGAGTCCGAAAACCGGGAACCGTCTGAGCCTGTCACAGGACCGACGGAGCCGGAAACCACAGCGCCGCCTGAGACATCTCCTGCGGCACCAGAGACCACCGCAGAGCCGGAGACGACTGCCGCACCAGAGACCTCAGCGCCGGCTGCAGAAACGGCTGCACCGGAGCCGTCCACAGCCGCACCGGGCACTCTTACTCCGGTGAGCCCGATGCCGGAGGAGACTCCGGCTCCGGAAACAGAGCCGTCCAGGCCGCCGGAAACGCCTCCAGCCACGGAGCCCCATACCGTAGGGCCGGGGATCTTAGAGGATGTGGTTCCGGCAGGCTGATGTACGCCGGAGCGTTTCGGAAAACGGACATTTTTTGTGAAAAAATGTTTTTGAAAAAAATCGAAAATACCACTTGACGAAAACAGAAAGCCGCGCTATAATAGTCCACGTTGATGCGATGGGCTATCGCCAAATGGTAAGGCAACGGACTCTGACTCCGTCATTTCAAGGTTCGAATCCTTGTAGCCCAGCTGGAATAGAGACGAGAAACATTGAGTTTACAATGGTTTTTCGTCTCTTTTTTTGTTCCTGGATGCAGAGAACTTCAAAGCGTGGGGGCGCAAATATGGATTTTTCCGTAGTGCCCAAAAATCACTAAAAATCCAGACCGTTTACTCCATTTTAACTGGCCCGTTTGGGCAAGATCCAGGACTTTCCTCTCCAGGGCCCAGAGGACAGGAAAAAGAAAACATCTTTCAAAGGAGATGGAATGTCCGCTGGCATTCCAAAAACATTGGAAAGAACCGTGAAAGTGCACATGAATACATAGCAAATAAAAGATTTTATTGTGCAAGGTGATTGACATTTTTTGTTCTCCAGGTTAAAATGAAGGGGTGAGTCCGTTGGAATCAATAACAGGCGTCTCTTGCGGTGTGTGAGCCTGCGGCGCCCAGAAAAAGGAGAGAATATTATGATTGACACCATTGCTACCAGAGCCGTTGATCAGAATGAAAAGGTCCTTACCGATCTGGCTAAAAAGATCTGGGAAAATCCCGAGACTGCGTTTAATGAAGTGAAGGCATGTGAATGGACAGCAGAAGTCCTCCGCAACGCCGGATTTGAGGTGGAGACAGGGTATGTGGGAATGCCCACAGCCATCCGCGCCGTATGGGGAAAAGGTCATCCGGTGATCGGTTTCCTGGGCGAGTATGACGCACTTCCCGGCCTGAGCCAGAAGGTCAGCACAGAAAAGGAACCGGTAACTCCGGGTGCTGCGGGACAGGGCTGCGGCCATAACCTTTTAGGTGTTGCCTGCCTGGGCGCTGCTCTTGGAATGAAGGCAGAGCTGGAGGCTACCGGCAAAGAGGGTACAGTGGTATTTTATGGCTGTCCGGCAGAGGAGGTCCTCACCGGAAAGGCGTTTATGGCAAGAGGAGGAGCGTTCACAGAGCTGGATGCAGCGTTTTCCTGGCACGGCTCCACCAATAACCATGTGACTCTGGGGACCATGACTGGACTGAACAGCGCCATTTTCCATTTTAATGGGATCACGGCCCATGCCGGAGGAGATCCCCACAACGGCCGGTCTGCACTGGATGCCGTGGAGCTGACCAGTGTGGGAGCCAACTATCTGCGGGAGCATGTGACCAGCGATGTCCGTATCCACTATGTGATCAAGGAAGGCGGCACAGCGCCCAATATCGTTCCCGATAAGGCCAGCGTATGGTATTATGTCCGCGCATTAAGCCGTGAGGCCGTGGAGGATACATACAGACGTCTGGTGAAGGTGGCGGAAGGCGCAGCCCATATGACAGAGACTGAGCTGGAGGTAGAATACCTGGGCGGCTGCTACAATACATTAAATCCGGTGATGCTCACCAACCTGACCCACGATGTGATGGAAGAGGTGGAAAGACCCCACTGGACAGAGGAGGAGCTGGCATTTGCAAAGATCCTCAATGAAAAGAGCCAGCAGTATGAGAAGGTAAAAGCCTCAGGCGCTCTGGAGGATGGTCCTCTGGATACTAAGGTATCTCCTGTGCTGAATGAGAACGGCTACGGCTCCACCGATGTGGGAGACGTACAGCATATCGTTCCCTGTGTACAGGTGATGACGGCTACCTGCAACCTGGCGGCCCCGGGCCATAGCTGGCAGATCACTGCCTGCGCCGGTATGAGCATCGGAATGAAGGGCATGCTCTATGGCGCAAAGGTCATGGCAGCCACAGCCATGAAGCTGGTGGATGATCCCAAGCTGGTGGACGAGGCGAAGGAAGAGTTTAAGAAGCAGATGAACGGAAGAACGTATAAGTGCCCGGTGACCGAGGAGATCGTGGTTCCGGCGCCGGTACAGTAGATGAGAATATAAGATCCGGGATTTGGAAGCCGGAGGCTTAAAGGGCGGGGCTTTTTCCAGAAAACAGGAAAAAGTCCCGCAGTCTGGAAAAAATGCTTGACATTCTTAAAAAGTGTGGGTATAATATAACTCGCAGTTGAAAAACTGTAAGAGACAGATCGTGAATAATGGGCTATCGCCAAATGGTAAGGCAACGGACTCTGACTCCGTCATTTCAAGGTTCGAATCCTTGTAGCCCAGCTGGAAAGCGTTTAGATGTTGGGGATCCAATGTTTAGACGCTTTTTTGATACAGAGCCTATTGCCTGGAAGGGAAAAATAGGTTAGAATGGAAACGAGCGCCGGGACTGCCCGGAGGATTTAAGTGAGGCGGGAAGAACATGTACCAGTTTAAGAGCCGTGTCCGGTACAGTGAGACCGGCGTGGACGCAAGGCTGTCCCTGATGGGGATCATGAATTATATGCAGGACTGCTCCACCTTCCAGTCGGAGGACTGCGGAGTGGGGCTTGCTTATCTGGAAGAAAAAAATCGTGCGTGGCTTCTGTCATCCTGGCAGATCCAGATCTTAAGGCGACCGGCTCTGGGCGAGGAGATCACCGTCTGCACCTGGCCCTATGAGATCAAGGGGATCTACGGCCTGCGGAATTTTACGCTGATGGACGGGACCGGGGAATACCTGGTAAAGGCCAATTCCTGCTGGTTCCTTCTGGATACGGAAGCCGGAAAACCGGTCCGCGTGACGCGGGAGGATGTGGACGCCTACGGGGATGAGGAACCGAAGCTTTCTATGGACTATGCTCCCAGAAAGATCCGTCTTCCGGAGCACATGGAGGAGGCGGGGCGGCTGGTGATCATGAAGCACCAGATCGACACCAACCACCATGTCAACAATGCCCAGTACGTGGATATGGCGGTGGAGGCCCTCCCGGAGGAAGCCGACGGCAGGGAGATCACGGAGATCCGCGCCGAGTATAAAAAGGCGGCGGTGCTGGGAGATACGGCGGTCCTCATGCGGGCGGCCGGAGAGGATGGATACGTGGTATCTGTCTGCGGCGGAGACGGAAGCATCTTTGCCAATGTGGAACTGAAGGTAACGCCGGAGGGCGTTTAGAAAAAAGAGAGGACGAAGGACATGCTGGAACTTGGAAGAATGCAGACACTGGAGATCGTAAAGGAAAAGGATTTCGGAGTGTATCTGGGGGAACCTGGAAAGAGCGCCGGGGGAGCTGAAAAGGGCGTTTTGCTGCCGAAAAAGCAGGTGCCCGAGGGCGCAAAGACCGGCGATCTCCTGGAAGTGTTTTTATATAAGGATTCGGAGGACCGGATCATTGCCACCACCACAAGACCGAAGCTCTCCCTGGGAGAGACGGCAGTGCTGGAGGTGAAGGAAACATCAAAGATCGGCGCATTCCTGGACATGGGGCTGGAAAAGGATCTTCTTCTGCCCTTTAAGGAGCAGACCCATGCAGTGAAAAAGGGAGAAAAATGTCTGGTGGCCCTTTATGTGGATAAAAGTAAGCGTCTGGCGGCTACCATGAAGGTATATTCGTATTTAAGGAGCGACGCTCCCTATAAAACGGGAGACGATATAAACGGCTTTGTATTTGAGATCAACCCGGAGCTGGGAGCCTTTGTGGCCGTGGACGGGATCTACCACGGGATGATCCCCAGGCGGGAGCTGTTCGGAGGCTTTAAGGTGGGCCAGGAGGTCCATTGCCGTGTGACAAAGGTGCGCGGGGATGGAAAGCTGGATCTGAGCGCCAGGGAAAAGGCCTATAACCAGATTTTTGAGGATGCAGAGCTTGTATTAAAGGTGATCGGGGAATTTGACGGAGTGCTGCCCTTTAACGATAAGGCAGACCCGGAAGTGATCGCCAGGGAATTTAAGCTCAGCAAGAACGCCTTTAAACGCGCTGTCGGCCATCTTTTAAAAGAGGGTAAGATAGAGATAACAGAAAAAAGTATCAGAGTATTGGAGGAAACAAAATGAAGAAAGTGATCAGCACAACAAACGCACCAGCAGCAATCGGTCCTTATTCCCAGGCCATTGAGGCCAACGGCTTTGTATTCGCTTCCGGCCAGATTCCGGTAAACCCGGCCACTGGCGAGGTTGCCGAAGGGATCGAAGGCCAGGCAGAGCAGGTAATGAAGAATATGAAGAACCTTCTGGAAGCAGCAGGTACTTCCATGGAGAACGTTGTAAAAACAACCGTATTCATCCAGAGCATGGACGATTTTGCAACTATCAACGGAATTTATTCCAAATATTTTGAGAAGGACTGCCCGGCCCGCTCCTGCGTGGAGGTTGCAAAGCTTCCCAAGGGTGTTCTGCTGGAGATGGAAGCCATCGCTGTAAAATAAAACCGTTATTTTTGCTAAAACAGGACGAAAAGAGCTTTGTTTTTTGGGGAAAACGGATGCTTTTTCCGCGGCTCCCAGGCCCCATATGCAAAAGTCATGGAATTTATCACGATATTTTGGTAAATTACAATATGGAAAAACACTTCTGTTTTGTGTACCATAGGGAACAGAGGTATACCCGCCAGGCATTGTGTTGTCACGGATGCCGGCGGGTATTTTGTTTTTTTGAGTTTTACAATGGGGAGGAAGCATGTCGGGATTAGTATTAAAAAACGTGAATAAGATTTATCCTGGGGGACAGCAGTCGGTGAAGGATTTTTCTCTGGAGATCAGGGACAGGGAGTTCCTTATCCTTGTGGGGCCTGCCGGGTGCGGAAAATCCGCGCTTCTGCGGATGATCGGCGGACTGGATGAGATCAGCTCCGGTTCCCTTTTCATTGATGGAAAGGATATGACGGACGCGGATCCCAAGGACAGGAATATTGCCATGCTGTTTAAAAACAGTGTGCTGTATCCGGGCATGACGGTGGAAGATAACCTTTCCTTTGCGCTTCGTATGGGGAAGATGGCCCAGGAGGAGATTGACAGGAGGATCCGGGAGATCTCTGGGTATCTGAAGCTTTCTGATATTCTGGATAAAAAGCCTGAGGAGCTGACCGGGGAGGAGACATACCGGGCGCTTCTGGGACGTGCCATGATGCGCCGTCCGGGGATCCTTCTTCTGGACAGTACCATTGCAGATCTGGAGGAGAGCCTCCAGAAGGTGATGAGGAAGGAATTTAAGGATATCCATAAAAAAATGGATATGACGGTGATCTATGTGACCGACAACCAGGAAACGGCACTGGCCCTGGGAACCAGAATGGTAGTCATGAATGAGGGCTCCATCTGCCAGGACGGTACGCCGGAGGAACTGGCGGCCCATCCGGCAAACTGCTTTGTGGGCGGAGTCGTAGGCCGGTCGCCCATGAACTTCTTTCTTATGAAGGTATTTTCTGAAGGCGGCAGGATCGGGCTTCAGGGAGCCAGCGGCCGTATGCTGGTCCCGGAGGCTGTGGGCGCAGTCCTGGAAAACAATGGTTATGTGGGAAAAGAAGTGATCACAGGGGTACGGGCTGAGGATGTCTGCCTGTCCCGGGCCTCAGAGGACGGCCAGGACGGCCATTTCTCCGCCAGATTCCAGAGCATGACCGGAGACGGGACCATGCTCCGCTTCCAGGCTGAGGACGCCGACGGCATCTGCCAGGCAGAGGGGAGAACGGATTTTCGGGAAAATGAAAAGATATACCTCTTTGTGGACGCTGAAAAGATCTATCTGTTTGATAAGGATACGGAAAAAAACATTCTGTAAAGGGATGATTTCCCAACAATCCGGTGCCGGTTGTGGTGCCGGATTGTTTTTTTGTGGAAAAATACAAAATTTTTCTTTCCTTTTTTGTGATTTTGCATTAAAATAGAATCTGTATGAATGTCTATATTGTGAAAAGGAGAGAACGTTATGATTTCAAATCAGATCTTGCAGTCGAACATTGACGGACTGAAAGAAATTACCAGGATCGATCTCTGCGTCTGCGACGTGGAAGGAAAAGTTCTGGCATCCACGTTTGAGCAGGCAGAAGAGTATGAGAACTCCATCCTTGCCTTTGCAGATTCTCCGGCAGACAGTCAGGTGATTTCCGGCTATCAGTTTTTTAAGGTATTTGACGAGCACCAGCTGGAATACATCCTCCTTGCAAAGGGAGGCAGCGACGATGTTTACATGGTGGGAAAGCTGGCGGCGTTCCAGATCCAGAATCTGCTGGTGGCCTATAAAGAGCGGTTTGATAAGGACAACTTTATTAAAAACCTTCTGCTGGATAACCTGCTCCTGGTGGATATTTACAACCGGGCCAAAAAGCTCCATATCGAGACAAACGTAAAGCGCGTGGTGTTCCTCATTGAAACGAAAAATGAGAAGGATGCCAACGCCCTGGAGACCGTAAGAAGCCTGTTTTCTGCAAAGACCAAGGACTTTATCACGGCTGTGGATGAGAAAAACATTATCCTTGTGCGGGAGGTAAAGCCTGGAGAGACGTATGGAGATCTGGAAAAGACAGCCAATACGATCCTGGATATGCTGAATACAGAGGCTATGTCCAAGGTGCATATTGCCTTCGGTACCATTGTCAACGAGATCAAGGACGTTTCCCGCTCTTATAAGGAGGCCAAGATGGCCCTGGATGTGGGAAAGATCTTTTACAGCGGAAAGAATGTGGTGGCATATTCCAACCTGGGTATCGGACGTCTGATCTACCAGCTTCCGCTTCCCCTGTGCCGGATGTTCATCAAGGAGATCTTCGATGGGAAGAACCCGGATGAATTCGATGAGGAGACCTTGACGACCATCAATAAGTTCTTTGAAAACAGCCTGAACGTTTCGGAGACCTCCAGACAGCTTTACATCCACAGAAATACTCTGGTATACCGTCTGGATAAGCTTCAGAAGAGTACAGGACTGGATCTTCGTGTATTTGAGGACGCCATTACCTTTAAGATCGCACTGATGGTGGTGAAATACATGAAGTATATGGAGAATCTGGATTACTAATATGATAGAAATTTCAAAGCTGACAAAGACCTACGAAAAGAGCAGCCGCGCTCTTAAGGACGTAAGCCTTACCATCGACGATGGGGAGTTTGTCTTTATTACCGGCCGGAGTGGTTCCGGAAAGTCAACCCTGCTCAGAATCCTTCTGAAAGAGGTGGAACCCACTTCCGGCCGTGTTGTCGTGAATGACATGGATCTGGGACGGATGCCACGCCGCTATGTCCCCAAGTACCGGAGACAGCTGGGCGTGGTATTCCAGGATTTCCGTCTGTTAAAGGACCGGAACGTCTATGAGAATGTGGCCTTTGCCCAGAGAGTCATCGGCGTTTCAGGAAGGAAGATCCGGGAATCGGTGCCGGAGATGCTGAGGATGGTGGGCCTTTCATCAAAATATAAATCTTTTCCGCACCAGCTTTCCGGCGGCGAGCAGCAGCGGGTGGCCATTGCCAGGGCCCTCATCAACCGGCCGGCTATCCTTCTGGCCGACGAGCCTACGGGAAACCTGGACCCACATAACGCCATGGAGATCATGGGCCTTCTGGAGGAGATCAACCGTCAGGGGACCACAGTAGTGGTGGTGACCCACAGCAGCGAGATCGTAAATATGATGAGAAAACGGGTGATCACCATCCAGCGAGGTATCGTGGTGGGTGATGAGAAAGAAAGCGGGTACTGGTATGAGGATTAGCACGTTCTGGTTCTGCCTGAAGCAGGGCCTTGTGAATATATGCAGAAATATCTGGTTTTCCCTGGCGTCAGCCGCGATCATTTCTGCATGTATTTTTTTATTCTGTGTATTTTATTCGATCATCACCAACGTCCAGTATATGGTGGTCACGGCTGAGTCCACCATGGGGATCACGGTGTTTTTTGACGAGTCGCTGCCAGAGGATGAGATCCACGCCATCGGGGAGGAGATCCGGAAGGCCCAGGGGCCGATCATAAAGGATATGAAGTTTACCTCTGCGGAGGAGGCATGGGAGAGCTTTAAAAAGGAATACTTTGGGGAGAACAGCGATCTGGCGGAGGGCTTTTCTGACGATAATCCTCTGACTGGCTCGGCTTCCTATGAAATATATCTTTATGACATCAATGACCAGGAGCCGGTGGTTAAGTATCTGGAGGGGCTTTCCGGCGTCCGGAAGGTCAACTATTCCAACAGCGCGGCGGCGGGGCTTTCCAGCTTCAATAAGGTCCTGGCCCTGCTGTTCGGAGCGATCATCCTGATGCTTCTGGCGGTGGCGGTATTCCTGATCAGCAACACCATCTCTGTGGCGGCCGGAATGAGGAAAAATGAGAATAAGATCATGCGCCTCATCGGGGCCACCAATTTCATGATCCGGGCTCCCTTTGTGGTGGAGGGAACGATCCTGGGACTCCTGGGAGCCGCCATCCCCCTGGGAGCCATGTATTTCGGATACCGTCAGACGGTGACGTATGTGGTGGGCCGGTTCCAGATCCTGTCCGGGATCATCCAGTTTCTCCCCATCGAGGAGATCTATCCGTCCATGGCGGCCATTTCCCTGGCGCTGGGCGGAGGTCTGGGCCTTGTGGTGAGTTTTCTGACCATCCGGCGGCATTTAAAGGTATAGGAGGCGCGGCAAGGTGAAAAAAACAGGAAAAGCGGCGGCGGCCGGACTGGCGGCTGTCTTAAGTCTGTGTCTGGCGATCCCGGCCTGGGCCACGGGAAGCCTGGACGATGCGAAAAAGAAAAAGAGCAGTCTGGAAGAGGAAAAAAAGAAGACGGAAGCTGCCATAAAGAGCCTGGAAGGGTTAAAGAGCGACGCGGCGGCCTATGTAAAGAAGCTGGACGCCAATCTGGAGGCCATCAGCGACGAGCTTTCCAGGCTGGGGAAGGATATTGAGGTCAAGGAGGGACAGATCGAGACCACAAAGGCGGAGCTGGAGGATGCAAAGCAGGTGGAAAAAGACCAGTATGAATCCATGAAGCTGCGGATAAAATATATGTATGAGAAGGGAGACAGCTCTTATGTGGATCTTCTCATGGAATCCGGTTCCCTGTCGGAGCTCTTAAATAAGGCGGAATATATTGGAAAGATCTCGGCTTATGACCGGCAGAAGCTGGACGAATACGTGGCCACCAAGGAGCAGATCCAGGCCAAGGAGGCAGAGCTGGAGGCGGAGCATGGGGAGCTTCTGGGGCTTCAGGAGCAGACGGAGGCCAAGCATGCGTCGGTGGAGCAGCTCCTTTCCGCCAAGCAGTCGGAGCTTAAGAAGTATGAGAGCCAGATAAGCGCAGCTGAGGGCCAGCTTTCCGAGTATGAAAAGGACATCAAGGCCCAGGAGGACTCCATCAAAGCCATCGAGGCGGAGATGCGGCGGAAAGAGGAAGAGGCCAGGAAAAAGGCTGAGGCGGCTGGAAAGACGTATAAAACGAAGAATCTTGGGGACATTAGCTTCACATGGCCCTGTCCGTCCAGCGGGCGGATCACCTCGGGGTTTGGCGGCCGGTCCTCACCGACAGAGGGAGCTTCCTCCAACCACAAGGGCATCGACATCGGCGCCTCCACAGGCTCGGGGATCGTGGCAGCGGCAGACGGAGAGGTGGTGGTGTCCACGTACAGCTATTCGGCTGGGAATTATGTGATGATCAACCACGGAGGCGGAGTTTATACGGTCTATATGCATGCCTCCAAGCTGCTGGCATCTGTGGGCGATCAGGTGAAGAAGGGGCAGACCATTGCCAAGGTGGGTTCTACGGGATATTCCACAGGGCCGCATCTGCACTTCGGGATTCGGGTAAACGGTACATATGTGAATCCCAGCCAGTATGTGAGCCCGTGACCGGGGGCGTAAAACAGGAAAGGACAAAATTGCTATGACAGAAACAAACCTGGAAGAAAAAAAACTGGAAGAAGAAAACCAGGATAACGGCAGGAACGAAGGTCTGGAAAAGGAGAAAGAGGACCGGAAGGAAAACGGCCGGGAGGGCCGGAGCCGGTTCTGGAAGGGGGCCTTAGCCGGTTCCCTGGTAACAGCCTTCGTGGTGCTGGCGGCGGTGGGAATGGCAGCCGGAATCTGGATCATGGGCAGGCAGACCCAGGAGACCCGCCAGGCGGTCCTTCCGGAGCCGGAGGGAGAATACGGCCTGGATATGGGAAGGCTGGCTCCAAAGCTGGGCTATATGCAGCAGCTCATTGACCAGTATTATCTGTTCGATGAGGACGAGGAGCGGGAAAACCCGGAGGACTGGATCTATACGGGCTATGTATATTCCCTTCAGGACCCCTATTCTACTTACTATACGGCAGAGGAATATGAGAGTGTCCAGGAAAGCAGCAACGGCGAATACTGCGGCATCGGCGTCCAGGTGAGCCAGAATGTGAATACAGGGATCATCACGGTGATCCGGGTGTTCAAGGATTCTCCGGCAGATAAGGCAGGCATGCGTCCGGGGGATGTGATCACCGGCGTAGGCGATGTGGATGCGGCGGGAATGGATCTGAGCATCCTGGTCAGCGACCACATTAAGGGAGAAGAGGGAACAGAAGTGACGGTCACTGTGTTCCGGGAATCCATCGAGGACAGCCTGGACCTGACCATGACCCGGGAGATCGTGGAGAATCCCACGGTGGAGTATGACCTGCTGGAGGATAATGTGGGATACATTTCCATCTCTGCCTTTGAGGAGGTCACCGGCGACCAGTTTAAAACGGCCGCAGACTCCCTGTTGGGCAAGGGGGCGAAGAGCCTCATCATCGATCTGCGGAATAACGGCGGCGGTGTGGTAACAGCGTCTACGGATATTGCGGACTATCTGCTCCCCGATGGAAAGACCATCGTGAGCTTTAAAGGAAAAGGAGTGGACGACAGCGTAAAGATCACGGAGGACGGCCATCAGGTGGACGTTCCCATCATCCTTCTGGTCAACGGAGAGAGCGCCAGCGCGTCGGAGGTACTCACAGGAGCGCTGAAGGACAACGGCTGGGCCACTGTGGTGGGCACAAAGACCTTTGGAAAGGGCATTGCCCAGGGAATTTTTGACCTGCCCGACGGCAGCGCCTTAAAGCTCACAACAGCGTATTATTACGTTCCCTCCGGCGAATGCATCCATGAGGTGGGCATTGAGCCGGATCTTCTGGTGGAGCTGGACGAGGGCCTGGAGAGCATGATCGAGATCCCCAGGGAGCAGGACAACCAGCTAAAGGCAGCCATGGACGTGGCTGTCAACGGGCTGGAGGAAGCGGAAAAGCGCGTGGAGGAATCCGCAGCGGCGCTGGAGGCTGAGGACGGCGCAGAGGAAGGAACTGCCGAAGAGGGGCAGTAAGGAAAACAGGCAGGTATACTGCCGATGGAAACGGAGTATGCGCGGAGTATCCGGGCAGATAAACCAGAACAAAATCTGCAGAAAACCAGCCGGATTCCCGTCGGGGAGTTCCGGCTGGTTTTTGCGTATTCTTAAAGGCAGAGGGGGCTATGGAATGGGGATTTTAAAACGTGGCTGGTTAAGATGCACGCTGAGTATGGTTCTGCTGTTGGGAATCATACTGTTGACCTTTAGTTGCAGATCCACAAACAGACTGGCAGTCATCAGTAAAGAGGATGCGCTGAAAGACTACGATGCTATGTGGGAAATTCTGGAGGAGAACTATCCATTTTTTCCTGTGATCCAAAGGAAATACTTCTTGTCATCGGACGCAGTAAAAGAAGGCTACCGCAAGGATATTCAAGATATCGAGACGAGATATATGGATTTTAATGATTATTATGAAATCGTAACATCCTGCATCAATACCATGCATCAGACCGGGCATTTAGAGATCCTGACGCCAGATAAATACCAGAGGGAACTTGATAGAGAAGAGGCTTATAAGAACGAGGGGGACTGGAAGCCGGGGGTGGAGTGGAGATACCAGCTCTATAAGGATCCGCAGGTAAGGGAGAGATACCGATATCTGGAAGAAAATGAAAAAACGGAGATGGTTGGACAAAATCCGGCAGGAGGAACCGGTATAAGCAGAGAAAATTTAGAGTTTCAGGAACTGGGAGAGGAGATTGCATATGTAAAAATTAAGAGCTTTAACGTATCGAATATTAAAAACGATAGGGAAAAGTTACACGCCTGGTTTAAGGAAAATGCAGAAAAAAAGATAATTATTGATATAACAAGAAATGGTGGTGGGACAGACAGCTATTGGCAGGAGCTGATCGTTGCGCCTAATATCAATAAACCGCTGGAGTCAGTATCTTATTATCTTACCCCTTTTGGAGAGGGAACGCAGGAGCAGCTTAAACTGGATGGGGTCAATGAAGGCACACTGGATTCTGACTTGGATAAACTGTATAATCTGCCAGGGCTGAACTGGGATGATCTGGAAGGGATTTCTGGTTTTGGTACTACAATGAGACGGGTATCTCCGGCATTTGACAAAGCAGTATGCAGCGGTCCTTTTTACCTGCTGGTCGGCCCCAATGCATATTCCTCGGCAGACGGGTTTGCCATGTTTTGTAAAAATACAAAATTCGCCACAGTAGTTGGAGAAAATACAGGGGGAGACGGGGGTGGAAGAAATGTGTGTGTTGTAAAACTGCCTGTCAGCGGATTACTGCTGCGGTTTCGGGCAATGCATGTGCTGAATCCAGACGGAAGCAGCAATGTTGAATCAGGGACGGTGCCGGATGTGGTTCCAGAGATAAAGGGAAGAAAAGATACATCATACCTGGGCCTGTGTTTAGATTATATAAAGGGTAACTCTTGATTTTGTCAAAGCCTGGAGCTGGCATTTTATGTGGATTTCTTCCTATTATATAGGCGCAGAAAAACAGGATATGCACAGATTGTAAAAATTGCGGAAAAGTGCTTGCATTTTAAAAGATTTTATGTTATGCTGTCAGAGCTGTGGCATGATAGCTAAGAAGCGTGAGGTTGCTGCCTGTAAATGGCAGGTTTTCCGTGGAGCGAATGTCAAGTTAGGAAACTGGCGACAAGTCACTGTACCAAATTAACAGCTGCTCTTGGTAAGGGGCAGTAACAACGTGTGGATCAGATGATACACACGAGACCGTGTACAGTCACCGCTTGTCGTACTTCGTTAAAAGTGCGAAAAGGAGGCGACTTTTTTTATGGCAAGTCAGGTTATGAGAATCACATTAAAGGCGTACGACCATCAGCTGGTTGATCAGTCCGCTGGAAAAATCATCGAGACAGTAAAAAAGACAGGATCTAAGGTGAGTGGACCGGTTCCGCTGCCGACCAAGAAAGAGGTTGTAACGATCTTAAGAGCTGTTCACAAGTACAAAGATTCCAGAGAGCAGTTTGAGCAGAGAACTCATAAGAGACTCATCGATATCACAAGCCCGAGCCAGAAGACCGTGGACGCTCTGTCCAGACTGGAAATGCCGGCAGGCGTGTTTATCGACATCAAGATGAAAAACAAATAAGATTTGTTTTTCCTGGAGCCTGAGAAGCAAAGAGCTTGAGCGGGCGGTCCCTGGGGAACGGCATGGAAAAAACTGTCCGGGGAATGAATATGTTAATCCAGAATGGTTCTGATATAAAAGCAACACTTTCCTGAAAGGGAATCAACATCACCGAAAAAGCGGTGTCATAGTGTTCCACCTATGTTGGGCTGCTCTAGGATGAACGCGGGGCAAAGGCCCTGTGTTCCGCTGTAGATTAGTAACAGGAGGTAAAGAAATGAAGAAAGCGATTTTAGCTACAAAAGTCGGAATGACACAGATCTTCAATAACGAAGGCGTTCTTGTTCCGGTAACTGTTCTTCAGGCTGGACCGTGTGTAGTAACACAGGTTAAGACAGAAGAAAACGACGGCTACAAAGCTGTACAGGTTGGTTTTGTTGACAAGAGAGAGAAACTTGTGAACAAGCCGGTAAAAGGCCATTTTGACAAGGCTGGCGTATCTTACAAGAGATATGTGAGAGAGTTCCGCTTTGAGAATGCAGAAGAGTACAATGTAAAGGACGAAATCAAAGCCGATATCTTCGCAGAGGGCGACAAGGTTGACGCAACAGCGATCTCCAAAGGTAAAGGTTTCCAGGGTGCTATTAAGAGATTAGGACAGCACAGAGGACCCATGGCTCACGGTTCCAAGTTCCACCGTCATCAGGGTTCCAATGGTTCCGCAACAACTCCGGGCCGCGTATTCAAGGGCAAAGGCATGCCGGGTCACATGGGTCATAAGAGAATCACAACCCAGAACCTGGAAGTTGTAAGAGTTGATGCAGAGCAGAATCTGATTCTGGTTAAGGGCGCAGTACCGGGCCCGAAGAAATCCTTAGTAACACTGAAGGAAACAGTAAAAGTTTCTAGGTAAGCTTTTACAGGAAAGGAGGAAACATAGAAATGGCAAACGTATCCGTATACAATATGGAAGGCAAAGAAGTTGGCACAATGGAATTAAACGATGCCGTATTCGGCGTTGAAGTGAACGAGCATCTCGTACACCTTGCCGTTGTAGCACAGCTTGCAAATAAACGTCAGGGAACACAGAAGGCTAAAACACGTTCCGAAGTTTCCGGCGGCGGAAGAAAACCGTGGAGACAGAAAGGAACCGGCCATGCAAGACAGGGATCCACAAGAGCACCGCAGTGGACAGGCGGCGGCGTAGTATTCGCACCGACACCGAGAGATTACTCCATCCGTCTCAACAAGAAGGAGAAGAGAGCTGCTCTTAAGTCCGCTTTAACAAGCAGAGTAAACGACAACAAGTTCGTTGTAGTTGACGAGTTAAAGTTCGAGGAGATCAAGACAAAGAACTTCAAGAACGTAATGAACAACTTAAACGTATCCAAGGCACTGGTTGTACTTGCAGAGAACGATCAGAACGTAGTTCTTTCCGCAAGAAACATCCCGGAAGTAAGAACTTCCCTTGTTAATACACTGAGCGTGTATGACATTCTGAAATACAACACAGTAGTAGCCACCAAGGCTGCAGTAGCTTCTATCGAGGAGGTGTACGCATAATGGCAAATGTACAGTATTACGACGTAATCCTCAAACCGGTTGTAACTGAGAAGAGCATGAACGCTATGAGCGAGAAGAAATATACGTTCCTGGTTCATCCGGAAGCAAATAAGACCATGATCAAAGAGGCTGTTGAGAAGATGTTCCCGGGCACAAAGGTTGCTTCCGTAAACACCCAGAACCTCAACGGCAAGAATAAGAGACGCGGCATGATCGTTGGCAAGACCGCAAAGACAAAGAAAGCCATCGTAAAGCTGACCGCTGACAGCAAGGAGATCGAGATCTTCCAGGGATTATAAGCTGAAAGCGGCTTAGCGAATGCCCGCACCCTATGCGACAGAAAAGTCGCGACATGAAAAACAAGAAACGCCAGAGGGCGTTGAAAGGAGCAAATAATGGGAATCAAAACCTATAACCCATATACACCTTCCAGAAGAAACATGACTGGTTCCGATTTCTCTGAGATCACTAAAAAGTCTCCGGAGAAGGCACTTCTTGTTTCCTTAAAGAAGAACGCAGGCCGTAACAACCAGGGTAAGATCACTGTTAGACACCACGGCGGCGGAAGCAGAAGAAAATACAGAATCGTTGACTTCAAGAGAAATTCCAAAGATGGAATTCCGGCAACTGTAATCGGAATCGAGTACGATCCCAACAGAAGCGCAAACATCGCTCTGATCTGCTATGCAGACGGCGAGAAAGCATATATCCTTGCACCCCAGGGATTAACCGACGGAATGAAGGTTATGAGCGGCGAGAAGGCAGAGGCTAAGGTTGGCAACTGCTTACCGTTATCCATGATCCCGGTTGGTGCCCAGGTACACAACATTGAATTACAGCCTGGCAAAGGCGGCCAGCTAGTACGTTCCGCTGGTAACGCAGCTCAGTTAATGGCAAAAGAAGGCAAGTACGCAACTCTTCGTTTACCCTCCGGTGAAATGAGAATGGTTCCGATCGCATGCCGCGCAACCATCGGTGTTGTAGGCAACGGCGACCACAACCTGATCAAGATCGGTAAGGCTGGCAGAAAGCGCCACATGGGCATCCGCCCGACCGTCCGCGGTTCTGTTATGAACCCCAACGACCATCCGCATGGTGGTGGTGAAGGTAAGACAGGTATCGGCCGTCCGGGTCCGTGCACACCGTGGGGCAAGCCTGCTCTTGGTCTTAAGACAAGAAAGAAAAACAAACAGTCTAACAAACTGATCGTAAGAAGAAGAAACGGTAAGGCGTAATCGATAGGAGGTAAAACGATGGCTCGTTCACTTAAAAAAGGACCATTTGCTGATGCTAGCTTACTGAAAAAGGTAGACGCTATGAACGAGGCAGGACAGAAACAGGTTATCAAAACCTGGTCCCGCCGTTCTACGATCTTCCCGCAGATGGTTGGTCATACAATCGCAGTACATGATGGAAGAAAGCATGTACCGGTATACGTAACAGAGGATATGGTAGGCCACAAGCTCGGTGAGTTCGTTGCTACAAGAACTTACAGAGGCCACGGAAAAGACGAGAAGAAGTCCGGTCGTAAATAACTAAGACGCTTTGAAAGGAGGTTTTATCAATGGCTAAGGGACATAGAAGTCAGATTAAGAGAGAAAGAAATGCAAATAAAGATACAAGACCCTCTGCAAAGCTGTCTTATGCAAGAGTATCTGTTCAGAAGGCTTGTTTCGTATTAGATGCCATCAGAGGCAAAGATGTTCAGACTGCACTTGGTATTGTAACTTACAATCCCAGATATGCGTCCAGCTTAATTGAGAAATTATTAAAGTCTGCTATCGCAAACGCAGAAAACAACAACGGTATGAGTGCCGAGAACCTGTATGTGGAGGAGTGCTACGCAAACAAGGGACCGACCATGAAGAGAGTAAAACCGAGAGCACAGGGCAGAGCTTACAGGATCGAGAAGAGAATGAGCCATATCACGATTGTGCTCAATGAGAGATAGGAGGCAGTTATGGGACAGAAAGTTAATCCACACGGCATGAGAGTCGGTGTTATTAAAGACTGGGATTCCAGATGGTATGCTGAAGCTGATTTCGCTGACAACCTGATCGAGGACCACGAGATCAGAACATACCTGAAAAAGAGATTATACAGCGCCGGCATTTCCAAGATCGAAATCGAGCGCGCTTCTGATAGAATCAAGATCATCGTTCACACAGCAAAGCCGGGCGTTGTGATCGGTAAGGGCGGAGCTGAGATCGAGAAATTAAAAGCTGAAGTCCAGAAGATGACCGACAAGAAGCTGTTTGTAGATATCAAGGAAGTTAAGAGACCGGACCGCGACGCCCAGTTAGTAGCTGAGTCCATCGCACAGCAGTTAGAGAACCGTGTTTCCTTCCGTCGTGCCATGAAGTCCACCATGGGCCGTTCCATGAAGGCTGGCGTTCTTGGTATCAAGACTGCCGTAGGCGGACGTCTCGGCGGCGCTGATATCGCGCGTACAGAGTTTTACAGCGAGGGAACAATCCCGCTTCAGACATTAAGAGCAGATATTGACTATGGTTTCGCTGAGGCAGACACAACCTACGGCAAGCTTGGCGTTAAGGTTTGGATCTACAAAGGCGAAGTACTTCCTACTAAGGGAAATAAGGAAGGGAGCGATAAATAATGTTAATGCCTAAGAGAGTAAAGCGCCGCAAACAGTTCCGCGGAACGATGGCCGGTAAAGCTTTAAGAGGAAATAAAATCTCCAACGGTGAGTATGGCCTGATCGCCACTGAGCCGTGCTGGATCAAGTCCAACCAGATCGAGGCAGCCCGTGTTGCCATGACCCGTTACATCAAGCGTGGTGGTAAAGTATGGATCAAGATCTTCCCGGATAAGCCGGTAACAGCAAAGCCTGCTGAGACTCGTATGGGTTCCGGTAAGGGCGCTCTTGAATACTGGGTAGCAGTTGTTAAGCCAGGCCGTGTTATGTTTGAGATCGCTGGCGTTCCAGAAGAAACAGCAAAGGAAGCTCTTCGTCTTGCTATGCACAAACTTCCCTGCAAGTGTAAGATTGCTTCTAAAGCAGATTTAGAAGGCGGTGATAACAGTGAAAACTAATAAATATGTAGAAGAATTAAAAGCGAAGACAGCTGCAGAGTTAAACGAGGAATTAGTTGCAGCAAAGAAGGAACTCTTTAACTTAAGATTCCAGAACGCAACCAATCAGTTAGATAACACCAGCAGAATCAAAGAGGTTCGCAAGAACATCGCCAGAATTCAGACTGTTATCACAGAGAAGGCAAGGGTTGCTAACTAATTCATAACAGCGCCGTTCTGTCAGACAGATCACAGGACGCTATTATGACACACGCCGATGCGTGTGACTGAACGAAATTTGAAAGGAGACTATCCGTCGTGGAAAGAAATCTTAGAAAAACACGTACTGGTAAGGTAGTTAGCAACAAAATGGATAAGACGATCGTTGTTGCTATTGAAGACCACGTAAAACATCCGTTGATCGGTAAGATCGTTAAGAAGACATATAAATTAAAAGCTCATGATGAGAAGAATGAGTGCGGTATCGGCGATACAGTTAAAGTGATGGAGACAAGACCGTTATCCAAGGATAAGAGATGGAGACTTGTTGAGATCATCGAGAAGGCAAGATAGTCGGTAGTGATTCGAGGAAGGAGTATCAGGCATGATTCAGCAGGAAAGCAGATTAAAAGTTGCTGATAATACTGGAGCCAGAGAACTTCTCTGCATCCGTGTTATGGGCGGCTCTACAAGAAGATATGCGAATATCGGCGATATCATCGTAGCTTCCGTTAAAGATGCAACACCAGGCGGCGTTGTAAAGAAAGGCGATGTAGTTAAGGCCGTTGTTGTACGTACAGTGAAAGGTGCCCGCCGTAAAGACGGTTCCTATATCAAGTTCGATGAGAACGCAGCAGTTATCATCAAGGATGACAAGACTCCCAGAGGAACCCGTATCTTTGGGCCGGTTGCAAGAGAACTTCGTGAGAAGCAGTTCATGAAGATCGTATCTCTGGCTCCGGAAGTATTATAAGGAGGTGCCAGGTAATGCATAAGATCAGAAAAGACGATATGGTAAAAATTATCGCTGGTAAAGATAAAGACAAGACCGGTAAGGTTCTTGATGTAGATACAAAGAAGAACACAGTTCTGGTTGAGGGCTGCAACATGGTGACAAAGCACACCAAACCGAGTCAGACAAACCAGACCGGCGGTATCGTTCATCAGGAAGCTGCCATTGACATCTCCAACGTTATGCTGCTCGTAGACGGAAAAGCTACAAGAGTTGGCTTTGAAGTAAAAGATGGCAAAAAAGTTCGTGTTGCAAAGGCAACCGGCAAAGTAATCGACTAAGAGCAGAGAGGAGGAAAAACAAGTTGGCTAGATTAAAAGAAATGTATCAGAACGAGATCGTTGATGCAATGATCAAGAAATTTGGATATAAGAACGTTATGGAAGTGCCGAAGCTCGACAAGATCGTGATCAACATGGGCGTAGGCGAAGCAAAAGACAACGCGAAAGTCCTTGACTCTGCAGTTCGTGACCTGGAGATCATCACTGGTCAGAAGGCAGTTCTGACCAAAGCTAAAAAGTCCGTTGCAAACTTCAAGATCAGAGAGGGCATGGCGATCGGATGTAAGGTTACTCTCCGCGGCGAGAAGATGTATGAGTTCGCTGATCGTCTCATCAACCTGGCTCTTCCCCGTGTACGTGACTTCCGCGGCGTAAATGCAAACGCATTCGACGGCAGAGGAAACTACGCACTCGGTATCAAAGAGCAGCTCATCTTCCCGGAGATCGAGTATGATAAGGTTGATAAGGTTAGAGGTATGGACGTTATTTTCGTTACAACCGCTAAAACGGACGAAGAGGCCCGTGAGCTTTTAACATTATTCAACATGCCGTTTGCAAAGTAATTTAGGAGGATTTATCCATGGCAAAGACTTCAATGAAGATCAAACAGCAGCGTCCGGCAAAGTTCTCCACAAGAGAATATAACCGCTGCAGAATCTGCGGCCGTCCGCATGCATATCTGAGAAAATACGGCATCTGCCGTATCTGCTTCCGTGAGCTCGCTTACAAGGGCGAGATCCCGGGAGTAAAGAAGGCTAGCTGGTAGGCCGAAAGCAACTTAGTGAGCCGCAGGCGACAGGCGAGCTTAGTGCGAGGGATGTTTCCGACAGCTTAGCTGAGGGAACTGTCGTGGCCGGTGGCTCTTACTAAGACGCAAGGCCCGTTCTTCACCCCACGGTAGAAGAACCATCCCTGTGACGCCCCAGGCGTTTCACAGGGAAACTTTTCGCCGTCCGGCGAAGAACACTCCTGTGCAGCGCAGGATCCCTGCGAACCACAGTGACAAACCAACATCCATAAGGAGGAAATTTAATCATGACAATGAGCGATCCGATTGCAGATATGCTTACAAGAATCCGTAATGCCAACACTGCAAAACACGATACAGTAGACGTACCGGCTTCCAAGATGAAATTAGCTATCGCTGATATCCTTGTAAGAGAAGGCTACATCAAGAAATACGACATCGTTGAGGATGGCGGCTTCCAGACCATCCGCATTGCCTTAAAGTATGGCAAGGACAAAAACGAGAGGATCATCTCCGGCATCAAGAAGATCTCCAAACCGGGTCTTCGTGTATATGCCGGCAAGGAAGACATGCCGAAGGTACTTGGCGGACTTGGTATCGCCATCGTATCCACCAACCACGGTGTGATCACTGATAGAGAAGCCCGTGAGCTGGGCGTAGGCGGAGAAGTTCTCGCTTTCGTTTGGTAATTTAGGATGTTATCCCCACCGCCTGCAAAGCCCGGGAGATCCCAGGAAGGGCGGCGGGTGAAGGACAGACGCAGGAGACTGCGGCCTGTCCCGAATATAACATAGAAACTGAAAACAGAGCACGTAAAAGCGTGCTCCGAAAATCTAAGTAGGAGGTATATGGCATGTCACGTATTGGTAGAATGCCGGTTGCGATCCCCGCTGGCGTAACAGTAGAGATCGTAAACAATTATATGACTGTAAAAGGTCCGAAGGGAACACTTGAGAGACAGCTTCCGGTTGAAATGGAAATTAAGCAGGAAGACGGTAATGTGATCGTAACAAGACCGAACGATTTAAAGAAAATGAAATCTTTACACGGTCTCACAAGAACCTTAATCGCAAACATGATCCACGGCGTTACAGAAGGCTACGAGAAGAAGCTGGAAGTAAACGGCGTAGGTTACAGAGCTGCTAAGCAGGGCAAGAAATTAACACTTTCCCTTGGTTATTCCCATCCGGTAGAGATGGAAGATCCCGAAGGCATTGAGACTGTTCTGGAAGGTCAGAACGTGATCATCGTTAAGGGCATCAACAAAGAGAAAGTCGGCCAGTACGCGGCTGAGATCAGAAGCAAGAGAGAGCCGGAGCCGTACAAGGGCAAGGGTATCAAATATGCTGATGAGGTTATCAGACGTAAAGTTGGTAAGACTGGTAAAAAATAATTTAAGGAGAGTGTAAAAATGGTTAGCAAGCAGTCAAGAAGCGAAATCCGCAGAAAAAAGCATTATAGATTACGCAACCGCTTTGCTGGTACAGCAGAGAGACCGCGTTTAGCAGTTTTCAGAAGCAATAATCATATGTATGCCCAGATCATCGACGACTCCGTTGGACACACCTTAGCTTCCGCCTCCACCGTTGAGAAGGAGATCAAGGCTGAGTTAGAGAACACAGATACCGTTGATGCAGCTGCATACGTTGGAACAGTGATCGCAAAGAGAGCAATCGAAAAGGGAATTACCGAAGTTGTTTTCGACCGCGGCGGTTTCATCTATCAGGGTAAAGTTCAGGCCTTAGCAGACGCAGCCCGCGAGGCTGGTCTGAAATTCTAGTAGAGAGGAGAATACAGCATGAAGCGTACAATCATTGATGCAGGTCAGTTAGAACTGAATGACAAAGTTGTTGCCATCAAGCGCGTATCCAAGACTGTAAAAGGTGGACGTACCATGAGATTTTCCGCTCTGGTAGTAGTAGGCGACGGCAATGGCCATGTAGGCGCAGGTCTTGGTAAGGCAGGCGAGGTTCCGGAGGCTATCCGCAAAGGTAAGGAAGCAGCCATCAAGAACATGGTTGAGATCCCCATGGACGAGAACAACAGTATCCCCCACGATTTCCTTGGAAAGTTCGGAAGCGCATCCGTACTTTTAAAGAGAGCTCCGGAAGGTACTGGTATCATCGCAGGCGGCCCGGTACGTTCCGTAGTTGAGCTTGCAGGTATCAAGAACATCCGTACAAAATCTTTAGGCTCCAACAACAAGACAAACGTTGTTTTAGCTACCATCGAGGGTCTTCTCAGCTTAAAGACTCCGGAAGAGGTTGCTAAGAACCGCGGCAAATCTGTTGAAGAAGTTGTTTGCTAATAGGAGGATAGAAAAATGGCAGAGAAGTTAAAGATCACATTAGTAAAATCCCCTATCGGAGCTATTCCGAAGCAGAGAGCGACTGTTGAAGCCCTTGGTTTAAAGAAGCTTCAGAAAACAGTTGAATTACCGGATAATGCAGCAGTAAGGGGCATGATCCAGAATGTAAGACATCTGGTAAAAGTTGAAGAAATCTAATCTTGATATAGAGTAAGGAGGTGCAGAGATGAATTTATCTAATTTACATCCTGCTGAAGGATCCAAGCACAGCGATAATTTCAGAAGAGGCCGCGGCCACGCTTCCGGAAACGGAAAGACAGCTGGTAAGGGACACAAAGGCCAGAAGGCTCGTTCCGGAGCACCGAGACCCGGTTTTGAAGGCGGTCAGATGCCTTTATACAGACGTATTCCGAAGAGAGGCTTTAAGAATATCAATTCTAAGACAATCGTAGGTATCAACGTAAGCGCACTTGAGAGATTTGACAACGACTCCACAGTTTCTGTTGAGACTTTAATGGAGTGCGGTCTTGTAAAGAACCCGCAGGACGGCGTTAAGATTCTTGCAAACGGTGAGTTAACAAAGAAACTTAACGTGAAGGCTAATGCGTTCAGCGAAGCTGCAAAAGCAAAAATTGAAGCATTAGGTGGAACCTGCGAGGTGATCTAATATGTTAAATTCGATACAAAAAGCATTTAAGGTGAAAGAAGTCCGCGAGCGGCTTCTTTACACCTTCATGATGCTGATTGTGATCCGGATCGGTTCCTGTCTGCCGATCCCGGGGGTAGATGCCAGCTTTCTGAAGGAGTTCTTCACGAATCTTCAGAATTCCGGCATGGGCTTTGTCAACGCGATCACTGGCGGATCCTTTTCCAACATGTCGCTGTTTGCACTGAGCATTACCCCGTATATCACATCTTCCATCATTATGCAGCTTATGACCATTGCGATCCCCAAGCTTGAGGAGATGCAGAAGGAAGGCGAAGATGGAAGAAAGAAGATCGCAGAGTATACCAGATATCTGACTGTGGCGCTGGCCCTGTTCCAGTCCTCAGCCATGGCCATTGGTTTCGGAAAGCAGGGCCTTCTCTATGAGGATGCCCAGAACGTCTGGGGCTATATGACCGTTATCGCGGCAATGACCGCAGGTTCTGCCCTTCTTATGTGGATTGGTGAACGGATCACAGAAAAGGGAGTGGGCAACGGTATTTCCATCGTGCTTCTGATCAATATCGTTTCCAGTCTCCCGCAGGATGTGCTGATGCTGTATGAGCGCTTTATGGCCGGCAAGTCTGTTGCAGTGGCAACAGTGGCAGCCATCATCGTTCTTGCAGTGGTGGTTGCAACCGTCGTTTTCGTTCTTGTATTAAACGGTGCAGAGCGCCGCATTCCGGTGCAGTACTCAAAGAAAATGCAGGGACGCAGAATGATCGGCGGCCAGTCCTCACACATCCCCTTAAAGGTCAACACCGCAGGCGTGATCCCTGTGATCTTTGCATCCTCGATCATGTCCATGCCGGTAATGATCGCCCAGTTCTTCAATGTGGACTATTCCACATTTGGAGGAAAGATTCTTATGGCGTTAAGTTCCGCCAACTGGTTCAGACCGGAAATGCCGGTTTATTCGGTTGGCCTCTTGATCTACATCGTGCTGGTGGTACTGTTCGCGTATTTCTACACGTCCATTACCTTCAACCCGCTGGAAGTGGCCAACAATATGAAAAAATCCGGCGGCTTTATCCCGGGCGTACGTCCCGGCAAGCCCACGTCTGATTTTCTGAATAATATTTTGAACTACATTGTTTTCATCGGAGCCACAGGTCTTGTGATCGTATGTATCGTCCCGATCATCGCATCCGGCCTGTTCAACGTTGGAAGCCTCTCCTTTGGAGGCACATCCCTGATCATTATTGCCGGCGTTATCCTGGAGACCATCAAAGCAGTGGATTCCATGATGCTGGTGAGAAATTATAAGGGATTCTTAAACGACTAGCTGGAAAACGGCAGTTCAATATGGATAGCAGTCAAAAACGGACGGAAATACTTTTTTCGTCCGTTTTTTAGATAATGTGTTTCTTGATCGTGAAGTTCAGGAGGAAAGAGCATGAAAATAATTATGTTAGGCGCCCCTGGTGCCGGAAAAGGGACCCAGGCAGAGCGGATCTCGAAAAAATACGGGATCCCGCATATCTCTACCGGGGACATCTTCCGGGCGAACATCAAGGCGGGAACTGAGCTGGGCATAAAAGCAAAGGCTTATATCGATAAAGGACTCCTGGTACCGGATGACGTGACAGTGGATCTGGTCATGGACAGGATCAGCCAGGAGGACTGTAAGAACGGTTATATCCTGGATGGCTTCCCCAGGACCATTCCCCAGGCAGAGAGCCTTACAGAGGCATTAAAGGCCCGCGGAACGTCCATCGATCATGCCGTTGATGTGGATGTTCCCGATGAAAGCATCATCGCACGGATGTCCGGCCGCCGCGCATGCCTTACATGCGGAGCCACGTACCATACTGTATATGCGAAGCCGGTGAAGGAGGGGATCTGCGACAAATGCGGAGCCAGCCTTGTGCTGAGAGAGGATGACAAGCCGGAGACCGTAAAACAGCGTCTCCTTGTTTACCACGAACAGACGAAGCCGCTGATCGATTATTACAGAAGGGAAAATGTCCTGTGCACCGTGGACGGAACGCAGGATATGGAGAAGGTTTTTCTGGATATCACGAAGACTTTAGGAGCTTAAGAAAATGGCAGTAACGATTAAATCGCCGAGAGAGATTGAACTGATGAGAAAAGCCGGGGAGATCCTGGCAAAGACCCACGAGGAGCTTCATGCAGCCCTTCGGCCTGGAATGTCCACCCTGGACATCGACCGGCTGGGAGAGAAGATCATCCGCAGCCACGGATGCATTCCTTCCTTTAAGAATTATAACGGATACCCGGCTTCCATCTGTGTGTCCGTCAACGACGAGGTGGTCCACGGGATCCCAAACCGTCACAGGATCTTAAAGGAGGGGGATATCGTCAGTCTGGACGCCGGCGTGATCTATAAGGGATATCATTCTGACGCAGCCAGGACCTGGGCCGTAGGCCAGGTATCTCCGGAAGCGCAGAAGCTGATGGATGTAACGAAGCAGTGCTTTTTTGAGGGGATCCGGTTTGCGAAGGCAGGCTGCCACCTGGGAGAGATCTCTGCGGCGATCCAGTCTTACGCCGAGAGCTTTGGCTACGGTGTGGTCCGGGATCTGGTGGGCCACGGCATCGGCACCCATCTCCATGAGGACCCGGAGGTGCCCAATTTTGCCATGAAGCGCAAGGGACTTCTGCTGCAGCCGGGCATGACCCTGGCAGTGGAGCCCATGATCAATATGGGGACCTATGAGGTGGTCTGGATGGACGATGACTGGACCGTTGTGACCAAGGATCATTCCCTGTCCGCCCATTATGAGAATACCATTCTCATAACAGAGGGCGAGCCGGAGATCCTGTCCTTATAATAGCAGAAACTGGAGGGGGTTCCATGGAAATGCTCGCCGGATGGAGGGCGGTGTCCCTGGCCGGAAATGATAAGGGCCGGGTATACGTCATAAAGGAAGACTGCGGGGAATATGTTTTCCTGTCGGATGAAAACGGAAAAATACAGCGGAAGAACAAGAAACACATTCAGGTTATAAAAAAATAAGGCGAACCGTCATATAGGAGGTAATAAGAAAATATGTCTAAGGCAGATGTGATCGAGATTGAGGGCGTTGTTGTTGAGAAGCTTCCCAATGCCATGTTCCAGGTAGAGCTGGAGAACGGACACAAAGTGTTAGCCACCATCAGCGGAAAGCTCCGCATGAACTATATCCGGATCCTTCCCGGAGATAAGGTGACTCTGGAAATGTCCCCCTACGATCTTTCTAAGGGCAGGATCATCTGGAGAGACAAGTAGGCTGAAAATTTTAAAAAAGCACTTGATTTTCCAGAACAAAGATGGTATAATGCTCAAGCGAACTTTGTTGGAACGCTTGTATTATGCCCTTTTTTAGAGAGCTTTATATACAGGTATGCAACCCGTAATGCCGTTATCCCAGGGCCTCCGGAATGTGGTGTGTATCTGGAGCCGGAAGGAAATGGACTACGAAGGAAAGGAGAATTACTGTGAAAGTAAGATCATCAGTAAAACCGATTTGCGAAAAGTGCAAGGTTATCAAGAGAAAAGGCAGCATCAGAGTAATCTGTGAGAATCCTAAACACAAACAAAGACAGGGTTGATCGCCGCAGATCATCTGTATTTTTTCGCGCGGCTTTGGCATGACGCGCCAGGATGCGTTGTTCGTGCCGGCAAATTTTTATTTCTACTAAATTAAATGGAGGTACACTCATGGCTCGTATTTCAGGTGTTGATTTACCAAGAGAAAAACGTGTCGAAATCGGCTTAACTTATATCTACGGTATCGGTAGAACAAGTGCAAACCGTATTCTTGCTGAGGCTGGTGTGAATCCGGACACCCGTGTCAAGGATTTAACCGATGACGAAGTGAAGAACATCGCAGCAGTGATCGCAGAGACCCAGGTGGTTGAGGGTGACTTACGTCGTGAGACAGCTTTAAACATCAAGAGACTGCAGGAGATCGGCTGCTACCGCGGAATCCGTCATAGAAAGAGCCTTCCGTGCCGTGGTCAGAAGACCAAGACAAACGCAAGAACCTGTAAGGGTCCGAGAAAGACAGTAGCAAACAAGAAGAAATAAGTTTTGTAACCAGTAGGTGAAAATGAATCACGTTGCATGTTTTAAAGACAGGAAACAGGGTTCAATATTCGAGAAAGTAGGTTAGTTTAAAATGGCTAAAAAAGTGTCCACTGCAAAGAAAGTGACAAAAAAGCGTATTAAGAAAAACGTTGAACGCGGACAGGCGCACATCCAGTCATCTTTTAACAACACAATCGTGACATTAACAGATGCACAGGGAAATGCTTTATCTTGGGCAAGTGCAGGCGGTCTGGGATTTAGAGGTTCAAGGAAATCTACTCCATATGCAGCGCAGATGGCTGCAGAAACTGCAACTAAGGCAGCTCTTGTACATGGTTTAAAGTCCGTTGACGTTATGGTAAAAGGACCTGGCTCCGGCCGTGAGGCTGCGATCCGTGCCCTTCAGGCATGCGGCCTGGAAGTAACAAGCATTAAGGACGTAACACCGGTTCCGCACAACGGATGCCGCCCGCCCAAACGTAGAAGAGTCTAATTAGGAGGAAAAACAATGGCAATTGATAGAGTTCCTGTTCTTAAAAGATGCAGATCCCTTGGTCTTGATCCCATTTATTTAGGAATAGATAAAAAATCCAACAGAGAATCCAAAAAAGGCAACAAGAAAGTAAGTGAGTACGGCCTTCAGTTAAGAGAAAAGCAGAAAGCAAAATTCATTTACGGTGTGCTTGAGAAGCCTTTCCGCAACTACTACAAGAAAGCTGAGCGCTTAAACGGACAGACTGGTGAAAACCTGATGATCCTGTTAGAGAGCAGACTTGACAACGTTCTGTTCCGTATGGGCTTCGGCAGAACAAGAAAAGAGACAAGACAGATCGTTGACCACAAGCACGTTCTTGTAAACGGCAAGTGCGTAAACATCCCGTCTTATCTTGTAAAAGCCGGTGATGTGATCGAAATCAAAGAGAAGCACAAAGGCGACACAAGATACAAGATGATCCTTGACGTGACTGCTGGCCGTCTGATCCCGGCCTGGTTAGAGGTTGACCAGGAGAACTTAAAGGGTACAGTGAAAGCTCTGCCCACAAGAGAAGAGATCGACGTTCCGGTTGATGAGATGCTCATCGTAGAGTTATACTCCAAATAAAAATGATTCACCGAAGCGGCAGCTGCCGGGGCCCGGCCTGTTTTATACGGGCCTGGTTTCTGTGGGCCGCCGCTTCGCGGCATTTTGTTGCCCAGCATGTAAAAAAAGGTCCTCCGGGCCTTTTTTGAGCCAAAGCATACCCAAAAGGAGGGGCTTTTTGTGTTCGATTTTGAGAAACCAAACATTGAGATTGCTGAAATTTCTGAAGATAAGAAATACGGGAAGTTTGTCGTAGAGCCGCTGGAGAGGGGCTACGGTACAACTCTGGGTAACTCCCTGAGAAGAATCATGCTTTCTTCTTTACCGGGTTCTGCTGTCAGCCAGGTGAAAATCGACGGAGTTCTGCATGAGTTCAGTTCCATTTCCGGTGTCAAGGAAGATGTGACTGAGATCATCATGAACGTTAAGAGCTTAGCGATCAAGAATAACAGCGATACAAACGAGCCGAAGACCGCCTACATCGAGTTTGAGGGCGAGGGTGTCATCACAGCCGCCGATATCCAGACGGACGCTGACATCGAGATCTTAAACCCGGAGCAGGTCATCGCCACCTTAAGCGGCGGAGCCGACAGTAAGTTCTATATGGAGCTTACCATCACCAACGGCCGCGGCTATGTAAGTGCTGATAAGAACAAGAGCGACGACCTTCCCATCGGCGTGATCGCCGTGGATTCCATCTATACACCAGTTGAGCGTGTCAACATGGCTGTTGAAAATACCCGTGTGGGTCAGATGACAGACTATGACAAGCTGACACTGGAGATCTACACCAACGGCACGCTTGATCCGGATGAGGCCGTGAGCCTTGCAGCGAAGGTCTTAAGCGAGCATCTGAATCTCTTTATCGATCTTTCTGAAAACGCCAAGACCGCAGAGGTTATGGTGGAGAAAGAGAATAATGAAAAAGAAAAAGTTCTTGAGATGAACATTGACGAGCTGGAGCTTTCCGTTCGTTCCTATAACTGTCTCAAGAGAGCAGGCATCAACACAGTTGAAGAGCTCTGCAGCCGTACCTCCGAGGACATGATGAAGGTGAGAAACCTTGGAAGAAAGTCCCTGGAAGAGGTACTGGCAAAGTTAAAGGAGCTGGGCTTACAGCTCAATTCCAGCGACGAGCAGTAATTTTTAGAAACAGCACTGGGGCGGTAAGACCAAAGATGCGCGTCCCGGCGCAGGACAATTTATGGAAATATGGCGGCTGTCCAGTAAGACCAGAAGATGCGTGGATGGCTGTCCCACAAATGGAGGATTAAAATCATGGCAGGTTACAGAAAACTTGGAAGAACTTCTGATCAGAGAAAGGCTATGTTAAGAAGCCAGGTAACAAATCTTTTATATCATGGAAAGATCGTTACCACTGAGGCAAGAGCCAAAGAAGTAAAGAAGATCGCTGAGGGCATCATCGCTCTGGCAGTGAAGGAAAAAGATAACTTCGAGACTGTAAAGGTTACAGCCAAGGTTGCCCGCAAGGACAAAGACGGCAAGAGAGTCAAAGAGGTTGTTGACGGAAAGAAAGTAACCGTTTACGATGAAGTTGAGAAGGAGATCAAGAAGGATATGCCGTCCAGACTTCACGCAAGAAGACAGATGTTAAAGACTCTGTACGGTGTAACAAACGTTCCGACTGCTGCAGCAGGCAGAAAGAGAAACACAAAGAAGGTTGATCTTCCGGCTAAGTTATTCGACGAGATCGCTCCCAAGTACGTTTCCCGCAACGGTGGATATACCCGTATCGTAAAGATCGGCCAGCGTAAGGGCGACGGCGCTATGGCAGTTCTTCTTGAGTTAGTTTAATCATAGTTCATATCGTACCATCAAAGGCAGACGTTCACTGGGAAATGTTTCCCGGAGGCCGTCTGCCTTATTTTTGCCACGATTTTTCACACTTTTGCCACAGGAATGAAAGAATATCTTAAGTTGACGGAGTATGGCCCTGGAAGGTATAATGATTGTAGAAAATAAGGAAAGGATAACCAGTGAACAGGGGGGACGACCATGAAGCAGACATTAAAAAATATGAGGATCAGAAAATGGATGGGAGTGCTCTTTGCCGCAGTTCTTATGACAGCCCTGGGAGCCCAGACGGCCCTTGCGTCTACGGATTATGTAAAGAGCATCAGCATTACCCTGGATGTGGCTCCGGTTCCCGGAGAGGATCTTCCAGCCCTTCATTATGGATATACAGGTGATACGGGCTATGAGGTAAAAATCCCAAGCAACGAAAGATATGAGATCGTTTCAGCAGAATGGGGATCCAAGGTGGACGAGGCAAGACTTGGAGGCACCTACACCATTAAGATCACTCTGGAAACACTCAACGACTACCGGTTCAGCTCCAGCTACTCTTCTTCCAAGGTGACTGTAAGAGGCGGAGATTTTGTAAGTGCCAAGAGACAGGGAAGCGGCAAGCTTCTGGTGACGGTAAAAACCGATCCGGCCAAGGGCGACCTGGAGGAGCCTGAGGAAGCATACTGGAGCAGCGGAAAATACACCAGCTCTAAATTCGGTTATGCAGACTGGGAGAAGGTGGAGGATGCGGCTTATGACGTGTATCTGTACCGGGGTTCCAAGACCATAAAAAAGGTAACGGACCTGCACACCTCCTCTTATAACTTTTATCCCTATATGACATCTGAAGGAACGTATACCTTCCGTGTGCGGGCCGTACCGGCGGACAGCTCAGTTTCCAAATATGCGAAAAAGAGCGACTGGGTCACCTCTGACGAGCTCTATGTGGATGAGGATGAGGTATCCGATGGCTCCGGTCAGGATAAGGATGATAAAAACGACTGGGAAGACTGGTACGACCGGGACGGCTGGGATAACGTCGGAAACCAGGTGGGCTGGATCGAAAGAAATGGCCGGTGGCGTTTCCGGTATCCCGACGGAACCTATGTCCGTGACAGCTGGGGAAAGATCAGCGGCGTCTGGTATCTGTTTGACGGCAATGGCGATATGCTGACCGGATGGCAGCTCCGGAGCGGGATCTACTATTATATGGATACCAGCGGAGCCATGAGGACCGGCTGGCTTCTGGATAAAAATGTCTGGTACTTCCTGAAGGATGACGGGGCCATGGCTGTGGGCTGGATCCAGCTTGGCGATAAGGCGTACTATCTGAATGGAAGCGGAGCCATGGTGACCGGTTGGCAGACCATCGACGACCAGATCTATTACTTCTATCCCGACGGCCATAAGGCGGTCAACGAGGTCATCGACGGCTTTTATGTGGATATGAACGGCGTGTGGAAACGGCCGTAAAATAGGAGGTTTCAACTTATGGTAAAAGGATTTAGGATAAAAGGGCTGGCCAGCATTATGCTGGCCGGCGTATTCTGCTTTTGTGCGGCAGTACCGGTGCTGGCGGCTGGAACGGTCCGCTCTCTGAACCTGAGGTTTGAGGATCAGTATGAGCTGGGAGTGATCGTGGAGCCGGAGATCACCTGTGTGAGCGCCGGGATCTCCATCGATTCCGTTACCTGGGAAAAGGATACGGATCAGTGGAAGCCTGGAAAGAAGGTAACGGCTGTCATTGAGGTCTCCAGTGACGGCGGCCGGGAGTTCCTCTCCAGCTATGGAGCGGAGTCCTGCAAGATCTCCGGAGCCAGGCTGACCTCTGCAAAGGGAGACGGGGATACGGCCATTATAAAGGCAAGCTATTACCCGGTGGTCCAGCTGGACTCCCCGGAGGAGGCCGGATGGAGTGCGGAAAATCCCCAGAAGGCAGTCTGGAAGAAAGCAGATCATGCCACGGCTTATGGGATCCGTCTCTACCGGGACGGATATCTGGTTCGGAACATCACTGCCACAGGAACGTCAAAGGATCTTTCGGAATATATGACAAAAGAGGGCAGCTATTACTATGAAATCCGTTCCATGGCTAAAGACGATTCCGATAGGAAATATATGAAGTCCAGCGAATATCTTACATCATCAGGAAAGCTTCTGGACGATATGGGAGATACGGAGGGCCGTTGGAGAACCTATACGGATGGGAAGAAATATGAAGGCGCGGACGGTGAGGTAGTAAAGAACCAGTGGTATAAGATCATGAACCAGTGGTACTACTTCGATGAGAATGGAACTGCGGCTACCGGCTGGAGACAGATAGACGGGATCTGGTACCGGATGGATCCGGAGGGCGTGATGCTCACCGGGTGGCAGAAGGTGGACGGCGTCTGGTATTATCTGAATCCGGACGGCTCCATGGCCGTGGGATGGATCATGGATTCTCCAGGCCAGTGGTACTACTTAAACAGTGACGGGTCCATGGCGGCAGATACGGTAATAGACGGCTGCAGGCTGGATCCCAGCGGCCTCTGGGTGGAATAAGGAAATATGAAAAATAGATCGTGGGCGGTATGGCGGAAGCTGTGCGGCCCACTGTTGCGATTTGTTTTGTAAAATCTCTTGACGAACCGGAAATTATCAACTACACTTTAGGAACGAGTAAACAATCTGGAAAACGGATCAGACAGGCAGCCTGCGGCGTTCCGGCCGGGATCTGCCTGGAAAGAAAGGCCAGCTATGGGAATCATACGAGCAGTAAATCTGATATTTGACTATATCAGACACGATGAAGAGACAGATAAGGACGAGGTGAGCCATGCCCTTCGGGGGGTGAACCTGGATATCGAGGAGGGGAGCTTTGTGGCCATTCTGGGCCATAATGGCTCTGGAAAATCCACCTTTGCCAAGCTGATGAACGGGATCCTCCTTCCTTCGGATGGAACGGTCTATATTTCCGACATGAAGACCAGCGACGAGGAGCATCTCTGGGACGTGAGGAAGACCGCCGGCATGGTATTCCAGAACCCGGATAACCAGATCATCGGCAATGTGGTGGAAGAGGACGTGGGCTTTGGACCGGAAAATATGGGCGTGCCCACAGACGAGATCTGGAAGCGGGTGGACCGGAGCCTGGAAGCCGTGGGAATGACGGCGTACCGTCTCCAGTCGCCCAATAAGCTTTCCGGCGGCCAGAAGCAAAGAGTGGCCATTGCAGGCGTCATGGCCATGAAGCCCCAGTGCATCGTCCTGGACGAGCCCACGGCCATGCTGGACCCCAACGGCCGCAAGGAGGTCATAAAAACGGTCCATGAGCTCAACAAACAGGAAGGGATCACGGTCCTTCTGATCACCCACTATATGGAGGAGGTCATCGACGCGGACCGGGTGGTGGTCATGGATGCAGGCCATGTGGTCATGGACGGAACGCCCAGGGAGGTGTTTTCCCGGGTGAAGGAACTGAAACGATACAGCCTGGACGTGCCCCAGGTGACGGAGCTGGCCGATGAGCTGAAGGCTGCCGGCATGGAGATCCCCTGCGGGATCCTGACCATTGACGAGCTGGTGGCGGCCCTGGAGCCGCTGTTAAAAAGAAAAGAGGCTTAAATGGCAATCGAAGTAAAAAACCTGTGCCATATCTATGGACAGGATACCATATTTGAACAGTACGCGCTGAAAAACGTGGATCTGACCATCAGAGACGGGGAGTTTATCGGCCTGATCGGCCATACAGGCTCTGGAAAATCCACGCTGACCCAGCATTTAAACGGGCTTTTAAAGGCCAGCAGCGGCGATATCCTCTATAATGGAGAGAGTATTTACAGAGAAGGCTTTTCCATGAAGGAGCTGCGGAGCCATGTGGGCCTGGTGTTCCAGTATCCGGAGCACCAGCTTTTCGAGGTGGATGTGCTTACCGACGTATGCTTTGGGCCGAAGAACCAGGGATTGTCCCAAGAGGAGGCAGAAGCCCGGGCAAGGGAGGCTCTGGCCTTAACCGGCCTGGACGAGAGCTTTTATAAGCAGTCCCCCTTTGAGCTTTCCGGAGGCCAGAAGCGCCGGGTGGCCATTGCGGGAGTCCTGGCCATGAAGCCGGAGGTGCTGATCTTAGATGAACCCACAGCAGGACTGGACCCCAAAGGACGGGACGATATCCTGGGCCTGGTGGCAAGGCTCCATGCCGAACAGGGCATGACGGTGATCCTGGTGTCCCACAGTATGGAGGACGTGGCCCGGTACGTATCCCGTCTGGTGGTCATGAACCATGGGGAAAAGGTTTTCGATGGGACACCCAGGGAGGTGTTCCGCCACTATAAGGAGCTGGAGGCCATGGGCCTGGCGGCTCCCCAGATCACCTATGTGGTCCATGCCCTGCGGGAGCGGGGGATCCCGGTGGATGAGGATATCACCACGGTGGAGGAAGCGCGGGATGCGATCCTGGCCCTGTGGAAAAAGGCCAAAGGGACCGGCTGCTGCGGGGAGGATAAGACATGTTAAGAGATATTACGCTGGGCCAGTATTACCCGGTGGACTCGGTGCTCCACCGGATGGATCCCAGGACAAAGCTGTTTGGGACCCTGGTATATATCGTGACGCTGTTCATTGCGGATTCTATATGGGCCTATGGCCTGGCCGCCCTGTTTTTGGCAGCCGCCATCCGCCTGTCCAGGGTGCCGGTGAAATTTATGGTGCGCGGGCTGAAATCCATTGTGATCCTGCTGCTCATCAGCGTCAGCTTCAACCTGTTCCTGACGCCGGGAACACCGATCTTTAAGATCGGCTTTCTTCAGATGACCTGGGAAGGCCTGGAATTTGCGGCCTTTATGGCGGTGCGTCTGATCTTCCTGGTGCTGGGCTCCACGATCCTGACCCTTACGACCACGCCCAACCAGCTGACCGACGGTCTGGAAAAAAGCCTGGGCTTTATGGGAAAGATCGGAGTCCCGGTCCATGAAGTGTCCATGATGATGTCCATTGCCCTGCGGTTCATTCCGATCCTCATTGAGGAGACCGATAAGATCATGAAGGCCCAGATGGCCAGAGGGGCTGATTTTGAAAGCGGGAATCTGATCCAGAGGGCCAAGGCCATGGTGCCTCTCCTGGTGCCGCTGTTCATCTCCGCGTTCCGGAGGGCCACAGATCTGGCTATGGCCATGGAAGCCCGGTGCTACCGCGGCGGCGAGGGGCGCACAAAGATGAAGCCTCTCCGTTATGAAAAGCGAGACAGGATCACATATCTGGTCTATGCCGGATATTTCCTTCTGTTCCTGGCGGCCAAAGCCGCAGCGTAACGGGAGATGGGATCGATATAGAATATTTTGAGGGATCATTTTATGAAACGGATAAAAATGACTGTGGCATACGACGGAACGGGCTACTGCGGCTGGCAGCTGCAGCCCAACGGCGTTACCATTGAGGAAATCTTAAATGGGACTCTTTCAGAACTTCTGAAAGAGCCTGTTTGCGTTATCGGGGCCAGCCGGACGGACTCCGGCGTCCATGCCCTGGGAAATGTGGCGGTGTTTGACACGGAAAGCAGGATCCCGGGAGAAAAGCTGTGCTATGCGGTGAACCAGAAGCTGCCGGAGGATATCCGGGTTCTGGAGTCGGAGGAGGTGCCCCTGGACTGGCATCCCAGAAAGCAGAACAGCGTAAAAACGTATGAATATAAGATCTTAAATTGCCGCATCAGCGTGCCCACCCGGCGGCTGTACGCCCATTTCTGTTATTACAGCCTGGATGTGGAAAAGATGCGCCAGGGAGCCGCATATCTTCTGGGAGAGCATGATTTCTCCAGCTTCTGTTCCTCCGGCCATCAGGCGGAGGAGACGGTTCGGACTCTTTATGATATTTCGGTGGACCGGGGAACGGATGATATCATCACCATCCGGTTAAAGGGCAACGGATTCCTCTACAATATGGTCCGGATCATTGCCGGGACCTTAATGAAGGTGGGCATGGGCGTATGGCCGCCGGAGCATGTGAAGGAGATCCTGGAGGCCAGGGACCGGAAGGAGGCTGGGGAAACGGCCCCGGCCAGAGGGCTCACCATGGTGGGGATCGAATATGAAAAGGAACCGGCCCTTACGGTGACCGGAGAAAATGAGCACTGGAGCTACATCCTGGACCAGACAGAGCTGGAAACATCGAAAACGGCGGTGCTTAAGATCCTTTTCTGCGAGCCGGAGGAGGTGATCCGGCTGGTGCGCCGCATGGTCCACCAGGCGTACTGGAACGGCGCAGAGACTGTGTTCATAGAGGCACCGGAGGCCTGCGGGCTGAACGGAGCGGAGACATATGGCTTTTACCGTCTGGTACAGGCGGAGAACGGCCGGTGGAGGGCTGTGGAAAAACGCCTGGTTTAGGGGACATTGGTCGCTGTCCTATTGATTTACGGGGAAAAGTCGGATAAAATAGCAGTAGGAAAAAAGAGCGAAACAGGAGGGACAGGTATATGTATTATGTGGATTTAAACAGTGATCTGGGAGAGAGCTTTGGAAATTATACCATCGGCATGGACCGGGAGATCTTAAAGTATGTGTCCTCCGCCAATGTGGCCTGCGGCTGGCACGCCGGAGATCCCATGGTTATGGCAGAGACGGTGGCCATGGCCAGGGAATACAAAACAGCGGTGGGCGCGCATCCGGGCTTTCCCGACCTTATGGGCTTTGGCCGCCGGAACATGAACGTGACGCCGGAGGAGGCCAAGGCCTATGTGAAATACCAGCTGGGAGCTCTCATGGCCTTTACCGGGAGCCTGGGAATGAAGCTCCAGCATGTGAAGCCCCACGGAGCCCTTTATAATATGGCAGCAGTGGATGAAAAGCTGGCCAGGGCCATGTGCGAGGCTGTATACGAGGTGGATAAGGATATCATCTTCATGGGGCTGGCTGGTTCTCAGATGGTGAAGGCAGCGGAGGAAACGGGCCTTAAGGCAGCCAGCGAGGTCTTTGCGGACCGGGCGTACAATGACGATGGGACCCTGGTGTCCAGAAAGCTTCCTGGCGCTGTCATAAAGGATGAGGAGCTGGCCATCCGCCGGGTGGTGCGGATGGTAAAGGAAGGGACCGTGGAGACCATAAGCGGACACGAGATCGCCATCCGGGCCGACTCCATCTGCGTCCACGGGGACAATCCCAAGGCCCTGGAATTTGTGAAAAATATCCGGGAAGCCCTGGCCGCCGAGGGCGTGGAGGTACGGAGCCTGGCGGAGCGGTAAGATCAGGCGGGGACGCGGACCGGCGGCCTGGGAAAGCCGGACGGCCTGCGGAAAGAAAGGGGAGATTCTGCTGTGGAAAAGATAAAATATCTGGTTTCCGGCGACTGCACGGTCTGCGTGGAATTTGGAAATGAGATCAGCCCAGAGATCAACCGGAGGATCCGGGCGTTTAAGATCGCTTTGGAAAAGGAAGCCATAGACGGAGTGGTGGAGACCATCCCCACCTACCGGTCCTTATCAGTGGTGTACAGGCCGGAGGTGATCCGGTTCGGGGAGCTGACAAAGAAGTTTGACGCAGTCCTGGAGACCATGGACAGCATCCAGATCCCGCCGCCGTCGGTCATCGAGATCCCTGTGCTCTACGGCGGGGACATGGGGCCGGATCTGGAATTTGTGGCGGCCCATAACCATAAGACCCCGGAGGAGGTCGTAAGGATCCATACGTCCGGGGAATATCTGATCTATATGCTGGGCTTTATTGCCGGCTTCCCGTACCTGGGAGGCATGAGCCGGGAGATCGCAGCGCCGAGGCTTAAAAGCCCCCGGGTGAAGATCGAGGGAGGCTCTGTGGGCATTGCCGGGGAGCAGACCGGGATCTATCCGGTGGCGTCTCCCGGCGGCTGGCAGCTGATCGGACGGACGCCTCTGAAGCTTTACGATGCAGAACGGGAAAAGCCGGTGCTCCTGGAGGCCGGCCAGTATATAAAATTCCGCGCAGTGGACGAGGCGGAGTACGAAGCCATCGAAAAGCAGGTGGAGGCCGGTACGTACCAGTATGTGGTCTTCCATAAGGAGGTGGAGTAATGGGGATCCGGATCCTGAACGGAGGTTTTCTCACAACGGTCCAGGACATGGGCCGGTACGGCAGCCAGGAAACGGGAATGGCCGTGTCCGGCGTCATGGACACCAGGGCTGCGGCACTGGCGGACATTCTGGTGGGAAACGATGAAAACGAGGCGGTCCTGGAAGTGACCATGATGGGACCCATAATGGAATTTACAGAGGATGAGCTGATCGCTGTTACCGGCGGCGACCTGGGCGTAAAGGTGGACGGAAATCCCCTGCCCCGGTATGAGGCGGTCCTTATAAAGGCGGGGCAGACCGTAAGCTTCGGCGGCATGTATGGAGGGAGCCGGGCTTATATGGCGTTTGCAGGCGGTCTTGACGTGCCCGTGGTCATGGGCAGCCGCTCCACCAACCTGAAGGCGAAGATCGGCGGGATCGAAGGAAGAAAGCTGGGAGCGGGAGATGAGATCGGCTTCCGGTCGCCAAAGACCTGGCTTCCCAACATGGCCGCCAGAAAGCTTCTCCTTCCGGAGCTTTTCTCCAGAGAGCATACGCTGCGGGTGGTCATGGGGCCCCAGGACGACTGCTTTACAGAGGAAGGGATCTCCACGTTTTTAGGAAGCGCCTATACCATTTCCAACGAGTATGACCGTATGGGCTGCAGGATGGAGGGACCAGTCATTGCCCATAAAAACGGCGGAGACATCATCACTGACGGCATCAGCTTCGGCGCGGTCCAGGTGCCGTCCCATGGAACCCCCATTGTGATGATGGCAGACCACCAGACCACCGGCGGATATACAAAGATCGCCTGTGTGGTCTCCGTGGACCTTCCGGAGCTGGCCCAGTGCATGCCCGGCCATACGGTCCGCTTTAAGAAGATAGGGATCGAAGAGGCCCAGGAGCTATACTGTCAGTGGCGGGATTATCTGAAACGGCTGGAGAAAGAGCTGAACTGCCCTGCGGAGCCTGCATCAGAGTTACAGGCAGTGGGACTGGCAGCAGCGGTAAACGAGGACCGGAGGTACTGGGGAGACCATGGGACCTACCGGGTGGTGGTCAATGGAACAGAATTCCTGGTGGAGCTTAAGCGGGAAATAGAACAGTTCCGGTAAAGGAGGAAGAGATGGCTTTTGATATTACACCGTATGTGGATAAGACACCGGCAGAGGTACGGGAACTGATCCGGGAGGGAGTGATCGATTTCCCCACTGCTGGTATGTGTCGGGGATACGCCCAGGCGAACCTGGTGATCCTGCCGCCGGAGTATGCGGCAGATTTTGAAGAATTTACCAGAAGGAATCCGTTTGCATGCCCCGTTCTGGAGATCGTCCGGGGAACGCCGGAGACCCATGATATGGGAGAGGGAGCCAATATCGTTACAGATATCCCCAGGTACCGGGTCTATGAAAACGGAGTCTTCACAAAAGAGCTTACAGACGCGTCTGCATACTGGAAAGAGGGATATACGGGCTTTCTCATCGGCTGCTCCTTTTCCTTTGAGGAGGCGCTGATGGAGGCTGGGATCCAGGTACGCCACATTGCCCAGGGCCGGAACGTGCCCATGTATAAGACGAATATAGAGACTGTGAAGGCCGGCCCCTTTGAGGGCCCCATGGTCTGCTCCATGCGGCCCATGACGCCGGAGAATGCCCAAAAGGCGTATGCGATCACAGAAAAGATGCCCAATGTCCATGGTGCTCCGGTCCATATGGGAGATGGGGCGGAGATTGGGATCAGGGACATCATGAAGCCGGATTACGGCGATGCAGTGGATCTCTATGAGGGAGAGATCCCCGTATTCTGGCCCTGCGGCGTGACCCCTCAGGCAGCAGTGGAGCATGCAAAGCCGCCGGTGGTCATTACCCATGCGCCCGGACATATGTTTATCACGGATATTAAAAATTCTGAGCTCAACGGATACCTGGAGACCCGGAAGAGGAAGGCGGAGTAAAACCGGAAAAACCTTGATTTTTCGGCTGGATTTCGAGAAAAAATGGTTGACACACCCGGAAGAGTATAATATAATGTATAACTGTGACATCGGTTGAAAATACTGTTACCAAAGCCCCGGAAGCAGTGTTTTACGATAAATGAACAAAGTTGAGTTAAGCACAAACAGGAGGTCAACCCATGAAGAGCTTTATGGCTAGTCCGGCAACAATCGAAAGAAAATGGTATGTAGTTGACGCTACGGGATATACATTAGGACGTTTAGCATCTGAAGTAGCTAAGGTATTAAGAGGAAAGAACAAACCGATCTTCACTCCTCACATCGACTGCGGCGACTACGTGATCGTAGTAAATGCTTCCAAGGTAAAAGTAACAGGTAAGAAGTTAGACCAGAAGGTATATTACAGCCACTCCGATTATGTGGGCGGAATGAAAGAGACCACATTAAAAGAGATGATGGCTAAGAAGCCCGAGAAGGTTGTTGAGTTAGCAGTTAAGGGTATGCTCCCGAAGGGACCGTTAGGAAGAAGCATGATGACTAAGCTTCACGTATACGCTGGCGCTGACCACGAGCAGGCAGCACAGAAGCCGGAAGTATTAGAAATCAAATTTTAATCGAGGTCTGAAAGGAGGAAATCACAATGGCTAACGCAAAATTCTACGGAACAGGAAGAAGAAAAAAATCTATCGCCAGAGTATATCTTACTCCGGGTACAGGTAAGATCACTATCAATAAGAGAGACATCGACGAGTATCTTGGTCTTGAGACCTTAAAGCTCATCGTTCGTCAGCCGCTTGTTGCTACTGAGACAGCTGACAAGTTCGACGTATTAGTAAACGTTCGCGGCGGCGGATGCTCCGGACAGGCTGGCGCTATCCGTCACGGCATCTCCAGAGCCCTGCTTCATGCAGACGCTGAGTACCGTCCGGTATTAAAGAAAGCTGGTTTCTTAACAAGAGATCCGCGTATGAAAGAAAGAAAGAAATACGGTCTCAAAGCAGCCCGTCGCGCTCCGCAGTTCAGCAAGCGATAATCTGCAGCTTAAAAATGCTAAAAAAGCCCGGAAATATGCTATTTTCCGGGCTTTTTCTATGCCTAAAATCACCAGATTCCGATGGTGAAATTTGAGGAAATTTGACTTCAAATTAGCCCATTTTGATGGGTTTACCATGGGTTTACGGCCTATTTTTGAGCCTAATGGGTGGGAAAATGGGTTTACAGAAGGCCATTTTGGAGGGGAAATTAGCCCCATATCCTTGGCAGATTTTTGGTAAAAATCCGGCTGAAATGGAATGAAAAACAGTGTCAGGATCGTTTGGCGAGTTCTGACGAATTCTGAAAAAAAATAATATCAGGTATCCTGTTACATAGAGCCTTGGCTCATTCTTTGAAAACGAGAATGGGTCGAGGCTCTATTTTTTTCGCCCGAAATCCGGCGAGACAAATTTGAGTAGGAGGTAACAGGTATGACGGATTTCAATCAGAAGACCCATGACACCGATGTGGGCAGTCATGGTGGACAGTCGAGGCAGATGATGGAGGTGTTCGAGAACCAGGAGTTTGGTTCAATCCGGTTGTTACAGGAGGCAGGCAAGACATTCTTCTGTGCAAGCGATGTGGCGAAAGCGTTGGGGTATGTGAATCCCTACGCCGCAGTGAAACGCCATTGCAGAGGCCCCCTAACGAAACGCGAGGGGGTCGTTCAGAAGGTGAATCAGTATGGGGATGCTGGAGAGCAGGTCGTTGAAATCTCCTTTATCACGGAAGGCGATGTTTACCGGCTAATCGTTCACAGCAAACTGCCATCGGCAGAACGATTTGAACACTGGGTGTTTGATGAAGTTCTCCCTTCCATCCGCAAGCATGGTGTGTATATGAGCGATTCCGTTTTGGATCAGGTGATTCAGCATCCGGAGGTCATCTACACCCTGGCACAGGAGCTTGTGGCCGAGAGGGAGCAGCTTGAGGATATCCGCAAACAGCTGGATGCGGCACAGCCCAAGGCAGACTACTTTGATACCTTTGTGAATTCGGAGGACTGCACCTGCATCCGGAATTTCTGTAAGGAAATCGGAATCCCGGAGAAGACGGCAGTGGCTCTCTTACTGGATCATCGCTATCTGTACCGCAGTCCAAACGGCTGGCTGATGCCTTTTGCAGACAAATCTGCAAGGGGCTATTTTATTGTCCGGGATTGCTACGGCAGAAGCGGAAAGCTGGTGCAGCAGACGAGAGTGACCTGCAAGGGAAAGAATCATCTCTTCAAGTTGTTTAAGAAATGGGGTGTGATCGAATGACGCTTTTTACAGAGGGACGCCTTCAGGCGTTTGAACGCATGATGCAGGATACCGGCAAATACCATCGCCGGGAGGACAGTGAAGATCGTCCGCGCAAATGTCCAAAGAAAAAAGCGGAGCCTGCGAAAAAGGATGGTGAGCACCATGCCGGTATTCAGGGTTGAGAAGAACAGCAATTACACAACGATGTGCAATTACCACCTGCGGGATCAGGGTCTCAGCCTGAAAGGAAAAGGACTTCTCTCCATGCTGCTCAGTTTGCCAGACACATGGAACTATTCGGTACGGGGGTTATCTTCGATTACGCCGGATGGCGTGGATGGAGTGCTTACGGCTCTGAAGGAGCTGGAGCGTCTTGGGTATCTGGAAAGGAACCAGCAGCGTGAAAGCAACGGTCGGATGGGCAGAGCAGAGTATGTGATTTATGAGATGCCAAGGAAAAAGCCGTGTTCGGAATCACCGTGTACGGAAAAGCCGTATACGGTAAATCCGGATACGGACGCACCGGTTACGGAAAATCCCGCGCAATTAAGTACTAATAGAACAAGTACTGAAACAATCAATAAAAGAGAGAAGAAGGAAATCCAGCACCGGTATGGCTCATACGAAAATGTCCTTCTCTCTGACACAGAATACGGCAAGCTCCGGCAGGAGTTCCCAGGAGATTATCAGATGCGGGTGGAACGCCTCTCTGAGTATATGGCCTCCACCGGCAGGAGCTACAAAAATCACCTTGCCACAATCCGGAGTTGGGCGAAGAGAGAAAAGCCGAAGTATAACCCGGCAGACTACACATTTGAGGAAGGAGACAGCCTATGAGCGACATGGTGCCTGAAGTATTGAATGCGGCGTTGGATTCGCTCTTTACGCCGAAAGAACCCGGAGAGCGGGAATATCAGGGCGAGGACGGACTGTTGTATTGCCGAAGCTGCCATACGCCAGTGCAGTGCAGGGTAAAGCTCTGGGGCAGAGACAAGATTGTTCCCTGCCTTTGCAGATGCCAGCAGGAAGCGATGGCAGAAAAGAAACGCCAGGATGAGCTGGTGGAGCGGCAGCGTAAAATCAGGCAGCTGAAAGCAACGGGAATTCAGGAAAAGCATCTTCTGGAATGGAATTTTGCAGTTGCAGAAGACAACAAGGATATCCAGATGGCAAAACGCTATGTGGAGCAGTGGAAAAAGGTCAAGGCTGAAAACCTTGGCCTTTTGTTATGGGGAGATGTCGGAACCGGAAAGTCCTTTGTGGCGGCATGTATTGCCAATGCGCTGCTGGAACAGGGCATTCCGGTTTTGATGACGAACTTCTCCAAAATCTTGAACCAGATGGGAGCCATGTATTCGGAAGAACGATACCGGTATATCGCTTCGTTTTCTAATTATTCTTTGTTGATTCTGGATGATCTGGGAATTGAGCGCAGCACCGAATATGCACTGGAGCAGGTCTACGCTGTCATTGATGAGCGTTACAAGTCCGGGCTTCCGGTCATTATCACAACAAATCTGAAGATTGCAGAAATCCGCAATCCGCAGGATGTGGCATACGCCCGGATTTACAGCAGGATTCTGGAAATGTGTACGCCGGTGCGAATCAGCGGAGAGGACCGCAGAAAGAGCATTGGAAAAGAAAAACAGCAGGTCGTTAAGGAGGTACTTGATCTATGAAGTGCAAGGCAAAAAAGGCGTTTTTCGCAGGCAAGAATGACATCTACCACCGCTGGAAGGAGGTTAAGAAGCTGAATGGCAAAAGCAAAAACCAGTATTACAACAGAAAACCGCAGTGGCTCAGCTGTCGACGCTGCGGCTAAGGAGCAGCGGACGGAGATGCTGCTTTCTGACTTGCATCCCTTTGAAGGGCATCCCTTTAAGGTGCTGGACGATGAGCTGATGGAACAGACCGTGGAGAGCATTAAGCAGATCGGCGTGGTATCACCGCTGATTGTCCGACCTGACCCGGAAGGCGGATACGAAATCCTTTCAGGACACCGCAGGCTTCATGCGGCACAGCTGGCAGGTTTGGAGACGGTGCCGGTCATCGTCAAGGAAATGGACGATGATGCGGCAATCATCTTTATGGTGGACAGCAACTTGCAGCGGGAAAATATCCTTCCCAGCGAGAGAGCGTTTTCCTACAAGATGAAGTTGGAAGCGATGAAGCATCAGGCAGGAAGGCCATCGAAAGAAAACGATTCCCAACTTGGGAATAATTTTGGAAAACTGTCGAGTGAAGAAATGGCGGAAGAGCTTGGTACAAGCAAAAATCAAATTTTTCGCTATATCCGCCTTACCAACTTGATTACCGAAATCCTGGATATGGTGGATGAGAAGAAAATCGCTTTCAATCCGGCGGTAGAGCTGTCCTATCTGAAACCGTCTGAACAGAAAGAATTTCTGGAGGCAATGGACTATGCACAGGCATCTCCATCCCTGTCGCAGGCGCAGCGGCTGAAAAAGCTCTCGCAGGAGGGCGGCTGTACCTTGGATGCCATGTGTGAAGTGATGAATGAAATCAAAAAGGATGAGCTTGACCATGTGACAATTAAAAACGAGGTTCTTCGGAAGTATTTCCCGAAATCCTATACGCCGAAGCAGATGCAGGACACGATTATTCGGCTGCTGGAAAAGTGGCAGCGAAGTAAACAACGAGATATGGAACGATGAGAAGGAGATTTTTATGATGATGAACTTTAAGAAGAATCAGAATAGCGCAGTGTGCAGCATGGACTGCAAGAACTGCCCGAACGGTGCATCGCAGCCGAATCCGATGGATGATCCCATGTTTGAGAAGTCCATTGCTATGCTTCATAACTGGGTGATGTTGGAGGCAATCCGTGAAGATCACCCGAAGGAGCGCATTGTGATGGTGATCCTGCCGGGGCTGGCGGTGAACTTCTGACCGAGGACGGCAGTCGAGACATCTTTGAGGATGTTTACGATGAGATGCAAGCTGATCTGGTGGCAGATGGGGAACTGCTTCTCCATTATGATGAGAGCGATGTGATCGAGACTGACGGAACCCGCTATCTGCTGGGAGCTGCGGAAGTTTCGGAAATCGACCAGAACGGCAACGAGTGCAGCGTCAATCTGTTTACGCTGGAACACACCATCGACTATGTGAACGAAAACCTGACGGTGGTTTCCATTGGCGGCGAGTTGGTTCCGGCACTGCGCCTGATCTAAGGAGGTGCCTATGAAGAAATTTGATGTGGAGATTACAGAGACTCTCCAGAGAAAGGTTTCCGTGGAAGCTGCTTCACAGGAAGACGCGGAACGCATGGTGACGCAGGCGTGGAACAATCAGGACTATGTTCTGGATTCCGGCGATTTCACCGGCGTAGACTTCAAGACCGTGGGAGAACATGAACTGGCAGAGACAAGGACAATGGATGTGCTGCTGGTGCAGCCCAACGCCTATCCGAAGAAAATCAGTGTTGGCACGGAGTTGGAAGATTTGCAGGCCATGGTCGGCGGCGATATTGAAGTGACCTATCCATTTGAGGATGAAGTAGCCATTATTCTGAACGAATCCGGTAAAATCAATGGTTTGCCGCTGAACCGTGCGATTTACACCGAAGACGGGGATATGCAGGACATTTATGCCGGTGATTTTCTGGTGGTAGGGCTGACAGAGGATGACTTTGGTTCTCTGACTTCGGAGCAGATGCAGAAATTTGAGGAGCAGTTCCATCAGCCCCAGATGTTCGTTCGTATGGGGCGCAGCATCATGGCAATTCCGGTCCCGGATGACATGGTGAAAAAGATGGAGGAAAAGGCTGAAAAGCCCCAGGAAAAGAGCAAACCGGCACCGGACCGGGACAGTCTGTAAGGAAGGAGGCGGAGATTCATGCAGGAAGAAGTTGAAAATCGTACCGTCAATCTGGCAATCAGCACCACGAAACTGACCTTTCGCACCATCGTGAATGGCTATAATGCGTGGAAACGGCATCATCAGGCTAAGGTGGCTCAGAAAACAGCGCAGCTGCCGATTGGAAAGCAGAGCATCAAAGAACTGATCGGTCAGAATCAGGGAGTCAGCAGTATCCCTATTGAAAAAACGGATTTGAAAGGCTTTGAACAGGTGGCGAGGAAATATGGTGTGGATTATGCCATTACGAAAGACCAAAATGTGATTCCACCCAAGTACACGGTGTTCTTTAAGGCGAGGGATGCGGATGCACTTACTTCCGCTTTTGAGGAATTCACCAACCGCAAGCTGAAAGCAAAGGAAAAACCGAGTATTCTGGAGCAGCTTAACAAGCTCAAAGAACTGGTGGCTGCAATTCTGCCGGATAAGGTTCGTCACAAAAGTCAGGAGCGTGATCTATGAGTAATAAGACCCAAAAGCTGCTGATCCTGAACCTGCCGTACTTCATTGCCAGTCTTGTATGTACCAATCTGGGAGAAGCGTGGAGAATTGCCGAGGGCGCAGACATGTCTGAAAAGCTCCTCGGCTTTCTTTCTGCCCTGGGTGCAGCTTTTTCCAATCCGATGCCAAGTCTGCATCCGATGGATTTGCTGATTGGTGTGTGCTGCGGAGCGGGTCTGCGGCTTGCTGTGTATCTGAAAGGCAAAAATGCCAAGAAATATCGCCATGGCATGGAGTACGGCTCTGCTCGTTGGGGTACGCAGAAAGACATCGAACCGTTTGAAGATCCGGTGTTTGCAAATAATGTGATTCTGACTAGGACGGAGCGGATGATGATGGGCAATCGCCCGAAGAATCCAGCAAATGCCCGAAATAAAAACGTGCTGGTAGTGGGCGGCTCCGGCAGCGGTAAGACGAGGTTTTGGCTTAAACCCAACCTTTTACAATGCCACAGCTCCTACGTGGTCACTGACCCGAAAGGCGATATCGTAATCGACTGCGGCCAAGCCCTTTTGAAGAACGGATACAGCATCCGGATTTTCAATACCATCAATTTCAGAAAGTCGATGCATTACAATCCCTTTTCGTATATTCACAGCGAAAAGGATATTTTGAAGCTGACCACAACCCTCATTACCAACACCAAAGGAGACGGCAAGGCCGGTGATGAATTCTGGACGAAGGCAGAGACCCTGCTTTATTGTGCCTTGATTGGTTATATCCACTATGAGGCACCGCTGGAAGAGCAGAACTTTGCAACGCTGATTGAATTCCTGAATGCGATGGAAGTGCGCGAGGATGATGAAACTTTTCAGAATCCAGTGGATCAGATGTTTGAAGCACTGAAAAAGAAGAAGCCGAATCACTTTGCTGTCCGGCAATATGCCAAGTTCAAGTTGGCTGCGGGCAAAACCTTAAAGTCGATTCTGGTGAGCTGCGGCGCACGTCTGGCTCCCTTCGATATTGAGGAAGTCCGTGATATCACCATGTACGATGAACTGTCGCTGGATACGGTGGGAGATAAGAAAACGGCTCTGTTTCTCATTATGAGCGATACAGACCCGACCTTTAATTTCCTGATTTCCATGATCTACACACAGCTGTTTAACCTGCTGTGCGAGAAAGCAGATGATGTCTACGACGGCAGACTGCCGGTGCATGTGCGCTGCCTCATTGATGAGTGTGCGAACATTGGTCAGATTCCGAATCTGGAAAAGCTGGTAGCCACCATCCGATCAAGAGAAATCTCGGCATGTCTGGTACTTCAGGCACAGAGCCAGTTGAAGGCAATCTACAAGGACAATGCTGATACCATCATCGGCAATATGGATTCCCGTATTTTTCTTGGTGGTTCGGAGCCGACTACGCTAAAAGAGCTGAATCAGGCATTGGGGAAAGAAACGATTGATCTGTACAACACTTCCGATACAAGAGGCAACAGCCCATCCTACGGCACCAATTATCAGAAGGTTGGGCATGACCTGGCTTCGGTGGATGAACTGGCTGTGTTGGATGGCGGAAAATGTATTTTGCAGCTGCGCGGTGTCAGACCGTTCAAGTCAGATAAATACGATCTGACCCAGCATCCGAACTACAAGCTCACTGCCGGTGCTGATAAGAAAAACACGTTCAGCATCGAGGCGTTCCTCGACCATCGGCTGAAGCTCAAGCCCGGTGATAAGTACGAAGTGGTTGATGCAGATCATGCTAAGTAAGTTTATTCCAGTGACGAAGATGTCATAAGTGTGCTGTTGGCAACAGAATAAGAAGGGGCGGCGAGCTGCCGCCTCTTTACATAGCCAGGTTTCTGATTAGGATTGGAGACCTGGCTATATGTTTGTCCATTTGCAGGTGCACATGCAGATGGGAAATCACTATTCATCAGCCCACAAGGGCGCATCGTACAAGGAGGTACACATTTATGGCATTTTTCAACAGCGCAGTAACCGTTCTTCAGACCCTCGTCATCGCACTTGGTGCCGGTCTTGGCATTTGGGGAGCCATCAACCTGCTGGAAGGCTACGGCAACGACAACCCTGGTGCCAATGCTCATGTGCGGTAAAGTAACAAACAAGAATTTGATTGATAGCCACCCTACTATTCCTTTGGTTCACATTGTAATTTGGAAAGATTAGTGTAAAATATTTTGTGAGAAAGTGTAGACAACTTTGAGCATAAAAAATCGGGAAAACGATTTTCAAAAAGTGTAGAATCTATAAATGCAGAGGAGGTAACAACATGGAATGGAGTGAAAGTATCAGCGAAGCCATTAACTATATTGAAAGCCATATCACAGAAGAATTAACGATTGCGGATATTGCAAAACAAGCAATCATTTCTCCATATTATTTTCAAAAAGGGTTTTCTATGCTTTGTGGTTTTACAGTTGGGGAATACATCAAAAGGCGTAGACTAACGCTTGCTGGAAGTGAAATTGTTTCCACCGACAGGAAAATAATTGATATTGCGCTTGAGTACGGATATGATTCGCCGGATAGTTTTACAAAAGCATTTCTTCGTTTTCATGGTGCTACTCCTACTGCCATACGCAAAGGAGAGGCAATGATAAAGTCATTTGCCCCTCTGAAAATCAAACTAATTTTAACAGGAGGTTATACGATGGACTACAAAATTGTTAAAAAAGCGCCGTTTACCGTGGTTGGAGTATCGAGGGTATTCAAGTATGAAACCGCTGATACTGAAATCCCTAAATTCTGGGTGGACTTTAATCAGTTAGGAAAACACACACTCATTGACAGTATGTATGGAATATCCGTAGACAACGATATGAGCGGCAATGAATTTGAATATCTGATTGCCGATAACTATAACCCGCTCAACGAAATTCCGGCTGATTTTGTTACACAGGTTATTCCCGAATATACATGGGCTGTCTTTCCGTGTAAAGGTGCGCTTGCAAACACTTCATCTTTACATGACATTCATGAAAAGATTTTTTCGGAGTGGCTGCCGCAGAATAAAGACTACGAAATCGCAGCCGGGTATCATATTGAGATGTACAGTAACCCGAATGATTATGCGAAAGGCACCGGGGATAAAGATTATTACAGCGAGATATGGATTCCTGTTCGCAAAAAGTAAAATTGCCTAAGCAAAGTAGCAAAACCAGCCGAGCCAGTCAACGGTAAAATGAACGGGCTTCGCCCGCCGTTGACAGCCCCGACTGTCCTTGCTGGTGGGTAATCAAGGGGCGACAGCAAAAAGTGCTGCCGCCCTTTCCCATAATCGAAGAAAGGGGGATTTTCCATGACTAAATACGAAGCCTATCAAGAACATATCCGCTATACCCATGATACCTATTGCCGGATTGTTATTCGCCATGCGTCCTTTGACGCTGCCCGTATGCTGGCGGCGAGGTGGAAACGGGAAATCTCCCTTGAATATTTGACCGAAGAAAAGTTTGTCCCACTAAGCACCATAGACGAGTATTTTCAAGTGCCAGACTATGGCGAAACTTATCCATTCTCCGTCCGGGGGCAGACGATATTTTTAGATAACTGTTCCCTTGCGGCGGCTCTTGCCGAACTGCCGGAACAGTCGCAGGAGGAAATCTTTTTGTATTACTTCCAGCATTTGAAGCAGAAAGAAATCGGAGAACAAAGCGGCTGGACACGCAGCACAATCGGGCGGCATATCCAGCTTGCCTTGAAGCGGCTGAAAGAAGTAATGGAGGTGCTGTCCCATGAGTAGCCTACTTCTCCCCTATGACACGATAATAAAAGCACATGAGGGCGACCCCATAGCGATACAAGCTGTCCTTGACCGATATGCCGGGTATATCCGCTATTTCTCCAAAATGAACGGCTATTATAATTCTGATATGGAGGACTACATCAGAACAAAGCTGATTGAAAGCCTGTTCAAGTTCCGGCTTGACCGATAACATAAAAACTGAATATCCCGCCGCCCAGCAGCGGCACATGATGCAGTAAATCCGAAAAAGATTTGCTGCTTTTTTTGCGCCCATTTTTGGCAAATTTCCAAAAGTTCCGTATTAGACATTGAAGCTAAAAAGGCTGCCATTTTTTTAGACAGCGGGCAAAACGCAGCTTCCGAAACGCCTTATTGTCGGGAAAGACCACGCCGCAGGAAAAGTTCTTGCCGGAAAGTCCGTCATTTTTGCTTTTTGCGGTGTTGTAGGGAGTAAGGGGAGAACGCCAGCCCGCAGCCTTTTATAAAAAAGCTGGTTATAGATTTCCCGAAAAAGTGGCAGTAGCAAGTGAACGGCAGTCCGGCAGTTTCTTAGAGCAAGATTCTACCGCAGTACCAAAATTCGCTTATCGCTCATTTTGCCCCTGCGGGAATCTTGTTGGGGAGTGCCTTCCCCAAACCCTGCTATGCGGCTTGTGCCGCTTGAAAATCCCACCAAAAAATACTTAAAAAATCGCCCACAAAACGGCGGTAAGTGAAAGGAGTTGATACCCATAGGAAAGCGATACAATACGCCCCACCGAAGCCATGTAGTCAAGACACGCATGACCGAAGAAGAATATGCCGACTTCACGGAACGGCTAAAGAATTATGACATGAGCCAAGCCGAGTTTATCCGACAAGCCATTACAAGGGCGACCATTCGCCCCATTGTTACCGTTTCCCCGGTCAATGATGAACTGCTGTCCGCTATTGGAAAGTTGATAGCCGAATACGGAAAAATCGGCGGCAACCTTAATCAGATCGCCCGTGCCCTCAACGAATACGGAACGCCCTACAATACGCTGTCCGTTGAAGTGCGAGCCGCCATTTCCGACCTTGCCGCCTTGAAGTTTGAAGTCTTGCGAAAGGTAGGTGACGCTGTTGGCAACATTCAAGCATATCAGCTCTAAAAATGCGGACTACGGTGCAGCCGAGCAGTATCTAACCTTTGAGCATGACGAGTTTACCATGAAGCCCACCCTTGACGAAGCCGGGCGGCTCATACTTCGGGAGGATTACCGAATAGCCGCGCTGAACTGCGGCGAGGAAGATTTTGCCGTTGCCTGTATGCGGGCAAATCTCCGATACGGCAAGAACCAAAAACGGGAAGATGTGAAAAGCCACCACTATATCATTTCCTTTGACCCACGGGACGCAGCGGACAACGGCTTGACCGTAGACCGGGCGCAAGCATTGGGCGAGGAATTTTGTGCCGAGCATTTCCCAGGACACCAAGCCATTGTCTGTACCCACCCGGACGGACACAACCACAGCGGCAATATCCATGTTCACATTGTTATCAATTCTCTGCGTATTGAGGAAGTACCCTTACTGCCCTACATGGACAGACCGGCAGATACCCGTGCCGGGTGCAAGCACCGCTGTACGGACGCTGCTATGGAATACTTCAAAGCCGAGGTCATGGAGATGTGCCACCGGGAAAATCTCTATCAGATTGACCTATTGCATGGCAGCAAAAACCGCATTACCGAGCGTGAGTATTGGGCGCATAAAAAAGGACAAGCCAAACTTGACAAGGAAAATGCCGCCCTTGCAGCCGAGGGGAAGCCTGTAAAGCAGACCAAGTTTGAAACCGACAAGGCGAAGTTGCGGCAGACCATACGGAATGCCATGAGCGAAGCGACCACCTTTGACGAGTTTTCCGCTTTACTTCTGCAACAGGGCGTGACCGTCAAAGAGAGCCGAGGGCGATTGTCCTACCTTACCCCGGACAGAACGAAACCCATTACCGCCCGAAAACTGGGAGATGATTTTGACCGTGCTGCTGTTCTTACTCTTTTGGAGCAGAACGCCCACAGAGCCGCCGAAAAGACCGTACCCATACCCGAATACCATACCGCTGAAACAAACCGCACAGAGCGAGGAAAAACGCAGAAAATCGCCCCGACAGGCAACATTCAGAGAATGGTTGACCGTGCGGCGAAGCGAGCCGAGGGAAAAGGTATCGGCTATGACCGTTGGGCGGCTGTCCACAATCTCAAACAGATGGCGGCTACCGTTGCCGCTATGGAGCAATACGGCTTTACCCCGGATGAACTGGACGCAGCCCTTGTGTCTGCCAATGCGGATTTACACAGCAGCACCGCCAAGCTGAAGCCCATTGAAACGGCTATCCGTGAGAAAAAGGACTTGCAGAAACAGGTGCTTGCCTATGCCAAGACAAGAGATGTGCGTGACGGATTGAAAAAGCAGAAAACCGATAAGGCACGCAAAGCCTACCGGGAAAAGCATGAAAGCGACTTTATCATAGCAGACGCAGCCGTAAGATATTTTCGGCAAAAAGGCATTACCAAGCTGCCCACCTATAAATCGTTGCAGGCTGAAATCGAGCAGTTTACCGCCGAGAAGAACGCCCTTTACAACGAGTACCGGGCAAATAAAGAGCGTGTCCGGGAGTTGCAGACCATGAAAAGCAATCTTTCCCAAATGCACCACGGCGAGCCGAGCCGACAGAAAAAGCATGAACAGGAGCGTTAAAAACCGCCCCGAAATGATACCGAAACCAAACAAAAACAGGGATATGCCCTTACCCCCTATCCGCAATACTCCCCGACCTCAAAGCAGGGCGTACAGGGCAAAAAATCCCCGAAAATGATACCGAGAAGATACAGTTTTCCCGCCCTATCCGTGATACCCACGGAAACGGCAGAAAGGAGCGTACCAATGCCACGCATGAGCAACAAACGGCGGCTTGAATGGAGCTTTTTCCTCAACCACCGAAACCGAATTACCTATAACGACCTTTGCCGGGGCTGCACCCACGATTGCAAGCAGAGTTTCCGAACCGTGATTATCCTCTGCCACCGGTATTACTCCAAGCGTTGGAAACCAAAGGAGGACACCGCCTATGGCAGATAACCGCAAATATTACTACCTCAAACTGAAAGAAAGCTATTTTGATGATGACGCTATCGTGCTGTTGGAGAGTATGCCAGACGGTATTCTCTATTCCAACATTCTCTTGAAGCTGTACTTAAAATCGCTGAAAAACGGCGGCAAGTTGCAGCTTGACGAGAATATCCCTTACACAGCACAGATGATCGCCACTCTTACCCGTCAGCAGGTAGGCACGGTGGAACGGGCGTTAGGGATTTTTCAGCAGTTGGGGCTTGTGGAGCAGCTACACGGCGGCTTACTCTACATGACCGATATTGAACTGATGATAGGGCAATCCTCTACCGAAGCGGAACGAAAACGGGCGGCAAGGCTTGCAAACAAGGCTTTGCCACCACCCCGGACAAACGGCGGACATTTGTCCGACATTCGTCCACCAGAGATAGAGATAAAGAAAGAGATAGATATAGAGATAGAAAAAGAGAGAGAGTTAGAAACGGGACAAGCCCCCGCCCGCAGCTATGGCAGATACAACAATGTGTTTCTTTCCGATACGGAACTGGACGAGCTGAAAGCGGAACTGCCCGACAAATGGGAGTATTATATTGACCGCTTATCTACTCATATAGCGTCCAAAGGAACGAAATACCGCAGCCATGCAGCCACGATATACAAGTGGGCGCAGGAGGACGAAGCCAAGAAACCGCCGAAAAAAGGCATACCCGATTACACCTTTAAGGAGGGCGAGAGTTTATGACTGAACTTTTTACCGATACCGTTTTGAATATGATGACTACTACCGCAGAGCCGGAGGACTACACGGGCGAGGACGGTCTGCTTTACTGCGGCAAGTGCCGCACGGCGAAAGAAGCCTACTTTCCCAAAGAAACCGCCGCATGGTTGGGGCATGACAAGCACCCGACAGAATGTGACTGCCAACGGGAGAAGCGTTTGGAATGTGAATCCGCCGAGGAACGCAGACGACACCTTGACACCGTTATGGAACTGAAACGCCGGGGCTTTACCGACCTCACCATGCAGGAATGGACTTTTGCACATGACAACGGCAAATGCCCGCAGATGAGCAAGGCACATTTATATGTGGAGCATTGGGAGCAGATGAGAGAAAACAACTATGGTCTGCTCTTGTGGGGCAAGGTAGGCACAGGAAAAAGCTATTTTGCCGGGTGCATTGCCAATGCCCTTATGGAACAGGAAATCTCCGTACGCATGACAAACTTTTCTGCGATACTGAATGATTTAACTGCCAGCTTTGAGGGGCGAAACGAATATATCGAGCGTCTTTGCCGTTTCCCTCTGCTGATACTTGATGATTTTGGTATGGAGCGTGGCACAGAGTACGGTTTGGAACAGGTCTACAATGTAATTGACAGCCGATACCGCAGCCGAAAGCCGCTGATTGTCACCACCAATCTAAGCCTTACGGAACTGCAAAATCCACAGGACACCGCCCACGCCCGTATCTATGACCGAGTGCTTGAAATGTGTCTGCCTATCCTCTTTACAGGCGAGAACTTCCGAAAGGAAACGGCACAAGCCAAGCTCAATGGACTAAAAGAACTGTTGAAGTGAAAGGAGTTGCCTATGACAGAAAACAAACAGAATAACAATGACCGCACCGACCGCCGCCCGGACTGCGTGACGGAGATCCGCATGGGTAACACCGTGCTTGTTGTGTCCGGCTTTTTCAAGAAAGATACCACAGCCACCGCAGCCGACAAGATGATGAAAGTGCTTGAAGCGGAAACCGCAGCTACACACAAGCCAAGTTATACTGCATGACAAGCCTAATTCCAAAAAATCGTCATAATGACGGGCGATAAAGAAGCAAAATTCACATTTACCAGCTATACAGACAGCCGCCCCGTGTGATATAATTTCCTTACGGAATAGCGGGGCTGGCTGTCGGAAATGGAGGAAACCATGATTAGACAGACAACCCAAAACCTCATTACTGCCCTTTATCCGAGATTATCCCATGAAGATGAATTGCAGGGCGAGAGTAATTCCATCTCCAACCAGAAGCGTATTTTGGAAAGCTATGCAAAACAGAACGGCTATACCAATCTCCAATGGTACACGGACGATGGGTACTCCGGTGCGAACTTCCAAAGACCCGGTTTTCAAGCCATGCTTGCGGATATTGAAGCAGGGAAAGTCGGAACGGTCATTGTCAAGGATATGTCGAGATTAGGGCGAAACTATCTCCAAGTGGGAATGTATACGGACATGATTTTCCCACAAAGGGGCGTTCGCTTTATCGCTATCAACGATGGAGTGGACAGCGCACAGGGCGACAATGATTTTGCCCCTCTGCGTAATATCTTCAACGAATGGATGGTGAGAGATACGAGCAAGAAAATCAAGGCAGTTTTCCGCAGCAAAGGCATGAGTGGCAAGCCTATCACAAGTCAGCCGGTCTATGGCTATCTCAAAGGTGAGGACGGACGCTTTATCGTGGACGAAGAAGCTGCCCCGGTCGTCAAGCAGATTTTCAGCTTGTGCCTTGCCGGGAACGGTCCGACCAAAATCGCCCGTATATTGACCGAGCAGCAAATCCCAACACCGGGTACATTGGAATACCGCAGGACAGGCAGCACACGCCGTTACTACCCCGATTATCCCTACAAGTGGGCGACCAACACGATTGTCCATATCCTTGAACGCAAGGAATATCTGGGGCATACGGTAAACTTCAAGACCGAGAAAGTGTCCTACAAGGTCAAATCAAGCGTGGAAAATCCCGAAGAAAAACAGGTCATTTTCGAGAATACCCATGAGCCAATCATTGACCTTGCCACATGGGAGCGTGTGCAGGAATTACGCAAGCAGCGCAAGCGTCCAAACCGCTATGATGAAGTCGGTCTGTTCTCCGGCTTGCTGTTCTGCGCCGATTGTGGGAGCGTCCTCTATCAGCAGAGATACGAGAACAAAACCCGAAAACAGGATTGCTACATCTGCGGCAACTACAAGAAGCGTACCCACGATTGCACCGCACATTTTATCCGCACCGACCTTTTGACTGCGGGTGTGACCGCCAATCTGCGGAAAGTGACAAGCTATGCAGCCAAGCATGAAAAGCAGTTTATGAAGCTGCTGATCGAGCAGAACGAGGACGGCGGCAAACGCCGCAACGCTGCCAAGCGAAAGGAACTGGACGCAGCCGAAAAGCGGATTGCGGAGCTGTCCGCTATCTTCAAGCGGCTTTATGAGGACAGTGTGACCGGGCGTATTTCTGATGAACGCTTTGCGGAACTTTCCGCAGACTATGAAGCCGAACAGAAACAGGTCAAGAGCCGTGCCGCCGAACTGCAAGCGGAACTGGCAAAGGCACAGGAAGCCACGGTTAATGCGGAAAAGTTTATGAAAGTTGTCCGCAAGTACACCAGCTTTGAGGAATTGACCCATACCCTGCTGCGGGAGTTTATTGAAAAAATCGTTGTCCATGAGTGCAGCTATGACGAGAACGGCACACGCAGACAGGACATTGATATTTATTACAGCTTTGTCGGCAAGGTAGAACTTCCCGACGAATAATGCCCGACCTATCCGACACAAAGCTCAAGTGCCGGATGGGAACGGCAAAAAATTTTACACTTCTATTGCTTCTTTATCGTACACAAGCTAAGTCTCAGGGCATGAAGCAGCTCATGGCTAATTAGTTGGAACAAAAAACGAAAGGAAAAGCACAATCCAGACGGTATCAGCGGCAGTCTACAAGAATAAATTGTGATTTCACAAGATTGGTGTTATAATAAGAGAAAAGTTCCTGCCGGGGCAGCCGCCCCGGTGGTATGGATAGAAAGGCAGGAAAACAATATGCACATCAGCTATAAACCACTCTGGCACACACTGTTAGAGCGTGATATGAGAAAAGAGGATTTAAGGCTTGCTGCTGGTATGACAACAAATATGATTGCCAACATGAGCAAAGAGGGAAAGCACATCAGCATGGATACATTAGCCCGTATCTGCGAAACGCTGAATTGTGAGATTACCGATGTGATTGAGTTAGTACCAGACGAGCCTACTTCCACAGGAGGTAAGGAACATGAGCGAATTGAAACCAAGAATAACGGAAAATGGAATTGATTATATTCTTGTCGGAGATTACTACATCCCAGACTTGAAACTGCCGGAGGAACACCGCCCCATCGGAAAATATGGACGGATGCACCGGGAATATTTAAGAGAAGTCCATCCAGCCAGATTGAACACATTGATACTGACCGGAGAATTGTGGACATATCTTGCAGACCTGAACGAACAGGCACAGAAGCGGTTCGATACCATCATGGAGCAGATGAAAGCTGCCGAGGGTGTGACTGAGGAATTAAAGCGTACCTGTCAAATGGAATGGGTGCAGCGTTGCAATAACATTCGCAACCGGGCAGAAGAAATTGTTTTGCATGAGATGATTTATTCATAACGATATGGTAGAATAATTATGATAAATCGAAATCTATAAAGGAGAATATTGATGAAACTATTTTTATGTTCGCACTTTTCAAGTGTAGGAAGTCTGATAAAGGAAGAAATTGAAAATAAGAAAGTCGCATTTATTCCAACAGCTTCGCTGCGTGAAGGCTACATCGGTTATGTCGGCTCGGCTCGAAAATTATTCAAAAAGTTGGGAGCAATCGTAACTGAAATTGATATTTCAACGGAGGCTTATTCAACGATACAGTCTGTTTTTGAAAATGCAGATGTGATATATTTTACCGGCGGAAATTCTTTTTTTCTTATGGACCAGCTCCGTAAGACGGGAGCTGATGGGCTGCTGAAAAAGGAATTGGCAAATGGAAAATTGATGATTGGCGAGTCGGCAGGCGCAATTATATGCGCTCCAAGCATCCAATATATCGAGCAAATGGATGAAAAGCCAGAGGACTACTCACAAGAAGATGATGCAGGGCTTGATTTGATTGATTTCTATGTTCTTCCGCATTATCTTACAGCACCATTTAAGAAAGTTACCGAGAAAATAATGACTGAGTTTTCGGATTTGAATCTATGCCCAATTAACAACCGTCAGGGAATTGTAATTGATGGTGAAGGTTCAAAGGTTATTTGCAAAGACTAATTTGAAAATTCCTGTTTTTGAAACCGGAAAATCGGAAGCTGAGGGGGATAGACTATTGAGAACATATGAGAATAAAGACGAGCTTAAAAACGAGATAAATAAAAGCTTTGCAAAGTATATTTCAGAATTTAATGATATTCCTGAGCATTTAAAAGATAAGAGAGTTGATGAGATCGATCGAACTCCAGCTGAAAATCTTGCTTATCAGGTCGGCTGGACAACTCTTGTTATTAAATGGGAATCAGACGAAAGAAAGGGTATTCCTGTCAAAACTCCTTCGGATAATTTTAAGTGGAATCAGCTTGGCGAATTATATCAATGGTTCACAGATACATATGCCCAGCTGTCACTGCAAGAATTGAAAGACAGATTGAATGAGAATATCAACTCTATTTATGCAATGATTGATTCTCTGAGTGAGGAAGAATTATTTAAACCACATATGAGAAAATGGGCTGACGAAGCAACTAAAACAGCCGTCTGGGAAGTATACAAATTCATACATGTTAATACAGTTGCTCCGTTCGGAACCTTTAGAACCAAGATTAGAAAATGGAAAAAGATTGCACTATAACTTCCAGCTTGTCTTTCAGAAATTCTAACTGAATAATCACAGCACGAACCGCTGCTACATGGAATGAAGCCAACAAACCATGCAACAGCGGTTTTTCTTTACCATTTTTTCCTCTGGCTGATAGGCGTTCCCATTTTCTTTGATTTTTGGAGAATCCGAATCAGCCAGCGAAATTCTTCTTCCGATAAATTTTTGTAGTTGATACCGAGTTGCTTGCAGTAAAGCATTGCCAGTTTTTCCAAACGGCTGCCCTTGAAATTTTCGACGGCTTCCAGATTTTCTTTCAGTTCATCGGCAACGGTGGTCTGGGGCGCACTTTCACTGTCCTTTTTGTGGGATTCCCGAATATCCCGGATAATCAGGTTGAGGTCATCCAGAACCATGTGGCTGAAATATTCATCATCACTGATATGGGCAGCTTGCAGCACTTTCAAATGCGGGTCATCTTCGCCGGGGCGATACCGTTCAATGATTTCATGCCGGACGGTATCAACAAGTGCATTGAGGTTTTGAATCTGCATGGTGGCAATCCCGTCCACATAAATCTCAATGTCTGCAAGAAACTTGATAAAATCTTTATGTGTGGCAAGCTCACAGAGCAGACGGTTGTTAATCCGACCGCTTTTCAGAAGTGCAACCATCTCATCGTTCAAATGCAGCTCCGTCAATGGCGTGTTGATCTGCTCCTTGTTCTCTGTCCGGCACAGCAGATAATCAACGGAAACCCCATAGAAGTCTGCCAGCGTGATGAGGTTTCCATGATTGATTTCCTTAAAATCTTCTTTTTCATAACTGCCAAGGGCTGATTTAGAAATACCCGTCAGCTTTGAAAGTTCTTCCAGATTTAAGCCTTTGTCCTTGCGGAGTTCCCAAAGGCGTTCCTGTATGCTTGTTGCTCCTTTCATGGGTGCACGCTCCTTTCCGGCGGTTTCATTGTTGCCGTTTAACTGGATTATATCACACTTTCCGCAATCGTGGAAATTTCTGATTTTTACCCCTAATTCCTACTTTGTGGACATACGGCACAGGGCACAAAAATGTTCTATGATACAGGTAGTTCATCGATGGATTATTCCAATCGAATGACCAGCCTGTGTGGGATATGCTTCCCCGGCGATGTAGCGCCATGACTTTTGGCAGGGATATGGAGGAACCCTGACCGAAACGAGCGTACCAAAGGGAGCGATACGCCGCTGTGAGATTCAGGGGAGGAACGACACCGGGGAGAACTGGCGAACTGACACCGAAATGATACCGAAACACGACAATCTGATAGGGGGATAGTCTACCCTATCGCTGATACTTTGGGAGATTTTAAGCGGCTCTATGGCTGTAATTTTGCCGAAAATCGCCCCGAAACCATACACGAAAACGGGAGGAAACACAATATGCCGAGAATGAGCAAAAAGAGGAAGCATGAGCTTTCCTTTTACCTCAATGACCGGGGGCGTGTCACTTACAACGAATTATGCCGGAAATGCCAGCATGGGTGCAAGCAGAGCTTCCGGGCGGTTGTGATTGACTGCCCCCGTTATTTATCCAAACGAGCAAAGAAAAAGGAGGAACACACCGAATGAATTTTGAATTTATGACGATAGACACACCATTACCGCCCTGTATGCCATTTCCCAGAGCGTTGACAGGATTTCCAGTCAGCAGCACCGCAAAGGTCATGTACTGCCGGATGCTGGACGCTATGCTATCCAAAGGGAAGGAGGACGAGAACGGAATCCTGTTTGTCTGCTTCCCCATCACAGCCATTGCCGCAGTCCTGTCCCGCAGCCCCATGACGGTCAAGCGTTCTCTGAATGAACTGGAAACCGCCGGACTTATCATGCGGGTGCGTCAGGGCATTGGAGAACCAAACAGGATTTATGTGCTGATACCGGGAAAGGAGGACGCTGCCCTTGCCTGATACCTCAAAACTGGAAAAGCTCAACCGGGAGTTGGAAAAAAGCGAAAAGAAACTGCGGAAAGCCATCAATGATGAAAAGGCATTGCAGCACCAGTTGAAGCAGCTTACCCGAAAGGAACGGACGCACCGGCTCTGTACTCGTGGCGGTATGCTGGAAAGTTTTCTGCAAGAGCCGGAACGCCTGACAGATGATGATGTCATGCTGCTGTTGAAACTCATTTTTCACAGGCAGGACACGCAGGAACTATTGAAAAAACTGCTGGAACGGGAGAAGCCGGAAACCCCTTAGTTTACTAAGGGCGCAATTATACACCACCCAAAGGTTGGTGCATTGCGTTCTCCGAAGGCTCCTCGCCGGAGGGCTGTAATTTTCCGCAGCCACGGTCTGCTCCAAATCAAACAGGGGACGCTACACTTCCCCTGCGCTGGCTTTCGCCAGCTACCCTTTTGTGGACTTGCCATCTGGGGACACCTTGCGTTGCAAGCTGTTCCCAGCCGACAAGTTTTACAGAATCAGTTTTCTGTCTTTTGAGAAGAAATGAAAAATGTTATACTAAAAAATGAAAATGCCTATTGACTCTCACGGAACGTCATAGATTAAAGTTACCTTATCAGGAACAGGAGGTCAGCAGCTATGAGGACAGTAAAAGAAATATCAGATTTAACAGGTATCAGCGTTCGCACGCTTCACTATTATGATGAAATCGGGTTGTTAAAGCCAACAGAAAAAAGTGATGCGGGATACCGGCTTTATGACGATAAGGCACTGGAAACATTACAACAGATTTTATTTTTCCGTGAGTTTGATATCTCCTTGAAAGAAATCAAAGCTGTTTTGGACAATCCGGCTCTTGAAAGAAATCAGATTCTACAAGTACAGCGAAAAATGTTGGTAACAAAGAAAGAACGAATGGAACGTCTGATTGCCAGCATTGATGACATTCTGAAAGGAGAGAACAAAATGGATTTTACAATTTTTACCAAAACAGAAGTAGAAGAAATGTTCCAAACCATGCTTGAGCATATGCCGGAGAATATGAGAAACATTGCAATTAAAGAATTTGGTAGCATTGAACAATGGAAAAAGCATTATATGGAAGTCGTATCTTCGGAAGAAATGCAGAAAGGCTATGCAAAGGTAGTTGAATGGTATGGTGGAAAGGACAAGTTTCTGTCTGTTGCCCGAACTCCCGTCAGCAAAGAAGTTGCAGAAAGCTATAACAAACGGATAGAAGCGATTTTGCAAAAACTGATTGCAAAACAGAATTGTGACATAGATTCTTTTGAAGTAAAAGAGCTTGTTGGAGAATATGGCTTTGTTATGAAACAGCTTGCCCAGATAAAAGAAGAAAAAGGCTTTATGATGGCACAGGCGCAGTATTACCGCAATGAACAAATCAAACCAATGATAGACGAAAAATACGGTGAAGGGGCTTCTGATTTCTTTGCACAGGCAATAGAAAACTATTATAAAGTTAAGTAATCTTGAATTTTAACTAAATACCCGCCGCCCCCAGCGGCACACCAAGCAGGAAATCTGAAAAAGGTCTCCTGCTTTTTTTATACCTAAAATCGGAAAGGAGGAACACTAAATGCCCTGTCCACACAATCAAATCTCCATCGTCCAGCGTAGCAACCGCCAGTCTGCTGTTGCCGCCGCTGCTTACCAAAGCGGCGAAAAGCTGTTCTGTGAATACGACCAGCAAGTGAAGCACTACCCAGAAAAGCGTGGTATCGTCCATAATGAAATCCTGCTCCCGGCAAATGCCCCGCCAGAGTATGCAGACCGCAATACCTTATGGAACGCCGCCGAAGCTGTTGAGAAGCAATGGAACTCCCAGCTTGCAAGGCGGTGGGTGCTTTCCATTCCCAGAGAGATACCGCCCGACCAGTACGCCGCCCTTGTCCGGGATTTCTGCAATCAGCAGTTTGTTTCCAAAGGAATGTGCGTGGATTTTGCCATCCATGACAAAGGGGACGGAAACCCTCACGCTCATGTCATGCTGACTATGCGGGCAATGGATGAACATGGGAAATGGCTTCCCAAGAGCCGCAAGGTTTATGACCTTGACGAGAACGGGGAACGGATAAAACTTCCGTCCGGCAGATGGAAAAGTCACAAGGAAGATACGGTTGACTGGAACGACCGCAAGTATTGTGAAATCTGGCGGCATGAATGGGAGATCATCCAGAACCGCTATCTGGAAGCCAACAACCGCCCGGAGCGGGTGGATCTCCGTTCTTATGAAAGACAGGGGCTTGATATTATCCCTACCGTCCATGAGGGTGCTGCTGTCCGGCAGATGGAAAAGCGAGGGATTCAGACCAACATCGGAAATCTGAACCGGGAAATCAAAGCCGCCAACAGCCTGATGAAGTCTATCCGGCAGCTTATTAAAAATCTCAAAGGCTGGATTATCGAGCTTAGTGAAAAACGAAAAGAACTGCTTGCGGAAAAAGCTGCGGAGGAAGCGGTATTTCTTCCCAATCTGTTGATGAAGTACATGGAGGTACGAAAGGCAGAACGGAGCGACTGGACACGGGCGGGACAAAACCGTGGAACTTCCAAAGACTTAAAGGCAGTCAGCGAAGCCCTGTCCTATCTTCAGAGAAAGGGACTTTCCACCGTGGAGGATTTGGAAAACTTTATAGAAACGTCCGGGAAATCTGCCGCCGACTACCGAAAGCAGATGAAGCCAAAGGAAACCCGCAGCAACGTGATTGACGCTATCCTTGCCGCCCGGACGGACTGTAAGGAATGTAAGCCCGTTTATGAGAAATACCAGAAGATATTTTTCAAGAAAACTAAGGAAAAATTCAAGCTGGAACACCCGGAGGTTGCCCGGTTTGAGAAAGCCAGTGCCTACCTTGCCAAGCACCCGGATGATAAGGACAGCACGAAAAAGGAGCTTTTGCAGGAACAGGCGAAGCTTGTGGGCGAAATCGCAGACTTGAAAGTACCGTTGACCGAGGTGCAGGAAGATTTGAAGAAGCTGCGGGACATCCGCTACTGGGTACGGAAAGCCACACCCGGCACAGAGGAAAGCAAAGAGCCGCCCAAGAAGCAGCCCCTCAAAGAAGTCTTGCAGGATAAGGCTGACGAGAAGAAAGCACAGAAAAACGCCCCGGCGCAGACGAAACACAAACAACAGGATATGGAACTTTAACAGGCACTTGCCATTTTCAGATTGAGAATGATAAGTGCCTTTTCTTTTTTACAAGGAGGAATTGATTTGAATGTATTTGAAGCTGTGAAGCAGTCCGTTACGACAAGACAGGCTGCGGAGCATTACGGAATCCGGGTAAACAGAAACGGGATGGCTTGCTGCCCGTTCCACAACGATAAGACCCCCAGCATGAAGCTGGACAAGCGTTTCCACTGCTTCGGATGTGGTGCAGATGGGGATGTGATTGATTTTGTAGCTGCCCTGTACGGGCTGGGGAAAAAGGAAGCCGCCGCACAGTTGGCGAGTGACTTCGGGCTTGCCTATGAGGACTGGAAGCCACCGGGCAGGGCAAGGAAGCCCAAGCCCCGGCAGAAATCCCCGGAAGAACAGTTCCGGGAAGCAAAGGCACATTGCTTCCGTGTCCTTGCCGATTATCTACACCTCTTACGGGTATGGAAAACCGACTATGCCCCGCACTCCCCGGAGGAAGCGTTTCATCCCCGGTTCGTGGAAGCCTTGCAGAAGCAAGCCCATGTGGAATATCTGCTGGATGTGCTGCTGTTCGGGGAGACAGAGGAAAAAGCGGTTTTGATTATGGACTACGGAAAGGATGTGATACAGCTTGAACAGCGAATGGCAGAGCTTGCAGCCGCAGACGCAGCAAGAACTAAAAAACACCATGAACGCCATGCAGCCGCCCCAGAGCGTTGAGGAAGTAAAGGCAACTCTGGAAACCACCGAGAAAGGCGGCGTCCGCCAGAGCATACGGAACTGCCTGACCGTATTCCAGCGTGACCCTGTGCTTGCCGGGGCAATCGCCTACAACATCCTGACCGACCGCAAGGACATCATAAAGCCCATCGGTTTTCACAGAGAAAGCACAGCCCTGACCGATACGGACATGAAGTATCTGCTTCTCTATCTGGAGGAAACCTACGGGCTTACCAGTGAGAAAAAGATTGAAACCGCCATCGGGATTGTGGCGAATGAGAATAAGTACCACCCCATCCGGGATTTTCTGAACAGCCTTGCATGGGACGGGACTGAGCGCATCCGCTTCTGTCTGCGGCACTTTCTGGGAGCTGATGTGGACGATTACACCTATGAAGCCTTGAAGCTGTTCATGCTGGGGGCGATTACAAGGGCATTTAAGCCCGGAAGCAAGTTTGAAATCATGCTGTGTCTGGTAGGCGGTCAGGGGGCTGGCAAATCCACCTTCTTCCGGCTGCTGGCAGTCCGGGACGAGTGGTTTTCCGATGATTTGCGGAAGCTGGACGATGATAACGTGTACCGCAAGCTGCAAGGTCACTGGATAATTGAAATGTCGGAAATGATGGCAACCGCCAATGCCAAGAGCATTGAGGAAATCAAGTCCTTTCTAAGCCGCCAGAAAGAGGTTTACAAAATTCCCTATGAAACTCACCCGGCAGACCGCCCCCGTCAATGCGTGTTCGGCGGCACTTCCAACGCCCTTGACTTTCTCCCCCTTGACCGTTCCGGCAACCGCCGATTTATCCCGGTCATGGTGTACCCGGAGCAAGCCGAGGTTCACATTTTGGAGGACGAAGCCGCTTCCAGAGCCTATATCAGCCAGATGTGGGCGGAAGCAATGGAGATTTACCGAAGCGGCATGTTCAAGCTGTCATTCAGCCCAGCCATGCAGCGGTATCTCAAAGAACACCAGCGGGATTTTATGCCGGAGGACACCAAAGCCGGGATGATACAGGCTTACCTTGATAAGTACACCGGGGAAACGGTCTGCTCCAAGCAGCTCTACAAGGAAGCCTTAAACCACACCTTTGATGAGCCGAAGCAATGGGAAATCCGGGAAATCAACGAGATAATGAACCAGTGCATTACCGGGTGGAACTACTTTTCCAATCCGAGGATGTTTGCGGAATACGGCAGACAAAAGGGCTGGGAGCGTGAAATCCCGGCAACGGACACCGACAACCCGCCCGAAAAATCTATGGACGGTTTTGTGGAGGTCACAGAGCAGATGGAGCTTCCATTCTGAAAATGACAGCCCGTTGCCGACTTCGTTGCTATCCCGTTGCCGAGCCGGTTGCCGGGGAAAATCCCTTATTTCCGGGCTTTTTCCCTCTCTGACAACCAAAACAACAGAAAAATAAAAGAAAAGTATAAATAGTAATCAACGCCAGATTGAGATTGTTTGCAAGGTCTTTTGAAGCCCGTTGCCGGACTTCGTTGCCGACCGTTCTCTGTCTGGCTATTTTCATGTATGGAGGATAACTGCCTATGGCGAAAAATAAGACCAAGATTGAAGTGACAACCGTATTTGACGGGGAACTGGACGCCACCGATGTGTTCGTCAGCCTGATTTCCCAGAAATACGGCAAAACAAATACAAAAGAATATCTTGCTAAAAAGAAAGATTTGAAGTATAATGAAGATGAGGTTCAACAGAGCCAGATACCGTCTGGATTGTGTGGGTAAATGGCTATGATGAACGAAATGGAATACAGAACAATCGGTTCAGCACTTGCCGGGGGCTATCGTGCGGCGGTCTATTGCAGGCTGTCAAAGGACGATGACCTGCAAGGCGAAAGTGCCAGTATCGCAAACCAGCGTGATATGCTGGAAAAATACTGCGAAAAGCAGGGATGGGAGGTTGTGGCAGTCTATCAGGACGATGGCTTCACAGGTCTTAATATGGAGCGTCCTGATTTACAGAGAATGTTGAGAGCCATTGAGCGCAGGCAAATCAACCTTGTCATCACGAAAGACCTCAGCCGACTGGGGCGTAACTATCTGCAAACAGGGCATTTGATTGAGGACTTTTTCCCAAGAAACGGTGTCCGCTATATCGCCATGAATGACGGTATCGACACCCTGCGGGATAACAACGACATCGCCCCGTTCAAGAATATCCTGAACGAGATGTACAGCAAGGATATTTCCAAGAAAGTCCATTCCTCTTATCTTCTGAAAGCGCAGAAAGGACAGTTTACCGGGTGTCTTGCCCCGTTTGGGTATCGGAAAGACCCGGAGGACAAAAACCATCTGCTCATTGACGAGGAAACCGCCCCGATTGTGCGGCTGATTTTCGGATATGCCCTAAACGGTCATGGTCCGAACTATATCCGCAGACGGCTGGAGGAAGAAAAAATCCCCTGCCCCACATGGTGGAACCGGGAACGGGGGCTTCGCAATACCCGCACCAAATGGGAAAAGAAAGACCCGGAAAACGGGCGGTATATGTGGGACTTTTCCGTTATCAAAGACCTTTTGATGAATCCCGTTTACACTGGGGCGATTGCTTCCCAGAAAAAGGACTACCGTTTCAAAATCGGCACGATTGGGGAAAAGAAGCCGGAGAACTGGATTGTAGTGGAAGGACAGCATGAACCGCTGATTGACCGCATGAGCTTTGACATTGTGCAGAACAAGCTGAAATCCCGCCAGCGTCCGGGGCAGACCAATGAAATCAGCCTGTTTGCCGGACTGATAAAATGCGGCGAGTGTGGGAAGTCTCTGACGGTACGCTACACAAACGCAAAACATCCCCAGCAGATTTACTCCTGCAAGACCTACAATGCCTTTGGAAAGAACCACTGCACCCAGCACCGGATTGATTATGACACCCTTTACAGTCATGTGCTGCGGAAAATCCGGGAATGTGCCAGAGCTGCCCTGATGGACGGGAAAGCGGTTGCTGACCGCCTGACCAATACCTGTGAAGCCGAGCAGCGGGAACAGCGGGAAGCAATGGAACGCTCCCTTACAAGGGACGAGGAACGGATTGAGGTTCTGGACAAAATGGTAATGCGGCTTTATGAAGATATGATTGCAGGGCGTATCAGTGAGCAGAACTTCAACACCATGCTGGAAAAGACACAGACCGAGCAGACGGAACTTAAAACAAAAGTGTCCGAGGGCAGAAAGCGGCTGTCCGATGAAGTCCAGCTTGCCAATGACGCAAAACAATGGGTGGAAGCCATTCAGGAATATGCCAACATCACAGAGTTGGACGCAGCCACCCTCAACCGCTTAATCAAAGAAATCGTCGTGCATGAGCGCATTGACGAAGATAAAACAAGACACATTTCTATCGAAATTCATTTTAATCTCAAACCCATCCCGGAGGTGGAACAGGTCACTGCCTGACCTGTCCCGCCGGGACGGTTCTCTTAAAAACACCATATAGATTTTTTGTACGCCGCCGCCCGCCATCGAGCAGAGTTTTACACCTAATTGGGGATAAAACAGCTGATGGCTGGCGGCGGCGTGGCACTGATCGGCACGACTCTGGTGCCGCTGCTTTCTGGACTTTTTGGCTAAACTACGGTATTCTGAAACTGAAAGGAAACAGAATTCGACACAATCCGAAAAAGTCAATGAAAATCAATAGGGATTGCGGTTTATAATCGCAAAACCTATTGATTTTTTAATGCGCTTGCGGTATCATGGAACCATGGAGGTGGTTCCTATGATAAACAGACCGCTCTACGTCGATAAGATTATGGCATACACCGACACACCTTTTGTAAAAGTGTTGACGGGTGTTCGCCGCTGCGGAAAATCCACAGTTCTAAAAATGATCATGGAGAAGCTGCAACAGGAGCATGGCATTCCGTCTGAGCGGATTGTCAGTATGCGCTTCGATTCCATGGATTATGAGGATATGACAGCGAAGGATATGTTCAAGGCTGTTAAAGAAAAGCTTGTTCCAACGGGGAGAACGTATCTCTTTCTGGATGAGGTTCAGGAAATTGAAGGCTGGGAGAAAGTAGTAAACTCCCTGGTAACGGATTATGATGTTGACCTTTATGTAACAGGCTCCAATTCCAGAATGATGTCTTCGGAAATAGCGACTTACCTGACCGGACGATATGTTTCCTTCCGTATCTATACGCTTTCGTTTCAGGAATATCTGGAATTCAAAAAGCAGTATACACAGGTAAAGGATATCCATGCTGAACTGGCAGACTATATCCGCTTGGGCGGCTTCCCTGCAACGCACCTGCGAGAGTATTCACAGGATGAGGTTTATACGATTGTCCGGGATATCTATAATTCCACGATTTTTTCGGATATCGTAAAGAGAAACCAGATTCGTAAGATCGACCAGCTGGAACGGGTGGTTCGGTACACATTTGCAAATGTGGGAAATTCATTCTCGGCAAAATCAATTTCGGATTATCTGAAATCAGAGCATCGTTCTATCGACAATGAAACGGTGTACAGTTATCTGGAAAAACTGGAGAAGGCATATCTTCTTCATCGCTGTTCTCGATACGATCTGCGCGGAAAGGAGATTCTGAAAACGCAGGAGAAGTTTTATCTTGCTGATACCGCTTTACGTTACAGCGTGCTGGGCTATACACCAGACAGCGTTGCTTCCAGTCTGGAAAATGTGGTTTATCTGGAACTTTGCAGACGAGGATATACCGTGACGATTGGGAAAACGCCGGATGGTGAAGTCGATTTTGTGGCGCAGAAGCAGAATGACCGGTTGTATGTGCAGGTCACGCAGGAGATCAAATCCGAAAAAACAGAAAAGCGCGAATATGAACGACTGCTGGAAATTCGGGATAACTATCCAAAGTATGTTTTGAGAACTGATGAATTTGCCGGAGGAAATTACCAAGGCATTAAGAGTATGCACATTGCAGATTTTCTATTGAGCACTGAATATTAACGATGAGGGCGGCGGTGAGCCGCCCTTTTTACATAGCCGGGTTTCTGATTGGAATTGGAGACCTGGCTATTTTTTTGCCCTTTTGCAGGTGCACATGCAGGGGGACATTCACTATTCATCAGCCCGTAAGGGTGCATTGTACAAGGAGGTACACATTTATGGCATTTTTCAACAGCGCAGTAACCGTTCTTCAGACTCTCGTCATCGCACTGGGTGCCGGTCTTGGCATCTGGGGAGCCATCAACCTGCTGGAAGGCTACGGCAACGACAACCCTGGTGCCAATGCTCATGTGCGGTAAAGTAATAAAAAGATTTAGGTAGCCGCCTTAACTATTCCTAAATAAGATAATATGCACAGTATTTTCTCGTAAATAGAAAATAAATTATTGCATTTTACCAATTATTATGTTAAAATGACAATGTAACAAAGAGCTATGTATTTTTAAGGAAAGGGAGGAACTTATGAATTTAAGAAAATCTATTTTAGCACTTTCAGTAGTAGCTGGAATTGTAGCTGCTCCAATGACTGTATTTGCCGCTCATACTCATAGTTAGGGTTCTCCCCAGTACTATGGATATGAAGATGAAATGCCTGGTATATATGATGACTGGGATAAATGTGCGACACGTCATGTATATAATTACAAACAATGTTTAATTTGTGGAGAAGTAAGCATTTATGAAGTTGAGACGATTGAAATGTCTCACAAATGGGTGAATGGTGCATGTGTATATTGCAACAAAGGTTACGCGAAAGAGATAAATTAACATAGTATCATTACCGGCAAGTTTATGATCAAAAAATAGAAAGCATTGAGAATATTTCAAAATTTCTTGAAAGTACTCTCAGTGCTTTCTTTGATAATATGAAAGGAGAAATAAATGCAAAAAAAACAACTTTCTGTATTAGTACTAATTATTTTATGCTTTTTATTAGGATGTAACAGAGAAACACCAAAAGATGAATCTCAACAAAATTATGAAGATGAATCTAATATTTCTAAAACAAATGGAGAAGAACTTGTAAATATAAACAGTGAATTGTTAGGTTCGACTCCTTTTGATATCCAAATCGATAAAACAGCATTGCAGACTAGAAAAGAAACAGAAACAGAAGTTACAATAAAGACAAATTTAACAGACTGGGGTTATACTGTTTCTTCTGAAAAAGGGAAAATATCTGATATAAATAAAAATTCATTCATATATATAGCACCTAAAGATGAGAGGGATGATACTATAAAAATACAATTATCGGACTATGAAAATGGCATATCATATGAATATACAATTCCACTTATTTTTGCGGGAAACAATGAACATTCTTTAGATAAATTCAAGGAAAATCTTTCAAGATTACCTAATAGTTAGTAAAGAGTCGATAGACTAAAGTACCACCATCCTCTTTTATTTCAACTGAATATCCATCCCGCCGCACCGCAGCGGCACATGAAGCAGTAAATCCGAAAAAGATTTGCTGCTTTTTTTGCGTCCATTTTTGGCAAATTTCCAAAAGTTCCGTATTAGACAGTGAAACCAAAAAAGGCTGCCATTTTTTTCAGACAGCGGGCAAAACGCAGCTTCCGAAACGCCTTATTGTCGGGAAAGACCGAGCCGCCGGAAAAGTTCTTGCCGGAAAGTCCGTCCATTCTGCTCTTTTGTGGTTTGTAGGGAGTAAGGGAAAAACGCCAGCCCGCAGCCTTTTATAAAAAAAGCTGGTTATAGATTTTCTGAAAAAGTGGCAGTAGCAAGTGAACGGCAGGCCGGCAGTTTCTTAGAGCAAGATTCTACCGAGGTGCCAAAATTCGCTTATCGCTCATTTTGCCCCTGCGGGAATCTTGTTGGGGAGTGCCTTCCCCAAACCCTGCTTATGCGGCTTGCGCCGCTGAAAAACCCCTCAAAATATTTTTCGGATTTTTCAAAAACAGTTCCGCTTCACACCCTGTTTTTCTCCTATTAGTGAGAGGACACCACGCACAGAAAGGAGGTCAACCACCTATGAAACGATACAACACGCCGCACCGCAGCCGGGTAGTCAAAACACGCATGACCGAGGAAGAATACGCCGAGTTTGCCCAGCGGCTTTCTGCTTACCACATGAGCCAAGCCGAGTTTATCCGGCAAGCCATAACCGGGGCAGCCATACGCCCCATCATAACCGTTTCCCCCATCAATGACGAGCTGCTTGCCGCTGTCGGGAAGCTGACCGCCGAATACGGGAGGATCGGCGGCAACTTAAACCAGATAGCCCGGACGCTGAACGAGTGGCACAGTCCCTATCCGCAGCTTGCCGGGGAGGTACGGGCGGCGGTTTCCGACCTTGCTGCCCTAAAGTTTGAAGTCTTGCAGAAAGTGGGTGACGCTGTTGGCAACATTCAAACATATCAGCTCTAAAAACGCCGACTATGGCGCAGCGGAAGCCTATCTCACATTTGAGCATGACGAGTTTACCATGAAAGCCACCCTTGATGAAAACGGGCGGCTGATACCGAGGGAGGATTACCGCATTTCTTCCCTCAACTGCGGGGGCGAGGATTTCGCTGTTGCCTGTATGCGAGCCAATCTCCGCTATGAGAAAAACCAAAAACGGGAAGATGTGAAAAGCCACCACTATATCATCAGCTTTGACCCACGGGACGGGACAGACAACGGCTTGACCGTAGACCGGGCGCAGGAGCTGGGCGAGCAGTTCTGCAAGGAGCATTTCCCCGGACACCAAGCCCTAATCTGCACCCACCCGGACGGGCATAACCACAGCGGGAATATCCATGTGCATATCGTCATCAACTCCCTGCGGATTTACGAAGTCCCGCTTCTGCCCTACATGGACAGACCAGCCGACACGCTGGAGGGCTGCAAGCACCGCTGCACCAACGCCGCTATGGAATATTTCAAGAGCGAAGTCATGGAAATGTGCCACCGGGAGGGGCTTTACCAAATCGACCTCTTGAACGGCAGCAAGGAACGGATAACCGAACGGGAATACTGGGCGGCAAAGAAAGGGCAGCTTGCCCTTGACAAAGAGAACGCCGCCAGAGAAGCCGCCGGACAGCCGACCAAGCCCACCAAGTTTGAAACGGACAAGGCGAAGCTGCGCCGGACGATACGGCAGGCACTTTCCCAAGCTGGCAGCTTTGACGAGTTTTCTTCCCTTTTGCTGCGGGAGGGTGTGACCGTCAAGGAGAGCCGGGGGCGGCTTTCCTACCTCACGCCGGACAGGACAAAGCCTATCACAGCCCGAAAGCTGGGGGACGATTTTGACAAGGCTGCTGTCCTTGCCCTGCTCACGCAGAACGCCCACAGAGCTGCCGAACAGACCAAAGCCATACCCGAATACCCTGCCGCAGTTAAAAAGCCGTTACAAGGGGAAAAAGCTGCAAAAACCACCCCGGCAGACAACACCTTGCAGCGCATGGTTGACCGGGAAGCCAAGCGAGCCGAGGGCAAGGGCGTGGGCTATGACCGCTGGGCGGCAAAGCACAACCTAAAGCAAATGGCAGCTACCGTTACCGCCTATCAGCAGTACGGCTTTTCCTCCCCGGAGGAACTGGACGAAGCCTGTTCTGCCGCCTATGCCGCCATGCAGGAAAGCCTTGCGTGGTTGAAGCAGGTGGAAAAGACGCTGAACGGGAAAAAGGAGCTGCAACGGCAGGTGCTTGCCTATTCCAAGACCCGCCCTGTCCGGGACGGGCTGAAACAGCAGAAAAACGCCAAAGCAAAAGCAGCCTACCGTCAGAAGCATGAAAGTGACTTTATCATAGCAGACGCAGCCGCCCGCTATTTCAGGGAGAACGGCATTTCCAAGCTGCCGAGCTATAAATCCCTGCAAGCAGAGATTGAAAGCCTTATCAAAGAGAAAAACAGCGGCTACAACGATTACCGGGCAAAACGGGAGGAGTACCGCCGCTTGCAGACTGTCAAGGGCAATATCGACCAGATTTTACGCCGGAGCGAGCCGCAGCGCAGAAAGGAGCAGAGCCATGAACGGTAATATCCCCCGCATGGACTACCGCCAGTACCGGGCAGCCCGCCGCCTTGTGCATGAGTGCTGCAACTATGACAGCGGGAACTGCCTGCTGTTGGAGGACGGCGAGCCTTGCGTGTGTGTACAGAGTATCAGCTATTCGCTGCTCTGCCGCTGGTTTACCGCCGCTGTCCTGCCCCTTGATGAAGCACTGGAAGCCGCCCTCTTGCGCCGGGGAAGCCGGAAACGCTGCGCTGTCTGCGGGGCGTTCTTCTTCCCAAAATCCAACCGGGGGAAATACTGCCCGGACTGCGCCGGACGCATGAAGCGGATAAACGCCGCCAAACGGAAGCGGAAACAAAGGGAGAAATGTCACGCTTTAGGGCATTTCAAACCCGCATAAATCAAGGCTTTTTTGGAGGGTGTCAAAGGGTGCGTGATACATTTATCCTTTTCCCTTAAAAACGCCCCCTAAAAGCGTAACAGAACCCACAGACAGACACCACAAGGAGGTGAACCCTATCGCTGATTATATGACCGCAGGAACGGAGCTGCCCGCTTACCTGCCTTACCCCCGTTTCCTGCTGGAAACAGACCTATCCCACACCGCAAGAGAGTTATATGCGCTGCTGTTAGACCGTTCCACCCTTTCGCAGAAGAACGGCTGGCAGGACAGCGAGGGACGGACATACATTGTCTACCCCATAGCAGAGATAGCGGAAATGCTGGATAAAGGCTGCACCACCATAAAGGGCGCACTGAACGAACTGGACGCTGCCGGGCTGCTGGAACGCAGACGGACGGGCTTTTCTGCCGCCAACCGTCTGTATGTGAAAGTGCCGCCTATCCCAGTGGTACAGTTTTCCGACCAACTGACGGACGGAAAACCGCCCCTCATAAGGGCGGGAAACCGACCAACTGACAGCCGGAAAACTGACCTTATGACGGTCGGAAAACCGTCCCCTAACCAAACTAATATAAACAACCTAATAGAGAGCCAAACAAAAGGAGCGAGTGAGGGGCAGCCCCCCGCCGCTTATGGCAGATATAAAAATGTATTTCTTTCTGACACAGAACTTTTGGAGCTGGAACAGGACTTCCCCGGCAAGTGGGAGTATTACCTTGACCGCCTTTCCTGCCACATCGCTTCCACCGGGAAGCAGTACCAGAGCCATGCAGCCACCATTTACAAGTGGGCGCAGGAGGACGCTGCCAAAGAGAAGCCAAAGAAAGGCATACCGGACTATTCATTCAAGGAGGGAGAAAGCCTATGACCGATACAATCCACAACACCATACTGCCTATGACCGACACCACAGCCGAGCCGGAGGATTACACCGGGGAGGACGGGCTTTTATACTGCGGCAAATGCCGGAAACCCAAAGAAGCCTATTTCCCGGAGGGCAAGACCTTTTTCGGGCGTGACCGCCACCCGTCAGAGTGCGACTGCCAGCGGGCAGCCCGTAAGGAACGGGAAGCCGCCGAGAAGCGGCGCAGCCACCTTGAAACGGTGGAACGGCTGAAACGGCAGGGCTTTACAGACAAGACCATGCAGGACTGGACATTTGCCAACGATAACGGCAGCTGCCCGCAGATGAAGAACGCCGCCGGATATGTGGCACGCTGGGAACAGATAAAGGACGGGAACTACGGGCTGCTCTTGTGGGGCAGGGTAGGCACTGGGAAAAGCTATTTTGCCGGGTGTATTGCAAACGCCCTCATGGAGCAGGAAGTCCCGGTGTGCATGACAAACTTTGCAGCAATATTAAACGACCTTGCCGCCAGCTTTGCGGGCAGGAACGAATATATTTCCCGCCTTTGCAGCTTCCCCCTGCTCATCATTGACGATTTTGGAATGGAGCGTGGCACAGAATACGGTCTGGAACAGGTCTACAATGTGATTGACAGCCGCTACCGGAGCAGGAAGCCGCTGATTGTGACGACCAACCTCACGCTGGAGGAATTGCAGCACCCGGAGGACACCGCCCACGCCCGGATTTATGACCGCCTGCTTGAAATGTGTTCCCCTCTCTGCTTTACCGGGGAGAATTTGAGGAAAGCCGCCGCACAGGGAAAAATGGAACAGCTGAAACGGCTGCTTGCCGGAAAGGAGATTTGCCTATGACCGACACCCAGAGAAACAAACGCCCTGCCCGCCGCCCGGACTGCGTGACCGAAACGAGGATAGGCAACACAATCCTTGTGGTGTCTGGCTTTTTCAAGGAGGGGGCGACCGACACCGCCGCTGACAAGATGATGAAAGTGCTGGAAGCAGAAGCCGCCGCCGGATATTTGACCTGTGATAAGCCTGATTGAAAAACCGTCATTTTTACCGACCGTAAAGAAGCAGATTTGACGCTTTTGCCGCTATACAGACAGCCGCCCCATGTGGTACAATCAAGGTACGGAATAGTGGGGCTGGCTGTCGGAAACGGAGGAATTTATGTTAAGACAGACCACCCAGCAACTCATTACCGCCCTTTACCCAAGACTGTCCCATGAGGACGAGCTGCAAGGCGAGAGCAATTCCATTTCCAACCAAAAGAGGATTTTGGAAACCTATGCCAAACAGAATGGATTTTCTAATCTGCGCTGGTACACCGACGACGGTTATTCCGGTGCGAACTTTCAAAGACCCGGATTTCAAGCCATGCTTGCAGACATTGAAGCAGGGAAAGTCGGGACAGTTATCGTCAAGGATATGTCGAGGTTAGGGCGAAACTACTTACAGGTGGGAATGTACACAGAAATGATTTTCCCACAGAAAGGTGTCCGCTTCATCGCTATCAATGACGGAGTGGACAGCGCACAGGGGGAAAATGATTTTGCCCCGCTGCGGAACATTTTTAACGAATGGCTGGTGAGAGATACGAGCAAGAAAATCAAGGCAGTAAAACGCTCTAAGGGCATGAGCGGAAAGCCCATCACAAGCAAGCCCGTCTATGGCTACCTCATGGACGAGGACGAAAACTTTATCATTGACGAGGAAGCCGCCCCGGTGGTACGGCAGATTTACAGCCTTTGCCTTGCCGGGAACGGTCCGACCAAGATAGCCCGTATGCTGACCGAGCAGCAAATCCCCACGCCGGGGACGCTGGAATACCGCAGGACGGGCAGCACCCGCCGCTACCACCCCGGCTATGAGTGCAAGTGGGCGACCAATACCGTGGTTCATCTGCTGGAAAACCGGGAATATACGGGCTGTCTGGTAAACTTTAAGACCGAGAAGCCGTCCTACAAGCTGAAACACAGCATAGAAAATCCCCCGGAAAAGCAGGCGGTTTTTGAGAACCACCATGAGCCTATCATTGACCGGGAAACGTGGGAACGGGTGCAGGAGTTACGCAAGCAGCGCAAACGCCCCAACCGTTATGACGAAGTGGGCTTGTTCTCCGGCATACTCTTTTGTGCCGACTGCGGCAGCGTCATGTACCAGCAGCGATACCAGACGGACAAGCGCAAGCAGGACTGTTATATCTGCGGAAGCTACAAGAAACGCACCGCCGACTGCACAGCGCACTTTATCCGCACTGACCTCTTGACCGCTGGCGTACTCTCCAATCTGCGGAAAGTTACCAGCTATGCGGCAAAGCATGAAGCCCGGTTTATGAAGCTTTTAATCGAGCAGAATGAGGACGGGGACAGACGCAGGAACGCCGCCAAGAAAAAGGAGCTGGAAGCCGCCGAGAAACGCATAGCCGAGTTATCTGCTATCTTCAAGCGGCTGTATGAGGACAGCGTAACCGGGCGCATATCGGACGAGCGTTTCACAGAGCTGTCGGCAGACTATGAAGCCGAGCAGAAAGAACTGAAAGAACGTGCCGCCAGACTGCGGGAAGAACTTTCCAAAGCGCAGGAAGCCACCGCAAACGCTGAAAAGTTTATGAATGTGGTACGCAGGCACACTACCATTGAAGAACTTACCCCTACTCTGCTGCGGGAGTTTGTGGAGAAAATCGTTGTCCATGAAAGCGTTGCCCTTGACGGGAAACGCCGGGGCAAGTTACGCAGACAGGAAATCGAAATCTATTATTCTTTTGTCGGCAAGGTAGAACTGCCCGACACCTAACCGCCCGACCTATCCGACATACCTCATGTGCCGGATAGGAACGGCAAAATTTTTTACACTTCTATTACTTCTTTATCACACATAAGCAAAGTCTCAGGGCATGAAGCAGTTCATGGCTAATTAAAGGGAACAAAAAGAAAGGAAAAGCACAATCCAGACGGTATCAGCGGCAGGCTACAAGAATAAATTGTGATTACACAAGATTGGTGCTATAATAAGAGAAAAGTTCCTGCCGGGGCAGCCGCCCCGGTGGTATGGATAGAAAGGCAGGAAAACAATATGCACATCAGCTATAAACCGCTCTGGCACACACTGTTAGAGCGTGATATGAGAAAAGAAGATTTAAGGCTTGCCGCCGGTATGACAACGAATATGATTGCCAACATGAGCAAAGAGGGAAAGCACATCAGCATGGACACATTAGCCCGTATCTGCGAAACGCTGAATTGTGAGATTACCGATGTGATTGAGTTAGTACCAGACGAGCCTGCTTCCACAGGAGGTAAGGAACATGAGCGAATTGAAACCAAGAATAACAGAAAACGGAATTGATTATATCCTTGTCGGAGATTACTACATCCCAGATTTGAAGCTGTCGGAAGAACACCGCCCCATCGGAAAGTATGGACGGCTGCACCGGGAATATTTAAGAGAAGTCCAGCCAGCCAGATTGAATACATTAACACTGACCGGAGAATTGTGGACATATCTTGCAGACCTGAACGAACAGGCACAGGAACGGTTAGACACCATCATAGAGCAGATGAAAGCTGCCGAGGGTGTGACCGAAGAATTAAAGCGTACCTGTCAAATGGAATGGGTGCAGCGGTGCAATAACATTCATAATCGGGCAGAAGAAATTGTTTTGCATGAGATGATTTATTCATAATGGTATGGTAGAATGATTATGACAAATCATAATTTTACAGGGGGATAAGAGTATGAAAAGACAGCTTCAGGGTATAGCCATTATTTTGTGCAGTATTTTGTTTTCAGTGACATTTCATAATGTCGGGTGGATTTATTTCATTGGTGATATTGGTATGGAGTGGCAACACCTGTTTATGATTACTGGTATTGTTGGTGCGGTGCTTACATTTCTTCCGAGTAAGAAATGAAGAAATCCGAATTTGTTAGATGGATTTATTTATATTTTGTGGAGTGATGGAATGAAAAAGTTGATTATTATTGGTGTTTTTATTGTATCTGTTTGTTTGAGTTTTTTCGCAGGGAATTATTTTTCTAACAAAGAAAATATGAAATTAAGAGAACAAAGATGTCACACTATGATGGCTTTTTCCATAGACAGATTGGACGATATTAAAACTCAATATGATGTAGATATGGTGGAAACTTTAATCAGCCATGTCTATGCTGCATATGAATATTCCGATAATAGTAAGTTGTCATCTGCTTTGTATGACTTGTGGAATGCTTTGGTTTTTGACGGCAAGAATATTGTTGGAAAAGAGAATGATTTAATCAGTGCTTTAACAGATAAAAATGCTCAGCGAATAAAAGATATTGCCCATAGTATGAGAACCGCAAAATAATAGAATAATCTTCACCCTGTTTGATTTCATCTTGGCACTCTAAATTTCAACTGAATAACCACAGCAAGAACCGCTGCTACATGGAAGCTAACAAACCATGCAACAGCGGTTTTTCTTTACCGTTTTTTCCTCTGGCTGATAGGCGTTCCCATTTTCTTTGATTTTTTGAGAATCCGAATCAGCCAGCGAAATTCTTCGTCTGACAGATTTTTATAGTTGATACCAAGCTGCTTGCAGTAAAGGATAACCAGCTTTTCATCCCGGCTGCCCTTGAAATTTTCGACCGCTTCCAGATTTTCTTTCAATTCATCGGCAACGGTGGTCTGGGGCGCACTCTCGCTGTCTTTTTTGTGGGCTTCCCGAATATCCCGGATAATGAGGTTGAGGTCATCCAGAACCATGTGGCTGAAATATTCATCATCGCTGATATGGGCGGCTTGCAACACTTTTAAATGCGGGTCATCTTCGCCGGGGCGATACCGTTCAATGATTTCATGCCGGACGGTATCGACAAGGGCGTTGAGGTTTTGAATCTGCATGGTGGCAATCCCATCTACATAAATCTCAATGTCCGCAAGAAACTTGATAAAGTCTTTATGGGTGGCAAGTTCGCAGAGCAGACGATTGTTAATCCTCCCGCTTTTCAGAAGTGACACCATCTCATCACTCAAATGCAGTTTCGTCAATGGCGTGTTGATCTGCTCCCGGTTCTCTGTCCGGCACAGCAGATAATCAACGGAAACCCCATAGAAGTCTGCCAGCGTGATAAGGTTGCCATGATTGATTTCCTTATAATCCTCTTTCTCATAACTGCCAAGGGCTGATTTGGAAATACCCGTCAACTCTGATAATTCTTCCAGATTTAAGCCTTTGTCCTTGCGGAGTTCCCAAAGGCGTTCCTGTATGCTTGTTGCTCCTTTCATGGGCGCACGCTCCTTTCCGGCGATTGCATTGCTGCCGCTTAACTGGATTATATCACACTTTCCGCAATCGTGGAAATTTCTGATTTTTACCCCTAATTCCTACTTTGTGGACATACGGCACAGGGCACAAAAATGTTCTATGATACAGGTAGTTCATCGATGGATTATTCCAATCGAATGACCAGCCTGTGTGGGATATGCTTCCCCAGCGATGTAGCGCCATGACTTTTGGCAGGGATGTGGAGGAACCCCGACCGAAACGAGCGTACCAAAGGGAGCGATACGCCGCTGTGAGATTCAGGGGAGGAACGACACCGGGGAGAACTGGCGAACTGACACCGAAATGATACCGAAACACGACAATCTGATAGGGGGACAGTCTACCCTATCGCTGATACTTCGGGAGATTTTAGGCGGCTCTATGACCGTAATTTTGCCAAAAATCGCCCCGAAACCATACACTAAAACGGGAGGAAACGCAATATGCCGAGAATGAGCAAAAAGAGGAAGCATGAGCTTTCTTTTTACCTCAATGACCGGGGGCGTGTCACTTACAACGAATTATGCCGGAAATGCCAGCATGGGTGCAAGCAGAGCTTCCGGGTGGTTGTGGTTGACTGCCCCCGTTATTTATCCAAACGAGCCAAGAAAAAGGAGGAACACACCGAATGAATTTTGAATTTATGACGATAGACACACCGTTGCCGCCCTGTATGCCCTTTCCCAGAGCGTTGACAGGATTTCCAGTCAGCAGCACCGCAAAGGTCATGTACTGCCGAATGCTGGACGCTATGCTTTCTAAAGGGCAGGAGGACGAAAACGGAATCCTGTTTGTCTGCTTCCCTGTCACAGCCATTGCCACAGTCCTGTCCCGTAGCCCCATGACGGTCAAGCGTTCTCTGAATGAACTGGAAACTGCCGGACTTATCATGCGGGTGCGTCAGGGCATTGGAGAACCGAATAGGATTTATGTGCTGATACCGGGAGAGGAGGACGCTGCCCTTGCCTGATACCTCAAAGCTGGAAAAGCTCAACCGGGAGTTGGAGAGAAGTGAAAAGAAACTGCGGAAAGCCATCAATGATGAAAAGGCATTGCAGCACCAGCTAAAGCAGCTTACCCGAAAGGAACGGACGCACCGGCTCTGTACTCGTGGCGGTATGCTGGAAAGTTTTCTGCAAGAGCCGGAGCGCCTGACAGATGATGATGTCATGCTGTTGTTGAAACTCATTTTTCATAGGCAGGATACGCAGGAACTATTGAAAAAACTGCTGGAACGGGAGAAGCTGGAAACCCCTTAGTTTACTAAGGGCGCAATTATACACCACCCGGAGGTTGGTGCATTGCGTTCTCCGAAGGCTCCTCGCCGGAGGGCTATGATTTTCCGCAGTTATGGTCTGCTCCAAATCAAACAGGGGACGCTACGCTTCCCCTGCGCTGGCTGCTGCCAGCTACCCTTTTGTGGACTTGCCATCTGGGGACATCTTGCGCTGCAAGCTGTTCCCAGCCGACAAGTTTCATAAAATACGCTATCTTTTCAATAGGCAATACAGTATAATGAAGTCAGTAGCCAGTAACAGATTTGGGGAAAGAGGACGGTGATTTGTTATAATGAAATTTAACATACAAATGGTAGACAACACTGTGTCGTCGGAATGGTGGAAAACAATTATTCATCATTTCATCAAAGTGGGGGATAATTTTGAGATACGATGTTGGAAAGAGGAAACGGAAGAAATTTTACAAGTAAAACGGTATGGCAAAGCAATAGCGGATGGCAACGAAATATCTATCAAAGGCGCTTTTGTAGATGAGTTATTATTAGAGTTGATGGAAGAAAATCCTGCTGATAAGGAAATTTATAATAAAATGACAAAATATTTTACCATCAATGTAAAAAACGAATTATGCGATATTTGGAGTTGTCACTACGGAACCGAGATGTATTTTGAGATATATTCTGATAAAGACATCTTGTTTTTTGACCAAACAATGAGACAATACCCTGACACTTCTTTTTCTATCGCAGTTTGGCAATAAGAAGCATAGATTTAAAGTCGCAGTGGGTAGGATAATTTATAACGAGGAGATGAAAATACATGGATAATAGGATTTCAAAATGGTGCAATGTTATAAGTTTGGTTTTAATTGTATGCTTCATTATAAAGACGATTTTTGACTATGGGAAATATTCAAGCACATTAACTTCAGCTCCTTTTGATATTTGGATTTTGGTAAATGCTCTATATTTTGTACTTCCGGCACTAATTATCTTTATTTTAGGGATTATTAAAAAAAGAAAAAATAAGTAAAGGAGATTAACCAATGAAAAAAATATTAGTAATTGTTGCAGGTATTGTTGGATTGATATTTGTTATTATAGGTGCTGCATTGAAGATAAATAACAATGCGATTTCTGTAATTGGAGGTGTAGATGGTCCTACATCGGTTTTTGTTGCAACAAAGTTAAATAGTTCTTCGGTTAGCATGTTTATTGTGATAGGTGTTATATTGTTGGTAGCAGCAATATTCTTCTACTTGAAAAGAAAAAAGTGAAATTGGAGGCAAAGGAGGAAAACAAATGAAGCATAAAAAGGTTCTGTTAATTGCGCTGATATGTCTGATTGGCATAGGCATTAGTAGCATTTTTTTGTTTTCTGGTCATAGACCATTCAAAGATTTAGAAGCAACAGACATTACTTCGGCGAATGTTCGGTTATCGCCTCCTGATACAACAGTTCAAATAGTAGAAACAGAGGAATTAGTATCATATCTCAAAGAAGTAGTTATTTATAATAAGGACAACTCATATACAGAATATGCCGGACAAGGGGCTGTTTTCACTCTATCGTTGGCAGACGGTTCCCAAGTGAAAATTACCGAATTCAATCCATTTATCATCATTGATGGTATTGGTTATAAATGCAAATATGAACCTTGTGAAGCTCTTAATAATTATGCTAATAGGCTTTTGCCCGATAATGATACTACAAATTTTTTAATGCCGGAAGAAGGCTATTACAGTAATGAATATGATGAAATTCTAAGAATTAAAAAGGAAGATGACGGAACATATAATATCCTCGAATATGGCATTACACATTTACTTTATGTTGAAAACGCAGTTGGAATTTATAATTCTGAGACTGGGATTCTTGAATTTAGCGGTAAAGATGACAGGGGAAATGATATAAAAGCAGAAATTGAAAATAAGGGGGATTGTCTGGAAGTCACTGTAATTCAAAGCAGTTATGAAGATATTATTGGAACAAAGCAGGAGTTTTTTCAAGTTGAAAATAACATATCTGAACAAAATTCCACTGGACTTCAATGGGATATAATTCCTATGGTCATGGTAAATAATAAGCTTTATTATGACACTGGAAAAGAAAGTACATTAGATGGTCGGTGTGGAGTAATGGACGGTAAGATTATTTCAACTGTTGATGGTTCTGAAATACCAACCCAAAATGATCAATCTAACTTTGGAACAGGGTTTGAATATCAATATGGTTCAGATGATACCATAGAAATATTTATGAATGAAAAGTGGATCGTTTTTGAACAAAGAGATGATGCAGGAATAGAAAAGTAGAATTTTAATGGAGGCTAAAATACAAAATGGGAAAATACCGATGTCCATGTTGTGGATATTTTACTTATAATGTTCCGGCAAATGAAGATTGTGGATATATCTGTCCCGTTTGTTTTTGGGAGAATGACCCGTTCATTGCTTCTGATAACGAACCAAGCGACTCTAATCATGGAATAACACTAAAAGAAGCGAAATCCAATTTCTCAAAATTTGGTGCTTGTGAAAAAGAAATGTTATATCATGTCCGACCACCAAGAAATGATGAAAAGAAAATTTCATAGCAACAATGTCGAAGTTATGGAGGGAATAAAAGTGAAGGACACTGCTAAGAGAGCAATAGTTACAGTTATTGTGTTTGTTATAATTTATGTTTTATCTGGTCCAATTATCGGATATACAAACTACGATATGTATTTGAAAGGAATTGAATTTTTATCAGCGGTAATCGGAGCAGGATGTTACTGGATAGGAAGCAATAAAAATAGTTCCTGAATTTGACAAAGGAGTTGGAAGTATGAAAAGAATAGGTACAGCATTGACTATCGTGTTCATCATCGCTGGATTTGCAATTTCCTTTTTTATTGGACACTATGTGAGCGACAAGTCACATACAGAAAGTCGAGCAGCACAATTTGATAAATATATTTCTCGTGCGATTGACACAATCGAAGATAAAGGTCTATCCATTGATGGCGCACCAGAAATGATAGCCAGCAATATTTGGGTGGCACACGAATTTTGTGATAGCCCTGAAATTTCCGCAGAACTCAGCAATCTGTGGAATACCATTGTATATGAAAAAGATGAGCTTCTCGGTCAAGAAGATGTGTTGACTGCTCAGCTGAAAAATATTTTGGAAAAATGTCAATAGTCTTTGCAAATTTTCTATTTATCATCCACTCATCGGGTCAACTTGCCCCGAACTTTTACAACTAAATACCCGCCGCCCACACAGCGGCACACCGAGCAGGAAATCTGAAAGGTCTCCTGCTTTTTTTCTGCCCAAAATGAGGTGGTAAAACGCCACCCCATCCACCAATTGCCGAAAGGAGGGACACGAAATGCCCTGTCCACACAACGAAATCTCGATTGTGCAGCGAAGCCAACAGCAGTCTGCGGTTGCCGCCGCTGCCTACCAGAGCGGCGAAAAGCTGTTCTGTGAATACGACCAGGAAGTAAAGCACTACCCGGAAAAGCGTGGTATCGTCCACAATGAAATCCTGCTTCCAGCAAACGCCCCGCCGGAGTATGCAGACCGCAATACCCTATGGAACGCTGCCGAAGCGGTGGAAAAACAATGGAACTCCCAGCTTGCAAGGCGGTGGGTGCTTACCATCCCAAGAGAGATACCGCCCGACCAGTACGCTGTCCTTGTCCGGGAGTTTTGTGAACAGCAGCTTGTTTCCAAAGGCATGATTGTTGATTTTGCCATCCATGACCCCCATCCGCCGGGACACAATCCCCACGCCCATGTCCTGCTGACCATGCGGGCAATGGACGAGCATGGGAAATGGATTCCCAAGAGCCGCAAGGTGTATGACCTTGATGAAAACGGGGAACGGATAAAGCTGCCGTCCGGCAGGTGGAAAAGCCACAAGGAGGATACGGTGGACTGGAACGACCAGAAGTATTGTGAAATCTGGCGGCATGAATGGGAGGTCATCCAGAACCGCTATCTGGAAGCCAATGACCGCCCGGAGCGTGTGGACTTGCGTTCCTATGCCAGACAGGGGCTTGATATTATCCCTACTGTCCATGAGGGGGCTGCTGTCCGGCAGATGGAAAAGCGAGGTATTCAGACGAATATCGGCAACCTGAACCGGGAAATCAGAGCCGCCAACCGCCTGATGAAGTCCATCCGGCAGCTTATCCAAAATCTCAAAGGCTGGATTACCGAGCTGGGAGAAAAACGGAAGGAGCTGCTTGCACAAAAGGCGGCAGAGGAAGCGACACTTCTTCCCAATCTTCTGATGAAGTATATGGAGATACGAAAGGAAGAACGGAAGGACTGGACAAGGGCTGGACAGAACCGGGGGACTTCCAAAGACTTAAAGGCAGTCAGCGAAGCCCTGTCCTATCTCCGGCAAAAGGGGCTTTCCACTGTGGAGGACTTAGAAGCATTTCTGGAATCTTCCGGGAAATCAGCCGCCGATTACCGCAGTCAGATGAAGCCAAAGGAAGCCCGCAGCAAAGTGATTGACGGGATTCTTGCCAGCCGGACAGACTGCAAGGAATGTAAGCCTGTCTATGAGAAGTACCAGAAGATATTTTTTAAGAAAACAAAGGAGAAATTCAAACAGGAACGCCCGGAGGTTGCCCGGTATGCGAAAGCCGCCGCCTATCTTGCCAAGCACCCGGACGATAAGGATAAAACGAAAAATGAGCTGCAACAGGAGCAGGAAACGATTCTCAGCGAAATCGCAGAGCTGAAAGTACCGCTGACCGAGGTACAGGAGGATTTGAAGAAGCTGCGGGACATCCGCTACTGGGTACGGAAAGCCACACCCGGCACAGAGGAAAGCAAAGAGCCGCCCAGGAAGCAGCCTATCAAGGAAGTCTTGCAGGATAAGGCGGACGAGAAAAAGGCTCAAAGAACTACTCCGGCGCAGACGAAACACAAACAACAGGATATGGAACTTTAACAGGCACTTGCCATTTTCAATCAGAGAATGTCAGGTGCTTTTTTGTTTTCAAGGAGGGATAGATTTGAATGTATTTGAAGCTGTGAAGCAGTCCGTCACAACCAGACAGGCTGCGGAGCATTATGGAATCCATGTAGGTCGGAACGGGATGGCTTGCTGCCCGTTCCATCACGATAAAACCCCAAGCATGAAGCTGGATCGGCGTTACCACTGCTTCGGCTGCGGTGCGGATGGGGATGTGATTGATTTTGCCGCCGCCCTGTATGGGCTGGGAAAGAAAGAAGCCGCTATGCAGATAGCACAGGACTTCGGGCTTTCCTATGAGGACTGGAAACCGCCGGGAAAGGCAAAAAAGCCCAAGCCCCGGCAGAAATCCCCGGAGGAGCAGTTTCAGGAAGCAAAGAGCCGCTGCTTCCGTATTCTTGCCGATTATCTCCATCTGCTCCGGGCATGGAGAACGGACTACGCCCCGCACTCCCCGGAGGAAGCCTTTCATCCCCGGTTTGTGGAAACCTTACAAAAGCAAGCCCAAGTGGAATATCTGCTGGATGTGCTGCTGTTCGGGGAGACAGAGGAAAAAGCGGCTTTGATTACGAACTATGGAAAGGATGTGATACAGCTTGAACAGCGAATGGCAGAGCTTGCAGCCGCAGATGCAGCAAGAACTAAAAAACACCATGAACGCCATGCAGCCACCCCAGAGCGTTGAGGAAATCAAGGCGGGGCTGGAAACTACCGAGAAAGGCGGTGTCCGTCAGAGCATACGGAACTGCCTGACCGTATTCCAGCGTGACCCGCTGCTTTCCGGGGCTATCGCCTACAACATCCTGACCGACCGCAAGGACATCATAAAACCCATCGGTTTCCACAGGGAAAACACTGCCCTGAATGATACGGACATGAAATATCTGCTTCTCTATCTGGAAGAAACCTACGGGCTTACCAATGAGAAAAAGATTGATAACGCCATCGGGATTGTGGCGAATGAAAACAAGTACCACCCCATCCGGGATTATTTAAGCGCCCTTGTGTGGGACGGCACAGAACGAATCCGTTTCTGTCTGCGGCACTTTCTGGGGGCTGACGCAGACGATTACACCTATGAAGCGTTGAAGCTGTTCCTGCTGGGTGCAATCTCACGAGCCTTTCAGCCGGGGTGCAAATTTGAAATCATGCTCTGTCTGGTGGGCGGTCAGGGGGCTGGCAAGTCCACCTTCTTCCGCCTGCTGGCAGTCCGGGACGAGTGGTTCTCCGATGATTTGCGGAAGCTGGACGATGACAATGTGTATCGCAAGCTGCAAGGTCACTGGATTATCGAAATGTCGGAAATGATGGCAACCGCCAACGCCAAGAGCATTGAGGAAATCAAGTCATTTTTAAGTCGGCAGAAAGAGGTTTACAAGATACCCTATGAAACCCACCCGGCAGACCGCCCCCGTCAGTGCGTGTTTGGCGGCACTTTCAATGCCCTTGACTTCCTGCCCCTTGACCGTTCCGGCAACCGCCGCTTTATCCCCGTCATGGTGTACCCGGAGCAAGCCGAGGTTCACATTTTGGAGGACGAAGCTGCTTCCAGAGCCTATATCGGGCAGATGTGGGCGGAAGCGATGGAGATTTATAAAAGCGGCAGGTTCAAGCTGGCTTTCAGCCCTGCCATGCAGCGGTATCTCAAAGAACACCAGCGGGATTTTATGCCGGAGGACACCAAAGCCGGGATGATACAGGCGTATCTTGATAAGTACACCGGGAGCATGGTCTGCTCCAAGCAGCTCTACAAGGAAGCCTTGAACCACACCTTTGACGAGCCGAAGCAATGGGAAATCCGGGAAATTAACGAGATAATGAACCAGTGCATTTCCGGTTGGCGGTACTTCCCGAACCCAAGAATGTTTTCTGAATATGGCAGACAAAAGGGCTGGGAGCGTGAAAACCCGGCAACGGACTTCGGCAACCCGTCTGAAAAAACGATGGACGGTTTTGTGGAGGTCACAGAACAGATGGAGCTTCCATTCTGAAAATGACAGCCCGTTGCACTCCCTGTTGCTATCCCGTTGCCGAGCCGGTTGCCGGGGAAAATCCCTTATTTCCGGGCTTTTCTCCCCTATGACAACCAAAACAACAGAAAAATAAAAGAAAAGTATAAATAGTAACCACCGCCAGATTGAGATTGTTTGCAAGGTCTTTTGAAGCCCGTTGCCGGACTTCGTTGCCGACACTCTCTGTCTGGCTATTTTCATGTATGGAGGATAACTGCCTATGGCAAAAAACAAAACAGAGATTCATGTTACAACGGTGTTTGACGGGGAACTGGACGCAACCGATGTGTTCGTCAGCCTGATTTCCCAGAAATACGGCAAGGCAAATACGAAAGAATATCTTGCTAAAAAGAAAGATATGAGTTATAATGAAGATGAGGTTCAAAAGAGCCAGATACCGTCTGGATTGTGTGGGTAAATGGCTATGATGAACGAAATGGAATACAGAACAATCGGAAAGGCACTTGCCGGGGGGTATCGTGCGGCGGTCTATTGCAGGCTGTCAAAGGACGATGACCTGCAAGGCGAAAGTGCCAGTATCGCAAACCAGCGTGATATGCTGGAAAAATACTGCGAAAAGCAGGGATGGGAGGTTGTGGCAGTCTATCAGGACGATGGCTTCACAGGTCTTAATATGGAGCGTCCTGATTTACAGAGAATGTTGAGAGCCATTGAGCGCAGGCAAATCAACCTTGTCATCACAAAAGACCTCAGCCGACTGGGGCGTAACTATCTGCAAACCGGGCATTTGATTGAGGACTTTTTCCCAAGAAACGGTGTCCGCTATATCGCCATGAATGACGGTATCGACACCCTGCGGGATAACAACGACATCGCCCCGTTCAAGAATATCCTGAACGAGATGTACAGCAAGGATATTTCCAAGAAAGTCCATTCCTCTTATCTTTTGAAAGCGCAGAAAGGACAGTTTACCGGGTGTCTTGCCCCGTTTGGGTATCGGAAAGACCCGGAGGACAAAAACCATCTGCTCATTGACGAGGAAACCGCCCCGATTGTGCGGCTGATTTTTGGATATGCCCTAAACGGTCATGGTCCGAACTATATCCGCAGACGGCTGGAGGAAGAAAAAATCCCCTGCCCCACATGGTGGAACCGGGAACGGGGGCTTCGCAATACCCGCACCAAATGGGAAAAGAAAGACCCGGAAAACGGGCGGTATATGTGGGACTTCTCCGTTATCAAAGATCTTTTGATGAATCCCGTCTACACCGGGGCGATAGCTTCCCAGAAAAAAGACTACCGTTTCAAAATCGGCACGATTGGGGAAAAGAAGCCGGAGGACTGGATTGTGGTGGAGGGACAGCATGAACCGCTGATTGACCGCATGAGTTTTGACATTGTGCAGAACAAGCTGAAATCCCGCCAGCGTCCGGGGCAGACCAATGAAATCAGCCTGTTTGCCGGACTGCTAAAATGTGGCGAGTGTGGGAAGTCGCTGACGATACGCTACACAAACGCAAAACATCCCCAGCGGATATACTCCTGCAAGACCTACAATGCCTTTGGAAAGAACCACTGCACCCAGCACCGGATTGATTATGACACCCTTTACAGCCATGTGCTGCGGAAAATACGGGAATGTGCCAGAGCTGCCCTGATGGACGGGGAAGCGGTTGCCGACCGCCTGACCAATACCTGTGAAACCGAGCAGCGGGAACAGCGGGAAGCAATGGAACGCTCCCTTACAAGGGACGAGGAACGGATTGAGGTTCTGGACAAAATGGTAATGCGGCTTTATGAGGATATGATTGCAGGGCGTATCAGTGAGCAGAACTTCAACACCATGCTGGAAAGGACACAGACCGAGCAGACGGAGCTTAAAACAAAAGTGTCCGAGGGCAGGAAGCGGCTGTCCGATGAAGTCCAGCTTGCCAATGACGCAAAACAATGGGTGGAAGCCATTCAGGAATACGCCAACATCACAAAGCTGGACGCAGCCACCCTCAACCGCTTAATCAAAGAAATCGTCGTGCATGAGCGCATTGACGAAGATAAAACAAGACACATTTCTATCGAAATTCACTTCAATCTCAAACCCATCCCGGAGGTGGAACAGGTCAAGGGCTGACCTGTCCACGCCGGGGCAGTTCTAAAACAATTCCATATATTTTTTGACACGCCGCCGCCCGCCATCGAGCAAGGTTTTACTCTTAATTAGGGATAAAACAGCTGATGGCTGGCGGCGGCGTGGCACTGATCGGTACGACTCTGGTGCCGCTGCTTTCCGGTCTGTTCGGTTAAGCAAAAGCTGTCGGAGCGAAGATTCCGACCGGGCAGCGAAAGCTGCCTGTTACATAGTCAGGTGCAGGCAATCTCCGCAGCTGGCTATTTTCTGCGCTCTCCGGCAGGTGCACATGCTGGAAGTATGGCGCAGAACCGCAGTTTAGAATCGCACCGGCTGATAGGCCGGACAAGTTACAGGAGGACAAATCTATGGCGTTTCTTACTACAACTGCATCGGCACTGTCTCTTTTCTCTCAGCTGTTCATGCTTCTGTCCCGGATGGCGAAGCTGTTCGGCGTGTTTGCGTAAGGAAGGAGGCGGCTCATGCAGAGTATCCTTGAACAGATCACAGATTGGCTCAAGAGCATGATCATCAGCGGTATCATGGGAAATCTTTCAGGGATGTTCGATTCGGTCAACCAGCAGGTTGGACAGATCGCAGGCGATGTGGGAACCACACCGGCGAACTTTTCACCTGCGGTCTTTTCTATGATCCGCAACATCTCGGAATCCGTGATCCTGCCCATTGCCGGAATGGTGCTGACTTTCATCGCCTGTTATGAGCTGATCCAGATGCTCATTGAGCATAACAATCTGGCAAATTTCGAGACATGGACATTTTTCAAATGGGTCTTTAAGACCTTTCTGGCAGTGACCCTGATCTCGAACACATTCAATATCACGATGGCTGTCTTTGATGTGGCGCAGCAAGTGATCTCCCGAAGCGGCGGTCTGATTTCCGGCAGTACGTCCGTCAGCGATGCGACCCTGACAGCAATGCAGGCCACGCTGGAAGGGATGGACTTAGGAACGCTGCTGGGACTGTATTTGCAGACATTTGTGGTTCAGGTCACGATGCTGGCATTGTCGGCTATCATCTTTGTTATCGTGTATGGCCGAATGGTGGAAATATATTTCATGGTGAGCCTTGCGCCGATTCCGTTCGCAACCTTTGGAAACCATGAGCAGAGCCATACCGGTCAAAACTACCTGCGCTCCCTGTTTGCACTGGGATTCCAAGGCTTTCTTATCATGATCTGTGTAGGCATCTATGCAGTTCTGATTCAGAACCTGTCCTTTTCGGATAACATTATCAGCAGCATTTGGGGCGTTTTGGGATATACGGTTTTGCTGGCATTTACGCTGTTTAAGACGGGAAGCCTCGCGAAATCCGTGTTTGCAGCGCACTAAGAGAGGAGGAATGATTCATGGCATCTTATATTTCTGTGCCGCGAGACCTTTCAAAGGTCAAAACCAAGGTCTTTATGAACCTGACCAAACGGCAGATTCTCTGCTTCGGAGCCGGTGCGCTGATTGGCGTTCCGGTTTTCTTTTTGCTCAAATCCAGCGGGAATCTGAGCCTTGCCGCACTTGGCATGATGGCAGTAATGCTGCCGCTTTTCTTTCTTGCCATGTACGAGAAAGACGGTCAGCCGCTGGAAGTGGTGGCAAAGCACTTCTATGAGGCAAAGTTCAAGAGGCCGAAAACGCGGCCTTACAAAACAAAAAATTACTATGCACTGCTGGTTCAGCAGGCAGACGTGGAAATGGAGGTAAATCGCATTGTTCAAAATTCTCGAAAAGCTGACAGCGAAGAATAAAAAGCAGGATGACATCCGAATGCCGTCGCATCTGTCAGCCGCAGAGCAGAAACAGGTGCAGACGGTGATTGACCGCGCAAGGGGTGACCGCACGGTTCCGCATTCGGCACAGGAGAGCATTCCTTTTCAGCGGATGTTCCCGGATGGTATCTGCCGTGTGACGGATAACTACTACACCAAAACCATCCAGTTTCAAGACATCAATTACCAGCTGGCACAGCAGGAAGATCAGACGGCTATCTTTGAAGAATGGTGCAGCTTCCTGAACTTCTTTGATTCCAGCATCCGCTTCGAGCTTTCTTTTATGAATATGGCTACGGATGCCTCGAATTTTGAGAAGATGGTGCGTATCCCGTATCAGAAGGATCATTTCAATCCGGTACGCACGGAGTACAGCACCATGCTCCGCCGTCAGCTTGCCCAGGGCAACAACGGCCTGACCAAGACGAAGTACCTGACGTTTGGCATTGAAGCAGAATCCATGAAACAGGCAAAGCCAAGGCTCATTCACATCGAGATCGACCTGATGAACAACTTCAAACGCTTGGGTGTCCGGGCAAAATTGCTGAACGGAAAGGAACGACTTCATCTGATGCACGATATGTTCCACATGGGTGACCATGACCGATTCAATTTCGATTGGAAGTGGTTGCCGGAGAGCGGGCTGTCGGTAAAGGACTTTATTGCTCCGACCGGTTTTGCCTTTCCGAAGAACCGTGTTTTTCAGATGGGTGGGATGTATGGTTCCATGTCCTATCTCCAGATTACGGCTTCCGACCTGTCGGATCAGCTGCTGAAGGACTTTCTGGATATGGAATCCAGCCAGATTGTGACCATGCACATTCAGTCGGTAGACCAGAACAAAGCAATCAAGTCCATCAAGCACACCATTACGGAGCTGGATCGTTCCAAGATTGAGGAGCAGAAGAAAGCTGTCCGTTCCGGATACGATATGGACATTATTCCGTCGGATTTGGCAACTTACGGCAAGGACGCAAAGGCACTGCTGAAGGAATTGCAGAGCCAGAATGAGCGTATGTTCCTGCTGACCTTTCTGGTGATGAACACCGGCGAGACGGAGCAGGAGCTGGAAACCAACGTGTTTCAGGCTTCCAGCATCGCACAGAAGTACAACTGCAACCTGCGCCGTCTGGACTTTCAGCAGGAGCAGGGGCTGATGAGCTGCCTGCCGCTGGCACAGAACCTGATTGAGATTCAGCGCAGCATGACGACCAGCAGCACGGCAATTTTCGTGCCGTTTACTACCCAAGAGCTGTTTCAGACCGGGAAAGAGGCTCTGTACTATGGGCTGAATGCTTTGTCCAACAATCTGATTATGGTTGACCGGAAAAAGCTCAAGAACCCCAACGGGCTGATTCTGGGTACCCCCGGTTCCGGTAAATCCTTCTCTGCCAAGAGAGAAATCGCCAATGCGTTTCTGGTGACGGATGACGATGTAATCGTGTGCGATCCGGAAGCCGAGTACACGGCACTGGTGCAGAAATTTGAGGGGCAGGTTATTAAAATCAGCCCTTCCAGCACGCAGTATATCAACCCGATGGACATCAACGCGAATTATTCAGAAGAGGATAGTCCGATTGCCCTGAAAGCAGATTTCATCCTGTCCCTGTGTGAGCTGATCGTGGGCGGCAAAGAAGGCTTGCAGCCGGTAGAAAAGACGGTCATTGACCGCTGTGTTCATCAGATTTACCAGACCTATTTCGAGCATCCGGTGCCGGAGAATATGCCGGTGTTGCAGGACTTGTACGAGGCACTGCTCCGGCAGGATGAAAAGGAAGCACACCATGTGGCAACAGCATTGGAAATCTATGTGACCGGTTCGCTGAACCTGTTTAACCACCGCACCAATGTAGATATCAATAACCGGCTGGTCTGCTATGACATCAAGGAGCTGGGCAAGCAGCTGAAAAAGATCGGTATGCTGGTGGTGCAGGATCAGGTCTGGGGGCGTGTGACCGCCAACCGCAACGCTGGTAAAGCCACCCGCTACTATATGGACGAGTTCCATCTGCTTTTGAAAGAAGAGCAGACAGCGGCTTACAGCGTGGAAATCTGGAAGCGATTCCGTAAATGGGGTGGTATTCCCACCGGCATCACCCAGAACGTAAAAGATCTGCTTTCTTCCCGCGAAGTGACGAACATTTTTGAGAACAGCGACTTCATTTATATGCTGAATCAGGCAGCCGGTGACCGTCAGATTCTGGCGGATCAGCTGAACATCAGCCCGCACCAGCTGTCTTATGTGACCCACTCCGGTGAAGGCGAAGGACTGTTGTTCTACGGAAATGTGATTTTGCCGTTCGTTGATCGCTTCCCGACCGATCTTGAACTGTACCGGATTATGACGACAAAATTGACCGAAGTACAGGAAGCAAAGGAGGCGTAAGCGATGGCTGGCAAGAAAAATCCGAATCTCGGAGACAAGCTGCGGCAGGAGCGCGAGGGTGCGGAGAACACCCTTCGCGATTCCAGAAACAAAACTGCCGATAGCAGTACGGGAGACAGCAACAAGAAAAAAGCGGAACACCGAAGGCAGATTCGCCATGAGGCCGATCTCGCCAAGATGCGCAGCAAGAAGCTGAAATCAGAGCAGGAGGTAAAGGCGAAGAAGAATGCGGCGGTTTCCGGGAAAAAGGGCGGAAAGCCAAAGAAACCGGGAAATCTTGCGGCAGATGCGCTTTCGGCCAAAGCACATCAGGGTGTGCGCAATGCCGACCAGGATAATAATTCCGGTGTGGAGGCAGCGCATTTTACCGAAGGTTCAGCGGAAGGTGCAGCCCGTGCTGGTTCTCGGTTCCAATATGGACGAAAGCTGCGGCAGTACAAAAAGCTGGAGCGGTTGGAGAAAAAGGCAGATAAAGATGCCGTGGATTCCATCTTTGCGGAACGCATGAAGGCTGATCCGCAGGCTGGTTCCAATCTCTTTTCCCGATGGCGGCAGAAGCAGGCCATCAAAAAAGAGTATGCCGCTGCGAAGGCAGGTGCGGCCGCTGCGGAGAACACAGCAGCTGGCACAGCCAAAGCTGCGCAGGGTACTGCCAGCATGACGGAAAAAGCGTTTCAGTTTGTGCAGAACCACTCGCATATCATCATCGGTATTGCAGCTGTGGGACTGCTTGTTTTGGTGATTGCCGGGTCGGTTTCGTCATGCTCCGTCTTGATCAATGGCGGCGGCAATGTGGTGCTGGGGACTTCCTACACGGCGGAAGATGAAGATTTGAAAGGCGTGGAGACGGATTATACCAAGCTGGAAGATAAACTTCGCAAACAAATCGACCGCATTGAAACCGACCATCCGGGCTATGACGAGTATCGCTACAATTTGGCAGAGATCGGACACAATCCCTATGAGTTGGCTTCTCTGCTGACTGTAGAATTTGAAAACTACACGAGAAGCCAGGTGCAGGCGCGGCTCCAGAGTATTTTTGAAGCGCAGTATGAGTTGAAGCTGGTGGAAAAGGTGGAAATCCGGACAAGGAAAGAAACTCGTGTGGGTTATAGTTACAATCCGATCACCGGAACCGGACACACCTACACCTATCAGGTGACGGTACAGTATGAGTATAAAATCCTCAATGTAACGCTGCTCAATCGTGGCGTTGACTATGTTGCCAGAAATTCCGGTCTTACAGATGACCAGCTGCAACGCTACGAAGTCACATTGGAGTGCAGGGGCAATCGGGATGACCTGTTTGCAGGCATAGCCTTTGCAACGCCGGATGGCGCGGGTTCCAGCGGAGAATATCAGGATTACGACATTCCGGGCGAAGCTCTGACGGATGAAAAATTCCGGAAGATGATTACCGAAGCTGAGAAATATCTCGGTTATCCCTATGTTTGGGGCGGCAGCTCGCCGAGTACCAGTTTTGACTGTTCCGGTTTTGTAAGCTGGGTCATCAACCACTGCGGCAATGGCTGGAATGTAGGCAGGCAGACGGCCAACGGTCTGATGGGAAAATGCGACATTATCCCGAAGAGTGAGGCAAAGCCCGGAGACCTGATCTTCTTCCAGAAAACCTACAACACCAGCGGAGCGTCCCATGTGGGCATTTATGTCGGCAACGGGATGATGATTCACTGCGGCAACCCAATTTCCTATGCTTCCATTGAGACGAACTACTGGCGGCAGCACTACTACTGCATGGGAAGAATTCGATAAAAACAGGGCGTTTATTCGCCCGGAAAGGACAGAGTATGAGTTTGAAACTGGAAAAGATTGCTGCGGAGCGTGAGAAAGCCCGCAGAAAACGCGATGAGTGGGAGGAACGCAGAAAGGAATGGGACAGAAAGTACCACGAGCAGGAAAACAGCGAAATTTGTGAAATGGTACATGCCCAGAGCCTGACCCCGGAACAGCTGGCAGTCATCATTCAGATGGCGCAGGCTGCGGTTCCCAACCCGGAGAACCTGAAACTGGATGAGAAAGAAACGGAGGATATGGAATGAAAAAGATGATGGCAATGCTGCTTGCCAGCGTGATGGCGGCAGGAACCTTTACGACTACGGCATTTGCCTATACGGGCGATGATGTGCAGAAGAACACGTCTGTCAGTACCGCTGTGCAGGAGACAGATGCAGAGGAAAGCGCAAATGCAGGGAAAACGGACAATACCGACAGCTGCGAAATCGACCCGGATATGCAGGTGCTGCCGGATGGCTATGAGGTCTCTACGGATGAGTATGGGAACCTGATCGTTACGGTGGGTGGCAAGGAATACAACATCGGCAGTGAAAAGTCTCGAAAGCAGATGGGTACAGTGGTGCCGGGTATCACCAGCCTGCATTTTCGTTCTGGTCCCGGCATGGATCAGGAGATTATCGGATATCTGCATTCAGGCGATACGGTGGAGATTGTCGAAAAATGCGGTGACTGGTATAAGGTGAACTTCAACGGCAAAACCGGGTATGCACATGGAAAGTACCTGAATGTCACGGATTCTGCAAAAGACAGCAGCATGTTCAGTGAAGATGCGCTGAAGCTGTTTCTGGATCTGATGCAGAGTGGAATGTCATCCGAGGATAAGACGAAATCCAGTGCAGCTTTGACTCCGGAAGGAAATATGACGCTGGTGGACGATATCGGTGAGGAAGAAGATAAATCCAGCCAGCAGTTCATTACGCTGGTGACAAAGGCGGGCAACACCTTTTATCTGATCATCGACCGCGATAAAGACGGCAACCAGAACGTGCATTTTCTGAACATGGTGGATGAGGCCGATCTGCTTGCGTTGATGGATGAAGAGGAAGCAGCCAAGTATCAGGAGAAGAAACCGGAAGTCACGGAACCTGCGGAAACCGAAAAGCCGAAGGAGACGGAACCTGCACCGGAAGAGCAGAAAACAGAGAGCGAGGAAAAGAAAGCTTCCCCGCTTCCGATGATTATGCTGCTTCTGTTTGTGATTGGTGCAGCCGGTGTCGGCGGCTATCTCTATATCAAGATGAGGGGCATAAAGCCTGCATCCAAGAAAAATCAGCCGGACCCTGATGCAGATTATCATGATGAGGATGAAGACGTGCTCCAGCTGCCGGAGGATGATGGTGACGAGGACGAAGAAGTGGATGTCAACGAGGATTACGAAGCAGAATCGGACGATGAACCTGTCTGATTAACGCAGCGTTGACCTGTGGGGGCGGCTGAGAAGCCGTCCCTTTTACATAGAAATAATTACAGAGAATAGCAAACTTATGATTTTGTAGAAGTTTCTAACAGGTCAGATGTGGTGCAAGTAGTGATGTTACCAGACGAGCCGGAAATGCTGTAGTTGTTTTCTGTGAGCATATGGGCAAGAGTTAAAACGACTATAGAAGCCATTCCAGCGTATAGAGGGCCATTTTTGCTATTAAGAATGTTGCTGACGGTTGTGATTGTTTCATAGGACATAGGACACTACTCCTTTCAGATATGTTTGATTTTTTGATGGTCATTTTAAGTAAAATAGGCATTGCGAACGTTTGGTTGCACGATTATAATAACATTGAAGATGACCGCAATCAATGGACTATATATCTATAATGACCGCAAGGAGAAAACTGATGCCAAAAGGATTCGTAGAAACAGACCATGTAAATAAAGATGTGTTTATGCAGGTACTGAAGTTGAAGAAAACCAGCATACGCCGGTTAGATGAGGAATTAAGCATCGAGTGCTCAGATAAGACAATCCGCCGTTCTTTGAATAATGGCAAGATGCGTCGTCAGTATATCGAGCAGATTGCTAAATATTTGGATGTTGATTCAAGATTGCTAACAGGTGAACTTGTTGAAGGAGCATTTCACACAACGAACTCGGTGATACGAGAACTGTACCTGAATCCTTTGACACATATTGAAGATTTTCCATATTTTCGGGAAGAGCAAGAAAGACTGCAACGCGAAAAAATAGATGAAACATTGAAGAGAATACTGTCACTATTTGAAATTTCATATAAACAGTTTGAAGAAAAAGATTTCGAGGAACAATACTCTTTCCAACACGACCTTTTAGATGCAATTCTACCAGTCATTTATAAACACTTTAAGCAGGATGGATATGGCGATGCTGAGATGTATAATTGCCAAAGAATCATTTCAGAACTTGAAGATTATCACGATTTGGTAGAGAGCCGAGAATATGCAGATAATATACTTAGAAAGCATTTTGTTAAATCAGTGCCAGATGGATATACAAAAACCGATATAGAAAAAATGACACCGGATGAATTGATTGAAATTGATGCATATCTTCAAATAAAAGGGAATGATGCCCGTTAAGGCATTTCTACATAGCAGTCATGTGCTTCGGTGCCTGGCTGCTAATTTTTTTGCGAAAGGAGCAGTATCGAATGAAGCTTGTATTAGCGGAAAAGCCCTCAGTTGCCATGAGCCTCTCGAAGGTGATTGGGGCAAATCAGCGCGGGGACGGTTATATGGAGGGCAATGGCTACCTTGTCAGCTGGTGTGTGGGGCATCTGGTGGAACTTTCCCAGCCGGAAGCCTATGATGAGAAGTATGCCAAGTGGAGGTATGATGATCTTCCAATTTTGCCGGAACATTGGCAGTATCAGGTGTCCACCAGCACGAAAAAGCAGTTTGGAACCCTGAAAAAGCTCATGCAGCGGAAAGATGTGGAGAGCCTGATCTGTGCAACCGATGCAGGGCGTGAGGGAGAACTGATTTTCCGACTGGTTTACCATCAGTGCGGCTGCAAAAAGCCGGTGGAACGACTTTGGATTTCCTCGATGGAGGACAGTGCTATCCGGGAAGGCTTTCAGAAGCTCAGACCGGGAACAGAATATGATGCCTTATATGAGGCGGCTTTATGCCGGGAGCGTGCCGACTGGATTGTCGGAATCAACGCCACCCGGCTTTTTTCATGTTTGTATGGGCAGACCCTGAATGTGGGGCGAGTGATGACACCAACGCTTGCGATGGTGGTTATGCGGGATGCAGCAATCCGAGCGTTCAAGCCGGAGCCGTTCTACTCGGCAGAATTGAGATTCCGGGATTTTCAAGCAGGCAGTGAGCGGATGAAAGCAAAAGCAGAAGCAAAAAAACTGGTGGCAGAGTGCTGTCAGGCAGGTAGTGCCATCATTACCAAGGTGGAGCAGAAAGAAAAAGCAGAGAAGCCCCCGACCTTGTTTGATCTGACATCGCTTCAGCGAGAAGCAAACCGGCAGCTGGGATTCACTGCCCAGCAGACCCTGGATTACACACAGGCTCTGTACGAGAAGAAACTCGTAACCTATCCCCGTACCGACAGCCGGTATCTGACGGATGATATGGCACCGCTGGTGCCAGAACTTGTTTCTGTGATCCAGCAGAGCTTTCAGATTCAGCCGGATGTGCCGGCACCGGTGAATGCAGCGCAGGTCATCAATTCAAAGAAAGTCACCGATCACCATGCCATTATCCCTACAAAAACAGCGGCAAGTTATGACATTTCCTCTCTTCCCAGTGGAGAACAGGCGATCCTTACCATGTTGGCTGTGCGGCTGATTTGTGCAGTCGGAACACCTTGCCGCTATGCAGAAACCATAGTAGAAGCGGAGTGCACTGGTCAGAAGTTCCGCACGAAAGGCAAAACAGTCACGGATATAGGCTGGAGACGATATGCAGGAAAGTCGAGAGAAGATGCTGAGAAGAATGCGGAGGCAGGTGAACTGCCGGAACTTTCGGAAGGCATGACACTGGAACTTGCTGGTGTCGATCTGAAAGAGGGCAAGACCAGCCCGCCTAAGAGATTTACCGAAGATCTTCTGCTTTCAGCGATGGAGAGTGCCAGCTCGGATGAGTTCCCGGCTGGCGTAGAGCGAAAAGGCATCGGCACACCAGCAACACGCGCTGCTATCATCGAAAAACTGGTGCAGAAAGGATTTATCGAGCGCAAGGGCGATAAGAAAACAAAATACCTTTTCTTTACGGATAAGGGAAATGCGCTGGTGACGGTGGTGCCGGAACAGATTCAGTCTCCATCCATGACGGCAGACTGGGAGGAAAAACTGCTGAAAATAGAACACGGCGAGTATGACAGTGATGCCTTTATGGGAGAAATCAGTAGCATGGTTAGCGGACTTGTTAAAACTTACGAGGCTGTAAAAGGAGCCGATGTGCTGATGCAGCCGGAACGCAAGGTCATTGGCTCCTGTCCCGCCTGCGGCAGTGATGTCTGTGAAACGGCAAAGGGTTGGTTTTGCAGGGATAAGAACTGTAAATTTGCACTCTGGAAGGAAAACAGATTCTTTCAGACACTGGGAAAGCAGATGACAGAGGAACTGGCAAAGCAACTGGTAAATCAGGGAAAAGCACGGCTTACCCATTGCTATTCCAAGAAGTCCAATCGTTACTATGACACAACCGTTCATGTAGAAACCGGCGAGGACGGTGCAGCAGCATTTAAGCTGGAGTTTGGAGGTAAAAAATGAGCATGAAAATGATGAATGCAGCTTATCTGGTGGATAATGTCGCTCTGCTTTCCTTGCAGGAAAAGCAGGAGGGCGTGGAATTCCATTGCTTTGATATGGACAGAAAGGTGCAGATTGCCGAGGGACACATTGGCTGGGATATGTTGGATAAACAGCCGTTTTCTACTCTCGATGAAAGCGCGAGGGTGGCAGCACTCAAGGAGATTCCCCAGCTGGACGGTCTTACCGTTGCGCAGGTAGCCCCGGAGATGCTGGAGCAGATGCGCGGCGGCAGAAAGGTTCTTTGGCAGATGAAAAAGGCTGATCCTGAACTGGAGAATGCTAAAAATATCCGGTTTATCACCAGCAGCTACGAGGATCGGTTCAAAATTCCGGATGGCAGTGCGGTGGAGATTGAGTATCCGAATCGGAAATTCTCAGCCCGCTGCGAATATATGGACGAATATCATCTGCGCCTGGGGTATGATGTTCTGCACATCTGCCAGCTGGCAGAAATGCTGGAACGCGGCGGTGGTACATGCCGCCCGGAGCCATTGATTACAGAAGAACGCAGCGCATGGGATTTGGGAAGCAAGGGCTTTCTTGCCATTCAGACTTGTGAGGACGGTTACGACTATACCTTATATCATAAGGACTTCACGGAAATTGACGGTGGACAGATCGACAACTCGGAAATCAGCATGAATGCAGCCAGAGACCAGATTCTTTCGGATTATGGGTTCGGTGGCCGTACCATGATGCGGATTGACTATGATGAACTTTGTGATCGTGCAGAGGATGCAGAAATCAGCAGACGGGAATCTGTGCTGGGTAAACTCTCGGATTTGTCTTTCAGAACGGATACGCCTGTGAAAGCTGCTAAGGCGAAGGAGGCGGAGCGATGAAATATAAGCTTACGAAGGCGGAGCAGGAAACCGTCATCAATTTTGACAATGAACTGGACAATGCCAGTGTTTACACCCATGACAGCCGCCTGATTAAGAAGCTCCGGGAACTGCGAAAACAGTATCCGGAGCAGTTTACTTTGGAGCATCGGGAGCATGGGTCGGTCACTTATACGATTCCGAAACACTGCGTCGGTATCCGACCGCTTTACAGTGAAAAGCGTCGGGAACAGCAGCGACAGGAAGCAAAGAAAAACGGACTGCCGTTTATGGAGAAGGGAGAAATGAATGATGGCAAGAATTGAAAAATGGGATGAAGTGCATGGAAATCAGGCATTAGATGAGAAGATGATGGCATTTCTCGACAGTACTACCGACCAGTATGCAATTTTGCAGCTTCGCCGCAGCGAGGATACGGTATATGAACGCTTTTCGTCTATGCGCGAACTGGAACGGATGGGGCTGGAGCCGGATATTGACCATTATGAAGTGGTTTATACGGCTCCGCTGCTTCCCTACAAGGATCAGAACACGATGTTGGAGGAGCTGTATGCGAAATTCAATGTTTCCCGCCCTGATGATTTTACTGGGCATAATCTTTCTGTGTCTGACATCATGGCTTTACGGCAGAACGGTGTTGTAAGCTGTCACTATGTGGATTCCATCGGCTTCCAGGAACTGCCCGGATTTTTGAAACCGGAGAATTACCTGAAAGCCGCAGAAATGGCGATGGAGGACGATTACGGCATGATTGACGGCGTGATCAATAACGGAAAGAAGGAAGAACCGGCAGAGAAAGCATCGGTTCTGGATCAGCTGAAGGAAAAGCAGGAGGCGGTGCCGCCTGCGCCGCCTCGCAGGTGCTGCGAAGAAAAGGAGTTATAAATGCGTTTTACGGATGACGAATGGATGCTCATTATGCTTTACAGCCCTGGCACACGGACAGGGCTGATTGCAGAGCTTCAGACGATGCAAAAAAGGCTGACGGGCAGAGACAGAAACCTGCGCAAGTGGACGGCCTCGCTGCTTGCGAAACTGGCAGAGATGACGGATGCAGAATATGAGGCACTGGATTTGTATCCAGACGAATAAAGGAGAGGAGGAAAAAAGACAGATGATGACGAAAACGGCTTATTATATGCAGATGGCACAGGAAGCTGCGGCACAGATCACTGGCAGCAAAGAACAGTGGACAGCGTTTCTGACCACATCCGCACGGCTTTATAAGTATCCCTTTGCGGAACAGCTGATGATCTATAAGCAGAGACCAGAAGCAACGGCCTGTGCAGAGTACGATCTCTGGAATGATCGGATGAACCGCTATGTGAAGCGTGGCTCCAAGGGCATTGCTCTTTTGGATATGCGCGGGGAGCAACCGAAATTGCGGTATGTATTTGATGTGGCAGATACCGGCGAACGGAAGAATTCCCGCCCGGTACAGCTCTGGAAAATGAATGCGGAGCATGAGCAGCCAATCATTCGGGCACTGGATGCAGCGTTTGATGTTCCTGCAGGTGCCGGGTCTCTGGAAAATCATATCATGGAAGCGGCGGAACGCCTTGCAAGGGATTACTGGGAGGAAAACCGCAGGCAGATTAGTGACATCGTTGCTGATTCCTATCTGGAAGGGTATGATGAACTCAACATCGGAGCTTCCTTTAAGAGAGCTGCCGCTGTCAGCATCGCATTTTACGTCTTTACCCGGACGGTAGGCAATGCAGATGACTATTTTGAACACGAGGATTTTCTGGACATCTTTGATTTTAATACGCAGGCTGCCGCCAATGTGCTGGGAACTGCGGTCAGCGAAATGTCCAGCCAGATCTTCCGGGAAATTGAACGCACGATCCGAACCTATGAAAGAGATAAGCAGGCAGAAAGGAGCCAAAACTATGATGGAGCTGAATTACACGAAGAACGGCGATTACCTGATTCCGGACATCCAGTTGTCGGTGCAGGAACAGAAGCCCCTGGGCAAGTACGGGAGGATGCGCAGAGCGTTCCTGCAGGAGAACAACACGCTGCTGTACAATCACCTGATCCTGACCGAGAAGCTGTATCCGCACCTGTGGGAGATTCAGAAGACCGCTACCGCACGGATGGAGCAGATGATGGCGGAGCTTCTGAAAGCGAATCCGGCACCGGACAAGAAATCGAACCAGATGGCCTGGGTGCAGCACATGAACATGCTGAAAGCGCAGGCAGAGGAAGTTATTCTGACGGAACTTATCAACAGTTAAACTTCATGAGTCTGTTTCAGTCCGAAGCAGAGCAGATTCAGAAAATTGATGCGGCGGCAGAACATGCAGCCAGAGAAGCGGAGAGCGAAAAGCCCTCCGCTTTTGTCATTTCTGAGGATGAAATCGACCGGATGCTGCGGACCGGTTCTAATTTTGAAGGCGGAAAGATCCGTATTTATGCGCTGTATCAGCAGCAAGGGGACGCAAAAGAACGAGCTGCATTCTTGAAAGCGGAATACGGTCTCGGTGGCCACAGCTATACCTTTATGGATGGCAGTCGCGGTTTTGCCGATTATAACGGAAGAGGTATTCTGCTTCGCAATTATGACCATGACCGGGAAGTGCGACTCACATGGTCGGCAGTGGATAAGCGGTTAGACCGGCTTGTGGAAAATGATCATTACCTGACCGCGCTGGAAATGGAAGAGTATCGGAAGCTGGAGCAGGAATACGGCGCGCCGCTTCCTATGCCGACTGCCGCCCATGTGTTTCCGCCAACGCCACCGGAACGCTACGATACCGGAAATGAGCATGTGGACAACATGCTGAATACGGCTGCGGATGTATATGCCCGGAGTGAACTGGCGGCACCACAGCGGTTTACCGTGATGGAGACAGACGATGGTTATGCGGTCTGGGATGATATTCAGGACGGCATTCATGTGGAGCCGGATGGTGTCAGCGAAGAGTTTACCAGCGAATGGGAGGCAGAGACCTACCGCCAGCAGTTGATTGAAAAAGTTCAGGAACGGGAAGCAAAAGACTGGCTCTATGTTGAACAGAGCAAGCAGAATTTGCAGCAGGACATTCCATTTCTGGATGTGGAATCCGAAGAAGCACCGGAATCGGCTCACGCAGAGACAGATCCTCTGGTGCTGGAAATGCAGGAACACGCCAGAGAACTTGCCAGAGAGTCAGGCTATGCACCGGATGAACGATTTGTTGTCACGATGACCGGCGAGAACTTCCCGGATTCTAAGGATGCGTTTGCCATCTGGGATTATGTTAAAGAAGAGTATTACGGATATTCGGACGGAAAAGTGCAGACATTTGCCGATTATGTGAGTGCGTCAGAGGCGTTGCAGGAGATTCGCGGCAGGAATATGGAGGCTGAAAAAGAGCCTGCAACTGTGCAGCCAGAACCGGCAGCTCCGGTGCAGCCAGATTATCGTGTCGGCGATACGCTGTATCTGGACGGAAAGGAATTTACGATTGAAAAAGTCGGGCTTTTTGATGTGGGGCTTCGGGACCCGGATTCCGTGTATCCGACCTTCCGCTCGGAAAGCAAAGAAAATCTGGCAAGACTTTTGGAGCATGAGGAAAATGTTCACCTGCATAATCTGGTGGTTGATCTGAATCCCGGCAGAGAAAAGCAAAGTGAGGAACAAAAATCAGTAATTCCAGAGACAGAGCCGGAGAACACTCATGCAGAAAACTATCGTATCAACAGCTTTCATCTTGGCGAAGGCAGTCCTAAACAGAAATTCCGTGCCAACATGGATGCCATCTACACGCTGAAAACCTTAGAAAACCAGCACAGGGATGCGACACCGGAAGAACAGGAAACACTGGCCAATTATGTCGGCTGGGGCGGGCTGGCAGATGCCTTTGACGCAGAGAAAGCTGCCTGGACAGGCGAATATAAGGAACTGAAAGCAGCTCTTACGGAAGAAGAATATGCCGCAGCCAGGGCTTCGACTCTGAATGCGCACTACACCAGTCCTACCGTGATCCGTGCAATCTATGAAGCGTTGGACGGTATGGGATTTGAGAAAGGCAATATCCTGGAACCGTCGATGGGTGTCGGCAACTTCTTCGGTATGCTGCCGGATTCCATGCTGGAAAGCAGACTGTATGGTGTGGAACTGGATTCCATCACAGGGCGTATTGCGCAGAAGCTGTATCCGCAGGCAGAAATCAAGGTGGCAGGTTTTGAAACCACCGACCGCCGCGATCTCTATGATCTGGCCGTGGGCAATGTGCCATTTGGCAACTACCGTGTCAGCGATAAACCCTATGATAAGCTCGGTTTTTCTATCCACAACTATTTCTTTGCCAAGGCATTGGATCAGGTTCGTCCCGGTGGCATCATGGCCTTTGTTACCAGCCGCTATACGATGGATGCCAAGAATCCGGACGCACGAAAGTATCTGGCGCAGCGGGCAGAACTGCTGGGAGCCATCCGACTTCCCAATAATGCATTCCGTGCCAATGCCGGTACAGATGTAGTGTCGGATATCATTTTCCTGCAAAAGAGAGACCATCCCATTGATATCGAGCCGGATTGGGTGCATCTGGGGCTGACTTCGGAGGGCATAACCCTCAATAGTTATTTCATTGACCACCCGGAAATGGTGCTGGGTGAGATTACAACGGAAAGCACCCAGTACGGCAAGGAAGAATGTACGGTCATTCCGATTCCGGATGCAGATTTGGGAGACCAGCTGCATGAGGCTGTGCAGCATATCGGCGGCCACTATGAAGCGCAGGAGCTGGCACCGGAGGAAGAACTGTCCTTGCAGGGCGAAACCATTCCGGCAGACCCCAATGTAAAGAACTTCTCCTATGCAGTAGTAGATGGGGATGTCTACTTCCGTGAGAACAGCATCATGCGGAAAGCTGACCTTTCTGCGACGGCCACCGGCAGGATCAAGGGCATGGTGGAGCTTCGCACCATCGTGCAGGAACTGATTGACTACCAGCTGAACGATTATCCGGAGGACGCGATTGCCCAGAAACAGCGGGAACTGAATGTAGCCTATGACCGATTCGCCGATCAGTATGGGCTTATCAACTCCCGTGCAAATGCGCAGGCTTTTTCGGAAGATTCATCTTATTATCTGCTCTGCTCTCTGGAAAATGTGGATGAAAACGGCAGGCTGGAATCCAAGGCAGATATGTTCACCAAACGGACGATTCGACCGGAACGGGCTGTTACCAGCGTAGATACTCCGGCAGAAGCTCTGGCAATCTCTATCGGAGAGCGCGGCAGAGTGGATTTGCCCTATATGTCGGAGCTTTTAGGTACACCGGGAGAATATGAAAAAATCCGGCAAGAACTGCATGGTGTCATTTTCAAAGACCCGATGACGCAGGGCGGCGAGGAAAACGGATGGGTGACGGCTGATGAATATCTGTCCGGCAATGTCCGTGAAAAGCTCCGTGTGGCAGAACTGGCTGCGGCTTCTGACCCTGCCTTTGCGGTAAATACAGAATATCTGAGAAAGGCGCAGCCGAAAGACCTGGATGCGTCGGAGATTGATGTGCGCCTTGGTGCTACATGGGTAAATCGAGATTATATCCAGCAGTTCATGGAAGAAACCTTTGAACCGCCGTTTTATCTGCGCCGGAACATTGAAGTGAAATTCTCTCCCATGACGGCAGAGTGGCAGATTACCGGTAAGAGTACACCGAGCCGGAATGATGTTCATGCTTATATGACCTACGGCACCAGCCGAGCCAATGCCTACCGGATTCTGGAGGATACGCTGAATCTGCGGGATATCCGTATCTATGATACCGTGGAGGATGCAGACGGTAAGCAAAAGCGGGTTCTGAACAAAAAGGAGACCACCCTTGCCCAGCAGAAACAGCAGGCCATTAAGGATGCGTTCCAGAATTGGGTGTGGAAAGACCCTTATCGACGTGCGGAACTTGTGGAAAAGTATAACGAGCTGTTCAACAGTACCCGTCCTCGTGAGTACGATGGTTCTCATATCCGCTTTGGCGGCATGAATCCGGAGATTCGGCTGCGGGAACACCAGCAGAATGCCATTGCTCATGTGCTGTACGGCGGCAATACGCTGCTGGCTCACGAGGTAGGTGCCGGTAAGACTTTTGAGATGGCAGCTTCTGCTATGGAGGCAAAACGGCTGGGACTGTGCCAGAAATCCATGTTTGTCGTTCCGAATCATTTGACCCTTCAGTGGGCAAACGAGTTTCTGCGTCTGTATCCGAGCGCAAAATTGCTGGTGGCAAGCAAAAAGGACTTTGAAACTGCCCGCAGAAAGAAGTTCTGCGCACGAATTGCTACTGGTGATTACGATGCAGTCATCATCGGGCATTCCCAGTTTGAGAAAATTCCGGTGTCCGCAGAACGGCAGGAGCGGATTTTGACTGCCCAGATTGATGAAATCGAAAACGCCATTGCTGAGATGAAATCCCAGAATGGCGAACGTTTCTCCATCAAACAGATGGAAAAGACCCGGAAAGGATTGGAGGCGAGATTGGAGAAACTTCGGGCAACCGACCGAAAAGACGATGTGATTACCTTTGAGCAGCTGGGCGTAGACCGACTGTTTGTAGACGAAGCACATGCCTTTAAGAATCTGTTCCTCTACACAAAAATGCGCAATGTTGCAGGCTTGTCCACATCGGAAGCGCAGAAATCTTCGGATATGTTTATGAAGTGCCAATATATGGACGAGTTGACAGGCGGGCGCGGCATCATTTTTGCGACCGGCACCCCGGTTAGCAACAGCATGACGGAGCTTTACACCATGATGCGGTATCTCCAGTACGGCACGTTGCAGCAGAAAGGGCTGACCCATTTCGACAGCTGGGCTTCTACCTTTGGTGAGACCACCACGGCCATTGAGCTGGCACCGGAAGGAACCGGATACCGGGCAAGAACGAGATTTGCAAAATTCTTCAACCTGCCGGAGCTGATGAATATGTTCAAGGAAGTGGCAGATATCAAGACTTCCGATCAGCTGCATCTGCCGGTGCCGGAGGCAAAATTTGAAACCGTGGTGGTGCAGCCTTCGGAGCATCAGCAGGCGATGGTGGCGGAGCTTTCGGAACGGTCGGCGGCTGTGCATTCCGGTGTGGTAGACCCGTCGGTCGATAACATGCTGAAAATCACATCGGATGGCAGAAAGCTGGGACTGGATCAGCGATTGATGAATCCGCTCCTGCCGGATGACCCAAATAGCAAGCTCAACGCCTGTGTGCGGAATGTGCTTCGGATTTATGAGGAAGGACAGTCGGATAAGCTGACCCAGTTGCTGTTCTGCGACCTCAGCACGCCGAAGAACGATGGAACCTTCAATGTCTATGAGGATATCCGCGCCAAACTAATTCAGTCCGGTGTGCCGGAAGAAGAAATCGCATTTATTCATGATGCCGATACTGAGGCAAAAAAGAAAGATTTGTTTGCCAAAGTGCGTACCGGACAGGTACGGGTATTGTTAGGTTCGACACAGAAGATGGGTGCAGGCACGAACGTGCAGGACAGACTGGTGGCCGTGCATCATCTGGATGTAGGCTGGCGGCCTGCGGACATGACCCAGAGAAACGGTCGCATCATCCGTCAGGGAAACCGAAACAAAGAGGTGCAGGTTTATCAGTATGTGACGGAAGGAACCTTTGACGCTTACCTCTATCAGACACTGGAGAATAAGCAGAAGTTTATTAGTCAGATTATGACCAGCAAATCTCCGGTTCGTTCCTGTGACGATGTAGATGAGCAGGCTCTTTCCTATGCGGAGATCAAGGCACTTTGTGCAGGAGATCCGCAGATCAAGGAGAAAATGGACTTGGATGTAGATGTTGCAAGGCTGAAAGTATTGAAGGCAGACCATCAGAGCCAGCAGTACCGCTTGGAGGATAAGCTGATGAAATATTTCCCTGCGGAAATTGAGAAAACGCAGGGGTTCATCAAGGGCTTTCAGTCGGATATTCGGACGGTGGCAGCACATCCGCTGCCGGAAGAAGGGTTCTGCGGCATGGAGGTAAATGACACACGCTTTACTGAAAAAGCAGAGGCCGGTGAAGCAATCCTCGCAATCTGTAAAACCAATCAGAGGTTGGAGCCGGTGCCGCTTGGCAGCTATCGCGGTTTCAAGATGGAGCTGGCATTTGACAGCTTCCAGAAAGAGTATCAGGTACTGTTGAAAGGTGAGATGACCCACCGAGTGCCCATCGGCACCAGTGCTGCGGGCAATATCCAGCGTCTGGATAATGCTCTTGCCGGGATTCCTGCAAGACTGGAAAAGGCGGAACAACAGTTGGACAATCTCAGGAGCCAGCAGGAAGCGGCGCAAGCCGAGCTTGGAAAGCCGTTCCCCCAGGAGGCAGAACTGGCGGAAAAGAGTGCAAGACTGGCAGAACTGGACGCACTGCTGAATATGGATGATCGTGGAAATGATGATCCTGACCGTGAAAAAACAACGGAAAAGCCGTCTGTCCTGGCAGAGCTGCGTGACCGTGCAGGGCGCATTCCGCCGATGACACATCGAGATGATGAGGAGGTGGCACTATGAGTGTTCGGGAACACTGGATCAATGTCCGGGTAAACCCGGAAGAGCTGGCGAGGATTCGTGAAAAGCAGAAAGAATTGGGTATTCGGAATACCGGTGCCTATATGAGAAAAATGGCGATGGACGGGTACTGCGTGAATCTTGATTTGTCGGATGTGGCGCAGGTATCCACCCTTCTTCGCCGATGCAGCAACAACCTGAACCAGTACGCAAAACGAGCCAATGAATCCGGAAGCATCTATGCGGAGGATATCCGGGATTTGCAGAAGCGGCTGGATGAACTCTGGGAGATGCAGAAGCTGATCCTGAAGAGACTTTCTGTTATTCGCTGAAGGCGCAAATGTGCGGGATTTCTACAGCACATGGCACAGATGAAACTGTCTGTGCCGTTACATAATTTTTTGCAGGCCTTCCTCTTGACATCGTGGTGTTTGGCAAGCGTGAACGGTAAAATGTAGATGAAAAGAAAAACGAAAGGGTGAAATCCATGAAGATCGTATGTTTTTTGTTGAAGCTGATGCTGAAAATCCTGTTGCTGCCGGTTGCATTTTTTCTGCGATTTCTATGCTTTATCTGGAATCTGCTGATGCAGCTATCCCTGCGGGTACTTTCGCCGGTTATGCTTTTCATTCTTGGCTGCGGCATCTATTCTGTAGTTCGGGCGAGCTGGACGGATGTGTTCCTGCTGACCCTGATTGAGATGGGGCTGTTCGCAGCTGCGGTTGGTGCGGGCGGCATCATGGAACTGATGGAACAGCTGTGTGAGCGTGTAGAGGATGTTTTGACAATTTGAGTTCAGGAGGTATTAGATGGATATTCAGTTTATGAAAGATTATTATGATTTACGGTACGAGGAAACAGATGGAGAGAATCATTTTGTGGATGAGGCAGCTTATCAGGAAAAACAGTCTGAGCAATCGAAGATGGAAGACCAGCTGATGGAGATGGTGGGCGGCAGCGAATCTAATGTGTGGAAACTGTACGAAAGCATCATGTGCGTCTATTTCGATATGGAAGAAATCATCAAGCAGGCCGTTTATTTGCAGGGAGCTCATGACCGGGAACGGATGTTAAAATGAGAATAGTAGATTGGTAAGAGCTGCCTTCAGGTAGCTCTTTTTAGATGGAGGAATATGAAAATGGCGGCTACAAGACTAATTGCGCTGCATATCAATAAAGGAAAGACGGTAGCGCAGTGCCTGGCTGACCGTACTGATTATTCTGAGAATGCAGCAAAGACGGAAGGTGGAAAATACATCAGTGCGTATGCTTGTGACGCAAAGACCTGTGATGAAGAATTTCTGCTTTCCAAACGGCAGTATGAGCATATCACGGGAAGAACCCAGGCGCATGATGTGATTGCATATCAGATTCGGCAGTCCTTTAAGCCCGGAGAAATCACGCCGGAGGAGGCGAACAAGGTTGGGTATGAGACGGCCATGCGATTCACCAAGGGAAAACACGCATTTATCGTGGCAACTCATGTTGATCGTGCGCACATTCATAACCACATTATTTTCAATTCGACTACATTAGACTGCACCAGAAAATTCCGAGATTTTCGCTTATCCGGTCTTGCACTGGCAAGGCTCAGTGATATCGTCTGCCTGGAACACCGGTTGTCGGTCATTATCCGGAAGCCCTATGGAGAGCGGCAGAAGAGAACGGAATATCCGGAGAAAAAATCGCAGCGGGATGAAATCTGCGAGGCCATTGATGCAGCATTGGCAAGAAAACCAAAAGACTTCCGGGAACTCATTGGAATTTTGCAGGAAGCAGGGTACGAGTATAAAGATGGAAAACAGCCTGCCCTGCGGGGAAAAGGCCATGCCAGATTTGCCCGTTTCCGCTCTCTTGGCAAGGGCTATTCAGTTGAAGAACTTTGCGAGGTGCTTGCTGGGAATGCGATTCATAAAAGTAAATTTGCAGAGAAAAACCGCACAAGCGCACGGTCAGTACAGGTGCATCAGAAGTCGGAGCTGTCGTTCCTTATTGACGTCCGTGCTAAAATGCAGGCGGGCAAAGGCGCAGGGTATGCGCGCTGGGCGAAAGTCTTTAATCTGAAACAGATGGCAAAAGCCATGATGTTCATGGAGGAGCATGGAATCAAGAGTTATGCAGAAATGAAAGAAAAGGCAGATGGAATTTCTGAAAAATGTGATGCACTGCTGGAATCTGTAAAGGCAGATGAGGCACGGATGTCGGAAGTGTCGGTGCTGCGGAAGCATCTAATCAATTATGCTAAGACAAAAGATGTTTTTGCCGCATATAAAGCATCCGGCTACAATCGGGAGTTCTATGAAGCTCATCGGGATATGCTGGCCTTGCGCAGCGCAGCAAAAAAGGCGTTTGATGATTATAAGAAAGAGAACGGCTCTGACAAAAAGCTTCCGCGCATCAGCGAGCTGAACGCAGAGTATGCGATGCTCCTGGAACGAAAGAAAAGCTCCTATGCAGAGTACCGCAAGACCAAATCGGAAATGCAGGATTGGCTTGTGGCGCAGAAGGTTGTGCAGGAAATCCTGAAAGAGGACGAACAGAAGAAAGAGCAGCTGCATGAGCAGGAAGTGCGGCAGGAAGAAGAAAACAGGCAAAGTAGTCGATGATGGAATGTCCGGTGCAGTGTGGGTGTAATGCTCATGCTGCACCGGGCTTTTTTTCTTTGGCAGGAACTGCCGTTAAAGCATCCGGAACGGATGCGCAGCTCGATGCCGCAGGCAGCGTTCTATGGGGATTGGGGAGTTTTCCCAACAAGCAGAAAATCGCTTTCGTGTCACGAAAGCCCTGCTTGCGAATTACATGTTTCTTAGTTTTAGATATACAACAAGTTTCTAAACAACGACATTTTGAGTTGATTCTGGAAAGAACTTAGTGTATACTTAATTCTGATATATTGCGCCATTTTGGGCTTAAAACAAAGATTTTGAGGAGGCGTCAAACCAATGGCATTGCGTATTCCTTGGGATATTGAAGAAGCGGTGCTGATGCTTGATATGCTTCTCAAATCTATAGATGGAAAACTTACAAGAAAAGAGGCAATTCGTCAAGTTTCTGAGAAGCTGCGCAGACGCGCAGTAAATAGAGGAATAACGATTGATGATATCTTCAGAAATGAGAATGGGATCACATTCCAGATGTCAGCTTTGGAAGTTGCCTATACCGGAAGGAAAACAAAACTAAAACAACCCACAAAGCTCTTCGTGGAAACTGTAAATTTGTATAGGAATAATCGAGAGTTTTATGAAGAAATACTTAAGGAGACTGAGAACGTGGTTGAGCCAAAGCCTGTGCAGGATGAATTCTGCTCGTATCTTTCGATGCAAATGCCGACGTTTCAGCTGTCAGATGTGTATCTGATGCTTTCGGATATTGAAAAATTTTGCTTGGAAAGAAAAATTCTTAAGAATAAACTTTTTGAAACAACTGACCTCGAGACAATCAAACGAGTTGTTCGGACGGTTGATTCTAACCGAGTCTTTCGCTTCTCTTATAAGCAAAATCTGAAAAAGATGTCGACCGTAATTCATGCGTACTACACTTTTCTGAAGTCTTATAAGTCTGATGGAGAAAAAAAGGAAGTAAAGCCGATTATTCAGGATGAAATACCTTCTTCGCTTGATACAGATAGTATGAAGCAGATGGATGAGACTGTGAGTCGGCAGGCTATCTCCGTGCCTGCAATCGAAAGAACCAAATTAACGGATTTAGAGGAAAGACAGAAGTTCAATGACTGGATGCTAAGTTCAGGAATGTCAAAGGCCACGATTACGAGTTATATGTCTTCTTTTGGCCAGTGTGTAAAGCTTGTAGCAAACTATAAATTGTGCGAGACGAGCCTTTGGAATGTATCGAACGCAATAGATGCCAGCAATATCTATGATCAGCTGTTTGGCATTTCTGGATTTTACGAATATAACAAGCAACAGCACAACCGATTTAGTGCCGCATTTCGTAAATTCATTGAATACAGATCAGGAGGTAGCCCGGCAAGCTTGAATCCCTCGCAGCCGGCACGATTTGCGATTGAAAAAATGGCAACGAGAAGGAAGGAGAATGATCCTGTACTTATTCGTTACAAGGAATTGCTTGCTAAGTACTTTCAGAAGGGATTTCGCATGGAATCCTCACTGGATATGAAAAAGCTTCATAGGTTTTATCAGCAGCAATATGGAGCAGAGCTTTCTGATGAGGACAATCTTGTTTGCCAGGACATCGGCTCAGTAACAATTCTTCATGACGGAAAAGCTTATCTTCCGGATTCGATGCTATCGCAGGAGAAAAAAGAAAAGCTGCTGCAGTATATAGAGGATAAATTCAGTTCTGGTTGTGCTGCCATCTATTACGGTGCATTATTTTCGGAGTTTGAGGAAGTTTTACAGGGTGAGCATATTTATACGCCTGAGATGTTAAAGACTTATCTGTCATACATCAACAAGGGAAATTATGTTCTTCAGCGCAGCTATCTTGCTAAGGACTACACCGTACAAATGAATCCTGAAGATGACATCAGAGAGTATCTTAAAGAAGCAGCCGGACCTGTTGAAGTGGAGCGACTTGCTGCTGAGCTTTCTTACATTCCGGAACAGAAAATTAAGTTTGTCCTTAGCACTAATAATGATTTCATCTGGAACACAACAGGCGAGTATTTCTATGAGGATTGTGTCCATTTCAGCAATTCTGAATTGGAGTGGATTTCTCAATTCATCTTGGATGGTATTGAAGAACGGGACTTTGTTACTGGCAATGAACTCGTTGAAGCAGTAGAGACACATTTTCCTGACATTAAAGAAATGTACCAGTGGATTGCGCCGATCGGTATGAGAAATGTTATCGGGTATAAGCTGAACGATAGATTTTCCTTCAATGGTAATATTATCAGCAAGTATGGCGAGGATTTGTCCATGGCAGAAGTGTATGCAAAGTACTGCCGTAAACATTCTCGATTTACCTTGGATGAGCTGAATGTTCTGAAACAGGAACTTGGTTCTACGATTTATTTTGATGAAATTTATGCCAATTCTCTGCGCATAAGTCAAAATGAGTTTGTCTCTCAGGATATGGCGCAGTTTGATGTTGAAGCAACTGATGAGGCAATCGGGCGAATTTGCACAGGGCAATATATGTCGCTTCAGGGAATTCGTGACTTTGGAACATTTCCGTATGCCGGTTATCCGTGGAACGAATATCTGCTGGAGCATTTTGTCGCAAATTACAGCCAGAAATTCAAGTTGCTCCACATTGGGTACAGTGCCAATATGTGCGCTGGCGCTATTGTAAAACAGGCATCCTCCTTTGGGAATTTTAATGCTCTTCTGGTTGAGATTCTGGCAAACAGTAATATTGTGCTGAATGAAGATTCTGCATTGGAATATCTGCGACAGCAGGGATATATCGCCCGTAGACGCTACAGCGATATAGGAAGAATAGTAACCGAGGCGAAAGTGGTCCGGTCAAAGAAAGGATAAGATGAAATATGTACTCCTATGATTGGGACCCATCTACTGGAGGCTATATACTGAACAGTACTCCGCTGAATTTCAGTAAAGAGCCTCGTCCGGTATATTACAAGGAATTGGATATGCTGGGCTTTGACCGGTATTGGGATTATGAAAAGGACGACACTTACCCCTATATGTGGGCAGAAGCAAATACTTATTGGTATCGTGGGCGAAAGATTGCCCAGACCAAGGGTGGATCATTATGCTCTCCGCCTGAAATAGCAATCTTAGAAGAAGCGGAGCCACAGGGTGGAAAATTACGTTTTGTTGATGTGCCTGCAATGGTAAGTAAAAATGCTCCGTTCATGGAAGGCTTTGTTCAGGAAACAATCAAAAAGGTATATAACACCTATGTTGAATATCAGAAAAAAGCTGATGTTTTTTACGTAGCTTTCAGTGGAGGAAAAGACAGTATTGTAACTCTCGATATCGTGCAAAGAGCACTTCCCCATAATGCGTTCAAGGTTCTCTTTGGTGATACAGGGATGGAATTTCCCGACACTTACAAGACAGTAGATTTAACTGAAGAATGGTGCAAAAACTTGGGCATTGAGTTCATTCGTGCAAAATCAGAGCTTTCACCCGAATATACCTGGCGACAGTTTGGCCCACCGGCAACGGTCACAAGATGGTGTTGCAGTGTTCACAAGACAGCACCTCAGGTGATAGCACTTCGCGAATATACTGGTAAGCACAATTTCACCGGAATGGCGTTTATTGGGGTTAGAGGAAGTGAAAGTTTATCTCGCAGCGAATACGATTATGTTAGCCTTGGAGAAAAACACAAGGGGCAATACAGCTGTAACCCTATTCTCGAATGGAATTCCGCTGAACTATTTTGCTACATCTATGCAAACGACTTGATTTTAAATGAAGCGTATAAGAAAGGTAACAGAAGGGCAGGATGCTTAGTCTGTCCACGTGCTGCTGAGAGAAATGAGTATATGAGTAGGGAATGCTACCCAGATTCGTTCGATACTTATGCAAACATCATCAGAGAGTTGTATAAACAACACCTACCGGATAAGGATGTTTTGGAGGATTTCATTGCGAACGGTGGGTGGAAAGCTCGCAAGAATGGACGAGATCTTTCAATTAGTATGGGATATGAAGAAAAAACCACAAAAACGGAGAATGTAATTGAAGTTCACAATCCTAAGGTAGATTGGAAAATATGGATAAAAACCATCGGCGTACTCTTAAATGATGAATCACCGTATAGGATGTTGTTCCGCAATGAGGAAATTACCTTTACTCTGAATCCTATCAAGGATGGCTATGAGGTTCGATATGATAGAGAGTATTCTAAACGCAATCCGTTGTTTGTGAAACTCTTTAAAAATGTTTTTCGTAAATCGGCGTGTTGCATCGGGTGTAGAGAATGCGAAGCTGACTGCCATAATGGTTGCATTTCCATGGTAAATGGTAAAGTGACGATTAGTGAACAATGTGTACATTGCGCGCAATGTCATAAAGTTGAAAAGGGCTGTTTGGTTTATAAGTCCTTAGAAATGCCAAAGGGAGGTTTATCGATGTCTGCAAATAAAAGCCTTAACTGCTATTCACATCACGCTCCAAAAGCTGACTGGTTTAAGCAGTACTTTGAGTACAAAAACGATTTTGATCAGAAGCATTCTCTGGGTTCACAGATGTACAGTTTTTTTAAGCGTTTTCTGAGAGATTCAGAGTTGCTTGATGAAGGTGGATTTACTAGGACTGCTCAAATAATTGATAAGATTGGTTTGGATGAGCCTGCCGCATGGGGCATCATGTTCACAAACTTATCTTATACGCCTCAAATCAACTGGTTTGTTAAGCGTATGAATATGGGAGAGACTTACAGCAAAGAGTACACACTTTCTTTGCTTGTGCAGGATGGTGCAAAAGAAAGCTGGGTAAATGATATCTGGAGCTCGTTTGGTAGGTTCGTTGATTTGCCTTTTAACGAAGTTGGTATGGGACACGCATATAAAGAAAAGAATCGGGTTGTATCTATTACAAGATCTCCTTGGGAATACCCGGAGCCTCTTGTCGTTCTTTACTCTCTCTATAAGTTTGCAGAGGCGTGCGATGGTTACTATCAGTTCACACTGACACGTCTCTTGAATCATGATATTGACAGTGATGGCGTAAGCCCGACGGAAATTTTCGGAATTGACAGAGATAAGATGGAGAAGATTCTCAACGGCTTGAGCGTAAACTATCCTGAGTTCATCAACTGCTCATTTACGATTGACCTGGACAACATATCGCTACGCAGTGACAAGACATCAGCAGATGTTCTTAGTCTATTCTGATAAGGAGGGATGGCAATATGCTGGATAAATACCGTGACTATTTTGACATTGATCCGGAGTATTTTCCGCAGATCAACGAAAAAGTAATAAATAACAATCCGGATATCTGGAAGAAGTTCTATCCGCATGAAACCTTTATAAAGCTTCTGAAGGATACTGTAAGTGTTCTCTCCAGAAAGCAGAAAGTGTCCATTTGGGTTGAAGGTGCCTATGGTACCGGTAAATCTCATGCTGTGTTAACTTTGAAGAAGTTGCTTGAGGCTTCGCCGGAGGATACAAAGGCTTACTTTGATAAATATCCGGATCAGCTTAGCAATGATTTATATAATCAGTTTCAGCAGCTTAAAACCGGAGAGCAGAAGATTTTGACGGTTCACCGATATGGTTCTTCCAAGATTCATGGCGATGACAGTCTGGTTTTTGCCATTCAGGAAAGTATTCAGCACGCATTAAAAGAAAATGGTATGGATACAACTGAGGCAGCATTAAAGGACTCTGTTGTTCAGTGGATTAGCGATTCTCTGAACAAGGATTTCTTCAACAGCCTGCTTACCGGACCGTACCGTCCGATATTCGGTGGCGCAGATGCGGATGCTGTTATTGCAAATCTCAATAGTTTTACTGGTGACAGCCTGATTGAGCTTATGTCGAAGATTACAAAGGTAGCAGAAGAGCGTCATTTGCAGATGCTGCAGCTAGACGCTGACCATCTGACTGCCTGGATTGAGGCTGTCATTCAAGAGAATAATTTGAAGGCAATTATGTTCATCTGGGATGAGTTTACGGAATACTTCCGTAATAACATGCGCAGTCTTACCGGATTCCAGAGAATTGTTGATTTGAGCAGTTCTGCACCTTTTTACATGCTGATTGTCACTCACGATGCTATGCATATCTTCCCTGACGGTGACAAGGAATTCGGCAAGATTAAGGGCAGATTTATTGACCCTATCTGTGAGATATCGCTGCCTGATAATATGGCGTTCCGTCTGATGGGTTCTGCCATGACAAAAAAGGAGGATCCGCAGATTCTGAAGGAATGGGAGGAAACGGTAGACGAGCTATGTGATCGAACAAAGGGTTCCCGCAAGCTGGTTATGCAGAAGGCAAAAATCAGTGACAAGGAGTTGCAGAGCATTCTCCCGATTCATCCGTATACAGCTCTGCTCCTAAAGCATATCTCTGCTACATTTGACTCTAATCAGCGTAGTATGTTTGACTTTATTAAGAACGATCGCGGCGATGAGCTGAAAGGATTTCAGTGGTATATTGATAATTATGGACCTTTCGATACCAATCCGCTTCTGACTATTGACGAACTCTGGGACTTCTTCTATGAGAAGGGCAAGGAATATCTTGCTCACGATATTCGCAGCATTCTCGACTACTATAATGCTGCCAAGGATCAGAATCTGAGTTCCGATCATCGCAGAGTTCTGAAAGCAGTACTGCTAATGCAGGCAATCTCTCAGAAGGTAGGCAGCTCTGTCGATCTGTTTGTACCAAATGTTGAAAATATTGACCATGCATTTGAAGGTTCTGATTTGGACCAGGGCCTTGCCGGGCGCCTGGCGACTGAAATGGATAGAGAAAAAATCCTTTATCAGCAGCCTATCGGTGGAGGTAAGTATCAGTTTGCTGCCCGTATGTCTGTTACAGATGACAGTGTAATTGAAGAACTGAAGGATCAGATGCGCAAAAAGACAACCATTGAACTGGTGGAGCAGGGCGAAATCTCTGAAGCCATCTCTTTAACAGGTGCTTTGAAGGCGCGATTCCATTTGGAATGTGCTTCCGCCAGCGACTTGAAGTCTAAGGCTAACAGATTGCGCAATCTGGAGTCTTCTCTTGGAAACAAGCTCATGGCGATTATGACTTTTGCCAGAGATGACAAGGAAAGCGTTGCAATCGGAAAGATGATTAATGAACTGCTGAAGGATGATTCCTATCATATCACCTTTATTGATGCATCTATCACTCCTCTCGGAAATGATTTGCTTGATCAATATGCAAACGCAATGGCAAATGCGACCTACCAGAAGGGCAAAGACAATGACTTGTCTCGTCAATATGAGCGCGACGCAAAAGATATTCTGAAAAAATGGCGTCAACGAATCGAGAATGGGGAGTATCGCATCTATTCTAAGCAGAAGCCTGCCGGCGAACGCGCAACTACGCAGGCCGCATTGTACGCTGAATTGACTCTCATCAACAGTACCATTTATCCACTTTCACTTGAAACCGGATCTGCGGTTCCTTCGTCAATGTGGGATCTAAATGCAGTGAAGTTTGGTGTTGAAGCAGCGGTTGCTGAGGATACGACGAAAAAGGGCGTTTTCAGCTCCTCTAACCCGAACACAAAACTGGAAAACTTTATTGGTGAAGACGCTTGGAAGCATCCGAATTATTGGGTGGATAAACCGTATCTCCTTATTTCCAAGATTAAGATTGAAGTAGAGAAGATCATTGCTGACGAATTTAAGAAGAATGGTCGCGTCTCGATTCGTCAAATTTATTCGGTATTGATGGATAAGCCTTATGGCTTTATGCCATGCAATTTGTCCGTTTTCGTTTTGGCATTTGTCTTGAAGGAGTATGCTGTCAGTTCGTTCACTTATACAGATGGTCTCACAAACGATGTCATGAGTACAGATAAACTGCGTCTTATGATCGATGAGGTTATCAAACTCCAGAACACTCCGAATCCTCGCTATAAGGATAAGTTTATCGTCACGATGACGCCCGAAGAGCGTAAATTCAGTGACGTTGCTTCTGACATTTTTGGTATTCAGCGCAATCTTTGCACCTCTATTGAACAGACCAGAGAACGCATTAGAGACAAGATGAAGGGACTTTCGTTCCCTATCTGGTGTCTCAAGTATATTCTTGATACCGAAAACCTGAAGACTGAAAAAGATATCATGGTGGAGCTGATTGATGGTTTCAGTGATATCGCGAACAGCGGAGCTGCAAGCAAGAAAACTGATAGCGATATTGCCATCTCTATTGGAGCACTGTGTATTAAACATGAGGATACGTCTGTTGGTTTGAAATCAATCCTTTCCTCTGCTAAGTGCAAAGAAGGTATGGATGCATATCTTCATCAGTTTGAAGGCGGTGAGTTGGTCAAGCTGGCTGAAACTGTAAGTGATAATGGGCAGTACATCAATCGGCTGAGAAAAAAATTTGATGCCGATGCTGCAAATTGGGTATGGAACAAAGAAACGGCTGACCAGAAAATTCGTGAGGTTATTCTGGAATATCGTATTATTGTGGAGAGCAATAAGGTCAATCCTCGTGCTCTTACATTTGATAACGCTGTGCAAGAATGGTGTACAAAGTGTAAGACAATCAGAATGTCATATTTGTGTGCAGAAAACTACTGGAATGATCAGAAAGGTTTCATGAGCCAGCTGTATAACATCAAGAAATCCGGTTCTTTGCCTGAATCTCAACGCGAGAATTTCTTGAATCAACTGACTCTCCACGCAAATGACTTTGTTTCTTATTGTTCTAACCAGCTTGAGATCTTTAAGCAGGCATGTTCGTTCTATTTGAGTGAATTCACAGATGATGAGATTCGAGATCTGTATCAGGCTATCAAGGGCAATGATGTCTTCACAATGGAACGCTCAGATTATGTAAATTTGATTAAGCAGACCGTTAATGAATTCAAGCTTACCCGTAAATCCATGCAGCTTCGCAAGCTGTGGAGCGAAAAGACAGGTACAGAATCGCCGAAGAAGTGGTCTGAGCAATTCAAAACACCTGTTCTTTGCATGGTTCCGGAGACGGAAATTGAACAGGCTCGTGCTGCATTTGATACCTTAAATCGTAACCAGCCGGACGCAGGTTCTATTGATAAGGCACTGGAATATCTGGAATCTGCTGGCTTCTATGATTCCTTAAAGGATGGAAAAGCAAGGGATGCAGCTTTTAAGCGGTGCATTATCAAAAACTATGACGTCATTCTGACGGATCTAGATGATGTAAGAAATTATTTAGTTCGTACTGTTGGATCACCGTATTCTTGGCTTGGTCTGCCTTCTGTTGAGACCAAGCTCAAAGAGATGGCACAGGCTAAATACGATGAGACAGGTTGCGATACTGCGCTTGAGAAAATAGACAGCATGGATGTTGAGGACGTAAAGCGCTATTTAAAGCAGCTGATTAGGGGAAATATGACTGTCGGCATCGAGATTATCAAGGACAACTAAGAAAGGGGGCACTATCTTGACACTTGAAAGATGTTATAGTTCGATAGACCGCTATCTCAATAGAGAAGATGAAAGTGCTCCCCGATTTGTAAATGTGGAGTCTGTCGAAGATATGGCTGCTATAGTCGATCATTATAAAGTAGGGGAAAACATCTTTCTGACTGTTGAAAAATACAGTTCAGAAGATGAGAATCCCCGAATTGCAGATTTGCTAAATGATTTGGCTACTTTGCAAGGAAATATCTTTCTGACGGGATTTACCACATGTTGGAAGCTAATCGGAGCAAAAGAACTCTCTTCTCAGCTTACGGCTGTTGCCCAAATGAGTTTAGAGGGTCATGTCGTTGTACTATGTTTTCAATGTCGTGACTATCTAAGCTTCAAAGATTCGCGCTTAAATCGACTGGTTTATAGCGTTGATGGTGTTGCTACGCCAAAGTCCCACATTGTTTTTGTAAACCCGATGCTCCAAGTCACAAACGAAGACTGGGTTGAAGGAATACAGAACTTGCCTGCATTTATTGAAACTACAGATGCTGATACTTTGTATGTAAAAACAAAGCATCATCCAGAGGAATATCCCTATGCACTATTTAGGATATCTGAGGAAGCGAATCCATATGATGCCGTGTGCTGTATTGATCAGTCCACCGAAGCGATGGCCAAAGACATGGGCACAGATGAGCAATGGGCCTATGCTCTTTCTCTCCTGCAGGAACAAGGAGATTGGGCCAACGCCATAAATCACGAGATTGGTTTGTACAGCAATTTGGAATTGTTTATCAATGCTTCACAGGATTATACCGACGCGAAGAAATGGCTATATTTCATTGCTCTTAAACGGTTTGGTGCTAAAAATGAGTGCCTCGAACTGGCAAGTCATAAGGCGCATGCTTATGAAGATCTTGTCCATTGGATTGTTCGAGGTCTTGTGGATTTAGACTGCAAATCGCCTGACTTCTGGAAGTTGTACGATTGCCGCAAGGCTTTATTAAATCAGATGGAAGTTTCTGATGATGAAGTTCTCGACTATTGCAGATATATCAAATGCAAGAAGAAGGATGCCTTGTATTATTTTACGGACTCGCACAGACTTGAGAAGGAGCTTATTCTGGAATGTATTGCCGATTATTCAGGAAGCTTCTCCTATAATGAACTTCGAAGCGTGTTGCAGCATATTTACCCTGACCTGTATGCATACTTGGTGCCATACAAGTTCAATGCAGCTCTGCTGAATCGGTATTTTGAGGATTACAAATTTTGTAAGTTGGAAAACAGAATCACGCCGGAATTCTATAGTCTTGTCGAGGAGCAAGCTGTCAAAAGAGAATACAATCTGCTTCTTCCTGCGCGCTCAGAAAAGATCGAATCCATTGATATGTCTGGTGCATTTGCCTATTTCATAGATGCAATGGGTGTTGAATTTCTGGGATATATCTCGGAAAAAAGCAAGCAGAAAAAACTCCTCCCTAAGATTACGGTTTGTCGCTCTGAGCTTCCGTCGATTACCTCGCGCAACAAAGAGTTCTTAGGCGTTTTTGCAGAACACAATGTTCAATGCAAGAACATTAAGCAGATCGATGATATTAAGCACCATGGGGCGGAAAATTTCACTTTAGAAAATAGCCCATATCCGACACATCTGATTCGCGAGCTGGAAATTATTGACCATGTGCTCGATCTTATCAAGTTGGATCTTGCTAAAGGAAAGTATACCAAGGCAATTCTGGTATCCGATCACGGTGCAAGCCGCTTGGTTGTCCTGAAGAACCAGCTGATTGATGGAGAATTTGACGCCAAGGGAACCCATTGTGGTCGTGTATGTGCATACACAGAGCAAACCGGAAGTATGCCAATGATTGTACAGGCCGGCGAAAATGATGAGTATGCAGTTGTTGCAAATTATGAAAGATTCAAACCTGGACGACTGATGGGCGTTGAGGTACATGGAGGCGCCACCTTGGAAGAGGTTGCCGTGCCCGTTATTGAGCTTTCGTATGTGCCGGGTGATATTGAGATTATCGTACAGACACCACTTGTGATGAGCAGCATCAGAAAACCCCCAATCATTGAATTTTACTCTACAACTAAAATTGACAATATTGTGGTTAATGTAGGAAATACGGAATATAAAGCCAATACAACAGACGGTCATTCCTTCTCAATCGAAATGTCGAAACGAACCAGAGCAAACACATATACAGCTGATGTGTATGTAGGAGGAACTATGATAGCAACTGGGCTGGAATTCAGGATTGAAAAAGAAGGCTTTAAGTCAAATGATATATTGTAAGGGGGTGTTCTTTTGACTGAATTAGAAGAAAAGTTGGTAGAGTGCTTTGATGAGATGGCGGTGTTTAAGGATCTTAAGCAGAGCAACTTTTTCTCGGACTTGAAACTTCCCTCCTTTTTGCGAGATTGGGTATTAAAGAAGTTTGAAGATTCTGAGGGACAGTTTGATATTGAGGAGATAATGGAATTTATCCATACTTTTTTGCCGAATAAAGATGAATGGACGAACATTAAGAATCGTATCATAACTGAAAATGAGCACGTAAAGATTCTTACTCGGATATCCGTCGATATAAGCATTAAAGACCAGATGGTTTCATTCTCTCTTCCGGACTTTGCATTAACCAATGCCGAAACTATAATCGAACCCGATGTTTGGGCTGAATGCAAAGATGAATTAGTCAAGGGAAATGAAATCTGGGGTGTTGTCGAATTGGGGTATCGGCTACCGTCAACGTCTCCTAAACTTCCGGGAAAAATCAAGCTGGTTAGTTTTACGGACTTTTGTCCGTACACGGTTGACTTGGATTATTATAAGGAACTTAGGGCTGAGTTTGATATTCATGAATGGATTGATATACTACTTGGAGCTATTGACTACAATGCAAGTGGATATGCTGACGAAAATCAAAAACGGGCAGTCCTTACAAGACTTCTTCCTTTTGTAGAGAAGAGGCTCAATTTGATTGAATTAGCACCTCCTGGAACCGGCAAGTCCTATATTTTCGGTTCTATCAGCAAATATGGAAATCTTTCAGCGGGATATATGACTCGTGCAAAGCTGTTCTATGATCTGAGCAAACGTCAGCCGGGGCTTGTCTATAACAATGACTATGTAGCGTTTGATGAAGTTCATAAGCTAAGATTCCAAGACGAGAAACAGATGGGGGGGTCTCTCCAGACTTATATGGAAAACGGTAAGGTTTCTATTCCAGGTCACGATGGAACGGCTGACGCCGGAATGATCTTGCTGGGCAATATTGAAAAGAAGGACATGGATGAAACTATGCCGATGTTTGACAAACTTCCGGCGCTATTCCATGATTCTGCGATGGTCGACCGTTTTCATGGTTTTATTAAGGGGTGGGATATTCCTCCGATGACCAATGCGATGAAGATATCTGGATGGGGGCTGAACTCAGAGTATTTCTGCACGATAATGCATTTGCTGCGTGAAGATCCCAGCTACAGAGTAATTGTAGATAAACTGGTTGAAGTGCCTGGTGATGCATATATCCGCCATGTGGAAGCCGTGAAGAGAGTTACTACTGCTTACTTAAAGCTCTTCTTCCCTCATGTACGCAGTGCACAGGATGTTAATGTGCGTGAATTTACAAAGTACTGCCTTCGTCCGGCTATTGAGATGCGTAAGAATATCTGGCGGCAACTTGCCATAATGGATCCGGCCCAGTACAGAAAGGAAGACCGTGAAATGCCCGTATTCACGGTAAGGGAGTTGTCTAATGAAAACTAAATGTGTGATTTGTGGCAAGGAGATCCGAGAAAAGAATGTCTTAGGAATCAACAAGAAACTGCTTGGCGAAGACATTATCAACTTTTATTGTATGGATTGCCTTGCGGATTATCTGGATGTTACAGTTGATGACCTAAATGAAAAAATCGAAGAATTCAAGGATGAGGGATGTAAGCTTTTTGAATGAGGTGAAATCGTGAAGCATTTTATTTATGCTGATAATGCAGCAACAACGAAACTGGATAGCGATGCTTTGAATGAGATGTTGCCATGGTTGCAGGATGAATACGGTAATGCTTCACAGCCATATACTTTTGCCCGTAAACCCAGGAAGGCTCTTTCCGAAGCGAGAACAACGATTGCAAGCTGCATCGGCGCTCAGCCGGAGGAAATCTATTTTACCTCCGGCGGCACCGAGAGCGATAACTGGGCGATTAAAGGTATGCCTCGATATGATAATCGCCGAGTAACTATTACCAGCCAGATTGAGCATCACGCGATATTACACGCCTGCAAGTCCATAGAGCGGCTCGGATATCCGGTTGCATATCTTCCCGTGGACAATGAAGGAATTGTATCTCCAAATATGCTGTCAGCAATTATCACAGATGAAACCAGTCTTGTGTCTGTGATGCTTGCAAATAACGAAATAGGTACCATAGAACCGATTCCTGAGCTTGCTAAAATTGCTCATAGTCACGGTGCCATATTCCACACAGATGCAGTGCAGGCCGTGGGACATATTGCGATTAATGTTAAGGAACTCGGCGTAGATATGCTGTCGGCTTCGGCCCATAAATTTAATGGTCCTAAAGGCATTGGATTTATCTATATTAAGTCTGGGACAAAAATTTTTCCGTATGCTGATGGCGGCGCACAGGAGCATGGCATGAGAGCTGGTACCGAAAATATTGCTTCCATTGTTGGCATGGCGGCAGCATTAAAAAAGAACTGCGACTATATGGAGCAGATGCAGAATAGTATCCATCAACTTGAGGATAAATTCGTAGATGTGCTCAAATTGTCGGGTATTGATTATATCCGCAATGGCAGCACCAATCATATTCCTGGCAATGTAAATGTGTCTATTCGCAATGCAAGTGGAGAAATGCTACTTCACAGACTTGATCTTAAAAGTATTGCTATTTCAACAGGTTCCGCATGTGATTCGGTTAACACCCAAATATCTCATGTGATACAGGCGATTCGGGTTCCGGAAGAATATGCTTATGGAACTATCCGCATTTCTTTTGGACGAGACAATAAAGAATCCGACGCAGTTGAAATAGCAAAGGCAATTGTGGATATTTTGAAAACCAAGTAACGATGACAGGTATTGAACCGCATATTTCAAAAATGGAGACACAACCATGAAAAAGGATGAATTACATGCAAGGGTTTTATACTTGTATCAGATATTACGTCATTATTCTGATAGTGAGCACCCTTTGACAACACAGCAAATTTTGAAAATCATGGATGAAAAATACCACATACAGATTCACAGAGTATCTGTTCAGAATTATGTGGAAATCTTAAATTCATGCGGTATAAAAGTTAATCAACAAAGAGCTCAGGATAAATACTATTACTTGGAAGATCGTACATTTGATATTCCAGAGCTTAAGTTGATGATTGATGCCGTTCAGGCATCGCGCTTTATTCCGAAAGGCAAAACGAATGAACTGCTTGATAAGCTTCTTACACTTACCAGCGACTATAATGCCGATAGACTGAGAAAGAATATTTATTTCGCCAATAAGGTCAAAGTATCGGACTCGGGTAATTATGCTATCGTCGAATCCATCAGTAAAGCTATTCATGCTGAAAAGAAAATATCGTTTCAGTACTTTGAGTACGATGTGAATAAAAAAAGAGTGTTGAGACACGATGGAAAGCCGTATATCATTAGCCCGTATACGATGATCTGGAATGGTGATTACTACTATGTTGTCGGGTTTTACGATGGCAGACAGGAAGTGAATGCGTTTCGCGTGGATAGAATTAATGATTGCCCAGAAATATTGCCGGATGATATTATTCCGATTCCGGAAGACTTTGATCCTTCTAAGTATTCAAGAGAAGTGTTCAGAATGTACGGAACAGATGAGATTGTTGAAGTTTCCCTATTATGTAATAGTAATCTGATGATGCACGTAATTGACCAATTTGGAATTGGTGTAGATACCAAACCGGTGGACGATGAACATTTTCGAGCCACGGTCCAGATATATCCATCCCCGACATTTTACAGGTGGGTCTTCGGATGGGGTGGTAAGATTAAGATAGAGAGCCCATCAGCAATTCATGAAGAATATCGAACAATGTTAAAAAACGCCATATATGAAGAAAATATATGATACGCATTTGTCCAAAGATGAGATGGGCGATTCAGATAACAGTAGATGCTTATTCCAGAGGACAACTGGATATGTTTCTGAGCGGATTTGTCAATCCGGAACCGGTATTGAGCTGAGTGATAAGATTACTTCAAGGTCAACACATTTTACGGAAGAGGATATTCTGGTACTGCTTCCCAATTTGTCCAATCAGTACATTTTGTGGTGAGATTTCGATATCTTTAACTTGAAATGAAATATCTGGGAAAGGAGATTTTTATGGCTGATAATCGAAAGAAAGCTTCGATGTCACAGGTACTGGCAGATATAAAGCCTTACGTAACGAAAAAGTTCATGGCGGTACCGTGTATTAAGGAGCAAGACATTCAGGCTATCTGTCAAATCCTCCTGCCCAGATACAAGAATGTACAGCTCATGCAGGGACTGACCAACAACAAGCCGGATTTCAGAATTCAGGTAAAAGGTTTGTTCGGGACAGAAGAGAAACGGTTTGAAGTGGTTGGTGGTGATAAGAAAAGACCAGCAACCAGGAAGAAATCTGACCTGGGCTGGATTGATCGGCTGGAAGAGATAGATGCTGCGCTGGATGATTTCTGATATCAATGCATTGCGGAAAGTTATCTGAGGCAAGAATTTGTGCAACAGGTCGTTGCACAAACCACAAATAGTGGGGAAGCGATGGAGTGACACGACAAGAATTATTTACATGGATACGCCAGCAGTACGGCACAGAGCCGGAATACCCCTGGCATGACTGGAATGCTGTGCTGCGGCACAACGATAATAACAAATGGTATGGTGTGGTTCTGGAAGTATCTGCTGATAAGTTGGGACTGCCGGAAGCAGGCATCGTTGATGTCCTTAATGTGAAAAGTGATCCGCTGCTGATCGGTTCTCTTCGTGGGCAGGACGGCTATTTTCCGGCCTATCACATGAACAAGGAAAAATGGCTCAGTATTCAGCTTGGCAAACCAGAACTGGATGATGCTATCAAAGACCTGCTTTCTTTGAGCTATGAGCTGACGACACCGAAGAAGCGCAAACCAAAGTCATCAGCAAAAAATCCGGGAGATTCCGCAAATGGCAAAGAAGAAGAAACTGACGAAGGCTGAGCGAAAGGAAGCACGCCTCCGCAAAGGCAAGCAGTGGCTGCTCACCTATACCGGCTCACCGAAAAAGATGAACAAGCATTACCGGGAACGCTTTCATGTGGATGTTGTGACTGCCGCTAAAGATTTGCAGGAGCTTGGAGTTAATTATACACAGGAACAACTCGACCAGATTAAACGGGCTGAAGAACAGCGGCTCCAGCAGCGGAGAATGGAGCGGGAAGCGAAAGAACGGGAACGGCTGACAGAGCTGTATAAGGACTGCGATGGTCGTTTTGCCTTTATCGCTGGATATACAGATGGCGGCGCACCGTATGGTGTGATGTGGGAAGAAGTCGGCATTGATCCGGGGCTTCCGTTCGAGGAAAAAGTTAAGCTCTATCACATGCAGATGTTAGGCTGATAATTGTGCAGACGGCATCTGCACAATTTGCAACAAAAAAGAGGAGCCGGTTAAGGCTCCTCGAAGATACGTTATTTCAAAAAATTGCTCTTATGTTCCAGCGCGTGCAGATTATAACCAAGTGTTGCCAGGTGTGCGACCTTCAGCGCAACCAGATTGATGTCAGTGGACATCGCGCTGGCGATCTGCTCGGCTGTGTATCCATATTCATAGATGTAACGAAGGACTTCGTTGCTGTCCATCAGAATCTCCGCTGCTACGATATTGGCTTCATATTCCGGTTTGGATTTCATGTCATAGAGCATGAACTCATGAATCGGGGTGGTTTTCGCCATATTCCGGTGAAGCTGGTCATGCCCTAATTCATGTGCGCACACGATGCGCAGCATATTTTCATCCAGACTGTTATTCAGGAAAATAAAGCGATTTCGTTTAATCACCCGGTACATTCCCTTCAGGGAGCCGAAATTTTCGCAAAGCATGACATTGATACCAAGCTGCCTTGCAATTTCAAAAGGGTCTCTGGAACCGCAGCGTTTTACCAGTTTCTCACCGACCCGTGAAAGCTGTTCCGCATTCATCATACCACCTCCAGTTTACAGTATAGCGAAAAGTGTGTACGATAAATATCACTGATCGGATTTTTTACGCCTCGTTTTCGGGGCGTATTTTTTATGTTTGCGCGCCATGGGCGCGCTCTAACGGGTGCAAGTCCCGAACATGCCCAGATAGTGGGAAGTGTATAGCCGAACAGCAAGGGTGTCTATCGCGAGGTAGAATCTGAAGGAAGCTGTAAGCAAATCTCTGGTCCGACGAACAGAAATCACATATAAGGCTAGGCTACGAGAGATAAGTTGGCATGAAGCAACGAAGTCTAATAACTATCACCTTTGTAGTAGCAGAGTAAATGTGGCGGATATATGGAGAGAAAGAGCGTGCACCTTAAGCGTGGAGGTCTCACAGAGGTTCCATCAGCCTAGTAACAACGAACTGTGAGAAGTCAGCCGAGCCCATAGTAGTGAAGAAGTCTCTGTAATGGAGATGGAGCAAAGGGGCGAACAATCAATAAGTTTGAGTATGTCTCGGATTGCAGAAATGGCAACATCTGCCGTAACTAAGCGGGAAAAGGTGGTCAAATCAAGCGAGACGGAAAGGAAAGAACGCATGGACATATCATACCCTTTGGGTACAAGTAGTCTAATGGAGCAGATATTGTCTAGTGATAACCTCAACAGAGCATATCTGCAAGTCGTACGAAATAAAGGTGCAGAGGGAGTGGACGGAATGAAGTACACAGAACTCAAAGAATACCTTGCAAAGAACGGCGAAATCATCAAGGAACAGTTAAGGATGAGAAAATATAAACCTCAGCCAGTACGAAGAGTGGAGATACCAAAGCCTGATGGCGGTGTCAGAAACCTAGGAGTACCAACAGTAACAGACAGATTCATACAACAAGCCATTGCACAGGTTTTAACACCAATCTATGAGGAACAGTTCCATGACCATAGTTATGGATTCAGACCTAACAGATGTGCTCAGCAAGCAATTCTAACAGCGCTCGACATGATGAATGAGGGTAATAACTGGATTGTAGATATCGACTTGGAAAAGTTCTTTGACACAGTAAACCATGATAAGCTCATGACTATCATAGGTAGAACTATCAAAGATGGAGATGTTATCTCTATCGTTAGAAAATACCTTGTCAGCGGAATCATGATTGATGATGAATATGAGGATACCATTGTGGGGACACCACAAGGAGGAAATCTTTCGCCATTATTGGCAAACATTATGCTGAATGAACTTGATAAGGAAATGGAAAAGCGGGGGCTTAACTTTGTACGATATGCGGATGACTGTATTATTATGGTCGGAAGCGAAATGTCTGCCAACAGAGTCATGAGAAATATTTCACGATTCATTGAGGAGAAGCTAGGGCTCAAAGTCAACATGACCAAGAGTAAGGTAGATAGACCACAAGGGCTTAAATACCTTGGATTTGGTTTCTACTTTGATTCAAGAGCACATCAGCTTAAGGCAAAACCACACGCAAAATCAGTAGCGAAATTCAAGAAAAGAATGAAAGAACTCACCTGTCGTAGCTGGGGAGTCAGCAACAGCTATAAGGTGGAGAAACTCAATCAGCTTATAAGAGGGTGGATTAACTACTTTAAGATAGGAAGTATGAAAACTCTCTGCAAAGAACTAGATGCAAGAATTCGTTATAGGTTGCGTATGTGTATCTGGAAGCAATGGAAAACTCCGCAAAATCGAATAAAGAATTTGATGAAACTTGGAGTTGATAAGGATATAGCCTGGATTACGGCATATACAGGTAGTCGAATCGCTTATGTGTGTCAGCGAAGAGTTATGAATTTTGCAATAAACAAAGAAAGACTAACCCAATTTGGATTAGTCTCAATGATAGATTACTACACCAAGAGATGTGTTACATGTTAAGTTGATTGAACCGCCGTATACGGATCCGTACGTACGGTGGTGTGAGAGGTCGGGAAAATTTATTTAATTTTCCCTCCTACTCGATTGTTCTCTTTGGCAATCCAGTAGGCATCGGTCAGAGCTTTATAAGCTCCTTCGATGGCATCTTCGCTTAATTCGCCGCCAGCGAACATACCGGTCACTTCGCTGACCAGTTCTTCAATATCTTTCGCTGCTTTTGCGCCGCCTTTTTCATGGGCTTCTACGACATAGGTGCCGCTGCTTCCCAGCAGGTACTCGGTAGTAGTATTCAGCGCATCTGCAATCTTCTGGATTGTGACCATATTGGATGGTTTACGGCTGCCAAGCTCATAATTCTGAATTGTGCGGGCGGTTACACCGGCCTTCTCTGCAAGTTCTACCTGAGTTAAATTGGCTTCTGTTCTTTTTTCTTTCAACCTTTCTTTGAAGACCATAGAAATACCTCTTTCTTTTTTGATGACGAACACGAACATTTTTTCATAAAAACCTATTGACACGAAAAACTGTGCTTGCTATAATGACGATGAAAACACGAAATATAATTCGTGTAATTATAGTATCACAAGAAATGCTGTGTGTCAATGTGTTCGTGAAAAGTTGTTCGTGCTTTCACGAACGGAGAGGAGGAATACGGGATGCAAAGAGTGATTCTTCACTGTGATATGAATAATTTCTATGCCTCTGTCGAGTGTATGCTGAACCCAGAACTGAAGAACAAGCCGGTGGCAGTGTGCGGTTCTGTGGAGGAACGGCATGGTATCGTCCTTGCGAAGAACTATGCAGCAAAGGCGTTTGGCGTTTCCACGGGTGAGGCAATCTGGCAGGCAAAACAGAAGTGCCAGGATCTTGTGATCGTGGAGCCGCACTATGAGCAATATATGAAGTTTTCAAAATTAGCCCGTGAGATATACGGTCGATACACAGACCAGATCGAGCCGTATGGGATGGACGAATGCTGGCTGGATGTGACCGGAAGCGGCTGCATGGGAACTGGATTTGAAATTGCAGATGAGATTCGCAGAACGGTTAAGTTTGAACTGGGACTTACGATTTCCGCAGGAGTGAGCTTCAACAAGATTTTTGCCAAGCTTGGGTCGGATATGAAAAAGCCGGATGCGATTACCTGCATCGAAGCAGATTTGTTCCGGGAAAAGATTTGGTGTCTTCCGGCCTCTGACTTGCTTGGAGTCGGCAGAGCGACCGAGAAGGTTCTATCCGGTTATGGAATTCATACGATTGGAGAGCTTGCTGCAACGTCGGATGATTTCTTGGAGTGCCGCCTTGGAAAGAATGGACTGGCGATTAAGAAATATGCCAATGGACTGGATGATTCGCCGGTTATGCGTTCCGATTATGTTTCTCCGGTAAAGAGCATCGGACACGGGATAACGACCATGCAGGATTTGGAAAATAACGCCGAAGTCTGGTGTGTCATGCTGGAGCTGGTGCAGGAGATCGGAACCAAGCTACGAACACATAAGAAGAAAGCGGGCGGAATAGCGATTTCCATCCGCAACAACGAGCTTTACACGAAGGAGTGGCAGTGCCGGATTAGTATTCCGACACAAAGCCCCACCTATCTGGCGAAAACTGCATTTGCTCTGTTTGCAAAGAATTATCAGTGGGAGCATCCGATTCGTTCGGTGACGGTTCGGGCAATCAACCTGTTTGAAGAGGATTGTCCGATACAATACGACCTATTCACTGACGTGAAATCAATGGATCGCCAGGAACGGCTGGACGCAGCAATTGAGCAGATTCGATTCCGATTCGGGAAAGATGCGATTAAGAATGGGATGCTTTTTCAGAAAAGCAAGATGCCGACAGAGCGAAAAGTGGATTTGGTTATGCCGACAGGAATGATTGGTTGATACAGCACCGGTAGAATCTGGTGAGTTCTTTGCAAAAAGAAGTCAACACATTCGCCGGTTTACAGAGGAGGAGCGTAGAATATGTCGGAACAGAAATGTAGAAAAGTATATGTACCTGTGAATTTGGATGTGGATGCAGCGGGGAATATCCGCCCGCGCCTGATTCGCTGGATTGACGGACGGGTGTATGAGATCGACCGATTGAAACATAAGTGTCGGGCTGCTTCCACGAAGGTGGGTGGTTGCGGAATCCGCTATACGGTCATGATCGGTGGGCATGAGAGTTTCCTGTACAACGAAGATGAAAAATGGTTCGTTGAAGCAAAGGAGCCGTGCCTATGATCCTTTCGCAGAAAAACATAGAAGAAATCGCTGTTGCAGTGATAAGAGATTTTCAAAAGTCCTTTTTCGGCAGCGAAGCAGATGATCCGGCAAGATTCGCACTTCCGACACCCATTGACCAGTTTGCATCCGATTATCTGAACCTGAAGGTGTCATTTCAAAAGTTGTCCTCGGACGGAAGCATCTATGGTCTGACTGCGTATGTGGATACAGAATATCAGATAGAGGTTGATGGAAGTCAGAGGAGCATCTTCCTGAAAACCAATGATGTGGTTCTAGACAAGAGTTTCATTGAACCAGCGAATATCCGGAAACTCTGCGGAAAACGCAGATTTACGCTGGCGCATGAGTGCGCTCACCAGATACTGTTTCAGCTGGATTCCGATGACCGAAAGATAGCCTGCCATAAGAGACCGGAAGTGCGAGAAAATGGCTCTCGCGTCCTAAGAACGCAGGAAGATTGGAACGAATGGCAGGCCAATACGCTGGGAGCTGCCATTCTGATGCCTCAGTCAGAAGTGGATCGGGCGATGTGGTTCATTAACAGCAGAAAGCCTCTGACCTGTTATGGATGGCGTTTTTACGACAGTGACCAAGTGAAGATAGATGCCTTCTGTGGTGTCTTTGGTGTTTCGAGATCAGCAGCAGCTATCCGATTGGAACAACTGGGCTATCTGAACCGGAAAAAGGATTATGAATATCGTGATCCATTGGAGGTGTGGCCATGAGCAGGAATATCAGAGTATCGGAACCATCTGCGGAAATGCAGATTAAAATCATCCGGGCAAAGGATGCGATTGCTTCCCAAAAGCCCAGGACTGTCAGGTGTCCTTATTGCCGACATAATTCAATCATCGTCTTTGAGGATACCAGAGGACATGTGCAGACCAAATGCAAGGCCTGCGGACGCGAGACCGTTTTCAATGTTTTGGAGATGAGAAGATTACGGAGATTGCAGCTCTACTATTCGTCTTTGAATGGTTGAGATGACAATAAATAACCCTATTAACACAATTTTATAAGTCATAGCTGTGCTGTGGAGCCGCTGACAGGCGAAGTCTTCCGAATGCCGCATGAGACAGAATTATGGAATACCCATGTTCTGTTTTATCGGCACAGGATTTTTCTTCACCGTCATGCGGCTCCTTTTTTGACCTTCCGCTGGTCCGGTTCTGTACCGGCTGTGCGGAAGGAGAAACATATGTATTTTGACGCAAAAGAGTTTGGTAAGAGACTTCACGATGTTCGTACTTCCCGTGGCATTACACAGGAGGAACTGGCTGTTCGCCTGGGACTGGCAAGCAAGCAGCATGTCAGCCGTATGGAGAATGGAGAGCGCAGCTGCTCCATTGATTTGCTGATCGAACTGTCCTGCCTCCTCCATGTCAGCACGGATTATCTTCTGATGGGTAGTGAGCCAAGCAAAGAGGAAGTCAAAAATGACCTTCTGAGCATTATTTCGGAGCTGTCTACGATTGCGAAGAAAATCTAAAAAGAATTTTGGCAATCCGTAAACATCACATGCCTCGTTGGGAAACCGACGAGGCATTTTTCAGCTGAATCAGACGATACGGAGCATACACCGTTCCCGCAGCCTGCGCTCACCCTCTTTTTCCTCTCTGGCTTTCTCCCTATACAAAGAAAAGCAAACGGCACACAGGAGGTTTTATCCTCAAAAAAAAACCGAAACGCAACATAAAAGAAGCCCAGCACCACGCTGTTCAACGTGATGTTGGGCTTCGTACTTAGTTCCATTCCTCAGCCAAGAGGAAATCACGGATATTTCGGTGCTTAATCCCGTTTCGACTCATATCAAACTCATCGAGCGAAACAACGTACTTCGGGAAGTTGTCTCGAATGTTATCATATGCGCCAAACTCACGGTTGACCGTTTCTTCCGATGCCAGCAGATAGGTGACCTGAACATACAGCTTTTCGCCGCGCTTGTCGCATACAAAATCAATTTCCTTATCGCCTGTTCTGCCAACGGTCACTTCATAGCCCCGGCGCAGCAATTCCAGATACACGATATTCTCCAAGATGAGATTGATGTCCCGCATATTGCCGCCAAAGACCGCCTCGCGGATGCCGTGGTCGGCAATATAATACTTCTCATTGGAGGCAAGGATCTGTTTACCCTGCAAATCTTCCCGCTTCACCTGATAGAACAGGTATGCTTCGCAGCAGTATTTGATATAATTCAGGATCGTCTCCGGGGCAACGGTACGCTGCTCGTTTTTCAGAAACTTCGCAAGCGAGGTCGCAGAAAAGGTCGTACCCACATTGGCAATCACATAGGCAATGATCCGTTCCAGCAAGTCAACATCCCGGATTTTATTCCGCTTCACGATGTCCTTGAGCTGGACAGAGTTGAATAGATCATGAAGGTATTGCTTGGACGGAGCATCTGCATAGCGAAGGTTTGCGAGGTAGGGCATACCTCCGGCAAGCAGGTACTTTTGGAAACACTGCTGGATGGGCGCATCGGGCACAATCGAACGGTAAAGCTCCATGAACTCCCCGAATGAGAACGGGTAGATCACAAACTCCACATACCGACCGCCCAAATAAGTTGCAAGCTCACCGGACAGCAGCTTTGCATTGGAGCCGGTGATGTAGATATCACAATCCAGAGAAACACGGAGAGAGTTGATGCACTTTTCCCAGTCCTTGACCTCCTGTATTTCATCAAAGAACAAATAGACCTTGCCATCTATTTCGGCGGCTCTTGCGGTGATCTCGTCATGCAGAGCCTGTGCGGTTTGCAGGTGGGAATAGCTCATATCTTCAAAGTTGATGGAGATAAACTGTGTCGGGCTGATGCCGGACTCCGTGAGTTCCTGCTTGATCAGCTCCAACATGACCGACTTCCCGCAGCGGCGAATACCGGTCATGACTTTAATCAGCTCTGTTCCGATAAAAGGACGGATACGGCTCATATACAGTTCTCGTTTGATCATAAGTCTTAGCCTCCTTTCCGTGGCTGACTATAGTATAGCGCACTTACAGGTGAATCTCAATGGCGAAATTGTAAATTTATAAGTTATAACTGATATAATACAAAACTCGACGAGAAATTTCAGATAAGCTTTGGCGGAATGAGGACGGTTCTCGTAAATGTCGATTACGTCCTTAAACTACACGCCCAATACACGATATAAAGGCGTGGAATATGGAGAATAATATACAGCATAGATGTAAATATTGCTTGGATATGTGGACTATTGTCCTTGAAATGCTCCTTTAAATATGATATCATTAGTTCGGATAAAGCGAAATAATGAAATGGAGGCTCTGACATGATCGTATTAGACCTTGAGTTAAAGGGAATTTATGGATTCAATGATTTTCATATCAATTTCAGTTATCCCAAAAAGATTGTCAATTCGATTATCGATCAGGAATATCTGAAAGGAAGAGAGCGGTTTCGCTATAAGAAGGCTGTAATTCTTATGGGTGCAAATGCTACAGGAAAGACCAGCCTTGGAAAGGCTTTGCTTCGTATTTTCGGATATATGACTGATGGAAATCCAACACCGCTGTATGATATGGTTGCAGGCGATAAGGGATACTTCAGTATTGATTTTGTAAATGGTGATTACCGCCTGCAGCGGTTGTCAGCTCAGATTGATGCTTCTAATCAGGAGATTGACATTCAGTATCAGACCGCAGACATTGATACGATGGATTCGTATGAAAAATGTGTAAAGAAGCTGAAAAATCAAACGATAGAGGCAACCAGAACCGCTACAGCACTTAAGAAAATGGTAGGTGCTGTTCGATATCGTTTTGCATATCCTGAAATAGAAAAATCTTTGAAACTTACAGGTGCAAATATAAGCATTTTGTTGAAGACACTGCGTGCTGTTATTGGAACGCTTGATCCTACATTGCAGGACGTTAGTTTATCAAAAGATTTGAAGGATACCTTTATTATTCGGCGCGGTGGAACGGAAATCATCATTCAGGAAGGTAAACTGCTGAATCGGGAGATACTGTCCAGTGGTACAGCAGAAGGAATAGATGTCGCAATGTTCCTTGCTGCAATGGCGACAAAAGAAAGCAGTTTCTATTATTGTGATGAACATTTTTCTTATATTCAGAGCGATATTGAAAAACGGATTTTCGGTATTATGCTGGATCGTATCGGAGATGATGAACAGTTGATTTTTACAACGCATAATACAGATATGCTGGATTTGAACCTGCCGAAACATAGTTATGTGTTTTTGCGTAAGCATCTGGAGGAAGATGTATATCAGGTTTCTGCTGTTTCTGCATCGGATGTACTGAAACGAAATACAGACTCTTTACGCTGTGCGGTCGAGAATGATGTGTTTGCCTCGCTTCCGCAGGATTCCCTTTTGGACGAGTTGGAAATGTGGTATTAGGCGCAATATAACTGCTGACGGCATTGAATCTTGGTGGCTAACTTGGTGGATATCTTGATGGGTGTCATCCTCTAAGTTATCATGGGTTGTATCATGGGTTGCGTCATAGGACTTATCATTGGCTTTGCCCATGATAGAGTGATCCTGAGTGATTTGCTGATCGAACTGTCCGGCAATCAGTTATTCGAAAATCTCGAATAACTGCTGCGGACGGCAAAACCTACAATACCAATCACTATAACTGAGCGCCATCACTGCCGTGGGCAATAAGGTGGATACAAAGAATCAAAACTGTGTGTGGGATGTCCGGCGATTTATCTTGCTCACTAACTTGGTCACTAACTAAGTTTTTCTGACTAAGTTGGTAATTTACATTTTTCAAGATGACCCTGAAATCTGTTGCTGTTGGGGAAATTTCATGCGGTGGAACAGGTCAGCAATCACAAGGCTTTCGCCGTATGGAACGGATACTTTATGGTGTCAAAAACAATTTGGAAAATAAAAACGAAAAATCCGTTGATATTTTCTGATTTGTGACGTATAATAAGGCTGTAAGAAAATAAAAACGAAAAAGCCGTTTTTAGAGGAGGACTATCTATGAAAATACTCCGCATCACCGCACAGGGACTCCCATTATTCAAAAAAGACCTGGATATTTGTTTTTATACGCAGCAACGTGTTTGCGAAGAGGACAAAGACAGTCTTTACCGTTTGACGGATAACTACTATCTCCACTCTGCCTGTGCTTTCATTGGAATTAACGCATCTGGCAAGACCTCGGTATTAAAGGTCATTAGCTTAGCCTTAAATATTGTGAAAAATGAGCCTATCAATCATGTGGAGGCAAAAAGTATTCTTGGCGGAGCGAAGAAGGCTACAATCCGCACATATTTTTATGATAAGCGCAGCTACGTCTGCTGCTTGGAAACTGTAATTGCAGCAAAGAAGTCGAAAACAGGGGAATATGTGTATTCGATTCTGTCTGAAAGCCTTTGGGAAAAACCGATTGCAACCGTTAAGTCGAAAAAGTATCTGACAGATTTTACAGGAATGAAGCCTGTAGAGCAGCGCAATAGCGATGAAGCATACCTTTCTGATGATGTCAGCTTTGTCATTGCACATAATAAAAAGGTGAATGATACAGTGGAAATATTCAGCTTGCTTTCCTATACAAATGTGAATGTGCTTCCATTTACCGAAGATATTCCATTGGAGGTAATTGCATTTCTCGATCCAACCATTGAGAAATTGTGCTTTGAGCAGACAGAGGGAAAAACATTTATCCACTTGAAGTTTAAGGATGAAGAAGAGATTATCCTGAATAATGCGGCAGACCTTGAGCAGTATCTGTCCTCTGGTACGATTAAGGGCATTATTACATTCTCGATGGTAAAGGAAGTTCTTCATTCAGGTGGTTATCTTCTGGTAGATGAAATAGAAAATCATTTCAACAAGGAAATTGTAACGACCTTAGTGCGCTTCTTTATGGACAGCCGACTGAACAAAAATGGCGGAACGCTTATTTTCACTACACATTATCCGGAACTGCTGGATGAATATGACCGAAATGACGGAATTTGTATTGTAAGAAACCGTAACGGCATTACAGCAGAAAATTTGAGCTATATATTGAAACGTAATGATATTAAAAAGAGTGATGCCTACCAGAGCGGCTTCCTTGAAGGAACAACGCCAGCATATGAAGCGTATATGCGCTTGAAGAAAAGCCTGGCTGCTTCAATCAATTAAGGAGGCAGCAGAATGGAATTAGCAAAATACAAGGCGTGTATATGTGAAGGCTCTGCCGAAGAAGCTATTATCGACATACTGGTTGATAATGATCTTCTGATTTTCAAAAGAGAAGAAATGTTGGAAGAACGTGTTATCCGTTGCAGAAGTGCTAAACGATTTGAGGAGCGATACTTACGGAAGGGATTCGATGAGCAGATTTCTGTGATACGGATTTTGGATTCTCGCAGAGAGGAATTTCGATTGAGTAAAGCATATGAGCAGAAAATTGACGTGGTAAATGTCATTACTGCTCCAGAAATTGAAATGCTGATTATTCATGCGGAAGGAGCATATGATCAATTTAAGCGTTCTGGAAAAAAACCAAGCGAATTTTGTAAAACAAATCTTCGGATGCATGATGTGAAGTCGTATGATTTTGTGAAGCAGTATTTCAGTAACCCTCAGCTCTTGGTGAAAGCCATAAAAGAGTATCGCAGAACAGCAAATATCCCCAAAGGAGAATACAGCTTGTCTGATTTGCTGAGATGAGCTTTGCTATTTTGATACATTGGCCGTGACTCAAATGGTCACCAAGAGATAAACGGGTACCAGTTTACAGAAAACAGAATAGAATCGTCTTCGATGCCTCGTTGGGAAACCAACGGGGTATTTTTTCTTGCTCCAATCCGGCTGCATAGGACACTGAAAAAGTCAAAACGAACCGTAGGTAGTCCTGCAAGGACAACCAAAGTGCGCCTACGAGGCCAACGCGAAACCGAAGGATTCTTGTTAAACTTACTTTGTAAGGACGAAAGTCCGGATGTCCCTTGAAAACTGAATACTCATTCTTCAGGTACATTCCTGTTTGGTCGAGCCTTCGACTGCACGCCATGAAGCCCATCGGGGCGATAGCGGTTTCGCAGAAGCAAATGCCGGATTGCAACCGGCGGCGGTGTAAAGCCAGACAGGGACAATGATACTTCCGTAATTCGCGGTCCGGCCATAAGGAAGGCGGGATGGTTAAAGTCCAATGGAGCAGTGAAGCACACTGCCGCCTGTGAGAAATCCTACATCTCTGGGGTGATAAGAAAAAGTACAGAGAAACCATATTTTCAGAAAGCACTGCTGGGTGCTGTATCAGCATGATATCTGGCAGGCTTTATCCATATCAGTGTATGGAGATTGGAGACAACAGCAAATGAAAGAAAACTGGGTTTATCGGCGAGGTGATTTATATCTCGCCAATCTCGGTGTTCCGGTCGGATCAAAGCAGGGCGGTGTTCGTCCTGTTGTGGTTCTTCAGAATGATGTCGGCAATTATTATGCGCCGACGATCACGATTGCTCCGCTGACATCAAAAATTGAGAAGAAGCGAAAGCAGCCAACGCATTTCTTTCTCCGTAAAGCAAAGGGACTGGCAAAACCTTCTATGGTATTGGCAGAACAGCTCGACACCTGTGACAAGGTATGCGTGATTCGCTATCTTGGGCGGGTAAGTAAGGGGCAGATGCGTGGAATTGACGAAGCTGTAAGGATTCAGCTTGGATATTACATTCCGGAACAGGCAGAGAAAAAAAGACAGGGCAAATGCCGAAAGGATGGCGAAGAAGGCGATGGATAAACTGATTACAAGGAAAGAGGCAGCCAGTATACTGGGAATTAGCGTTAAAACACTGGATGCTGCAAGAACAGACGGTTTGATCTCCTATGTTCAGTATGTGGAAAACGGCTGCGTTTATTTCACAGAAGTGGGGATTCAAGAGTACATTGCAAAATGTACGCACCGTGCAAAACCGATGGAACGTGCTGCGACATATCGCAAACCTCGAAGCTTTCGGCGGTGAAAATCGACATCGTTGAGTATTGACGATGAATCCGCAATAATGAAGGCATCAACAGGAATGGAGGTAATGATATGGCGGCAAGAAGAATGATGCTTCCCGATTATGGTACGGTGAGCATGAAGGGAACGCAGTATTATCGAACCCGTGTAACAGATCAGCAGGGACGGAGGGTTTCCTTATATGCAAGAACAAGAGAGGAACTGTACCAGAAGGAACAGGAAGCGATCCAGCAGATTGAGAACAAGACGTATCGCCGCAGTACACCCACGGTGGAAGAGTATTGCGAGAAATGGCTGCTGATGCAGTCGGCACAGATTAGGATGACAACGCTGATTGACTATACATCGAAAGTGAAGAACTACATCATTAAGCCCTTGGGCGATATGCATATGGGAGATGTAACAGCAGATGACATTCGCCTGGCACTGTTGGCGGCATCGAAAAAGTCGGCATCCGTGTACAAATCCGTGAATGTTCTATATAAGTGTATTTTCACGGCAGCAATGGAGAGCAAGATTATTGATGAGAATCCGACCATCTATCTGAAGAAGAATGTGGGCGGGATTCCGCAGAGGGATCGCCTCCCGCTTACGGATGAGCAGGTGGATAAGCTGCTGGATGCCATTTACGGCTTGCCGCCGTATGTGTTTGTAATGCTTGGGCTGTACGCAGGATTGCGGAGAGAAGAAATCCTCGGACTTCAATGGGATTCAGTGTATCTGGATTGCGAGGCTCCGTACCTTACCGTTCGGAGAGCCTGGCATACGGAGCATAATCGTCCGGTGATTCTGACAGAGCTGAAAACAAAGGCAGCGCATCGGAATGTCCCTCTTCCGGACAATCTTCTGGAATGCCTGAAAGAGGCAAAGAAGACATCGACATCAGATTATGTGGTTGCAAACCGGGATGGAGACCCTTTGTCCTATACGCAGTTCAAGAGATTATGGCAGTATATCGTAACCCGTACCACCAAAGAACGCTGCTATTATCGCTATGAAGATGGCAAGAGGGTAAAGCATACGGTGAAGCCGGTGCTGGGGCAAAAGGCAGCACACAATGGAAATGTGGTTTACAGTCTGGACTTTGAGGTGACTCCGCATCAGCTGCGGCACACCTATATTACGAATCTGATTCATGCTTCGGTTGATCCGAAGACCGTTCAGTATCTTGCCGGTCATGAAAGCAGCAAGATCACCATGGATATTTACGCCAAAGTGAAATATAATCGCCCAGAGCAGCTCGCAGGAGTGCTGGAAGATGCTTTTGCATCGTGGGATTAAGAGTAAATCAGAAAAAACTTGGGGCAGGGATGGTCAAAAATCCCTGCCCTTTTTACATACATTCGACATCCTTGAAGGAAGTGGTGTACGCCATGATAATAAAAGTGACAACACGCAATGTATGAAGATAGATAGGAGGAGAATACATGGCTAAAAGGAAAAAGCGTCCTGCTGAACTTCCGGAATACGGAACAGTGATGATGAAAGGGGTACAGTATTACCGTACCCGGATTACAGATGCAGACGGAAAGAGAGTGGCGATTTATGGACTGACACGCGAAGAATTGTATGACCGGGTGGAAGATGCCCAGAAGAAAATCGCGGAAGTGGTTTTCCATAGAGAGAATCCGACTGTGGAGGAGTATTGCGAAAAATGGCTGCTGATGCGGTCAGGAACAGTAAGAACCAATACGTTGGAAGGATACGCGCGAATGGTGAATCGGTACATCGTGGGTCCGATTGGACAGATGTATATGGACGAGGTGACCACAGATGACCTGCGGCTGCTGATGGTTCCACTCTCAAAAGGTTCTTCCGGAATGTATGGTCAGCTCAATATGCTGATTAAGAACATTTTTAATTCGGCAGAAGAGAGCAAGGTAATCAAAGAGAATCCATCCAAAACGATTTGCGCAAGAGGCGGAAAGCCTGCGAAACGACGCGAGGCGTTGACGGATGAACAGACTGCCATTTTGCTGGAGAGCATTCGTGAGCTTCCGCCGTATGTCTTCGTGATGATCGGCTTGTACGCGGGATTGCGTAGAGAAGAGATTCTTGGATTGAAATGGGACTGCGTATTCCTGGATGAAAAAACGCCGTACATTTCCGTAAGGCGTGCATGGCATGTGGAAGGCGGTAAGCCGGTAGTCAACACACTTTTGAAGACACCGGCAGCGAAGCGAGATGTTCCGATTCCCAAATGCCTGGTAGCCTGCCTCAGGGAAGAAAGGGAAAAATCAGAATCGGAATATGTGATCTCGAATTCGAAAGGAACTGTTTTGACGGAAAAACAGTTTGTGAGGGTCTGGAAGTACATAACAGTCCGTTCTACCGCAGAACGCTGTTATTACACCTATGTAAATGGACAGTCCATCAAGCATAGAATCAAGCCAAGGCTTGGTGAGCATCAGCCGAATAATCCCAAGCTGGTGTATACGATGGACTTCAAGGTGACTCCGCACATGCTGCGGCACACCTACATCACCAATCTGATTTACAAAGGTGTTGATCCTAAGACGGTGCAGTATCTGGCAGGCCATGAGAACAGCAAAACAACTATGGACATCTATGCGAAAGTCAAGTATAATAAACTTGAGGAATTAAGCAGCGTTGTGAATGCTGCATTCGGGCTGCGTTAAACTGCACCAAAAATTTCGCGATTTCGTGGGTTTACCTATGGGTTTACTGAGAGAGGAAAGCCCGAAAACCCGCATGAATACTGGACTTTTTGGATCAAGGACAGGTGAGTACGGCTTAAAGGCAGCTCGTCGCGCTCCGCAGTTCAGCAAGCGTTAATTTCTGGCGGCCAGACAATTTCAAACGGTATTTTACAGCCCTCCCGGGATTTCTTCCGGGAGGGTTTTTGTGTCACAGGAACCTGTGCCCTATGACATCCCCCCCCCCGCTGCGGGAATGTATATAGGTGATATAGTTTCCATTTTTGGCACAGATCAGCTCTCCATCCGGACAGGAAGCCAGAAGCTGCTGTAAGTTCTGGATCTCTTTTAGTAAATGGTTCTTTTGTTCAAGCATTTTATGATACAGCAATCGGATCCCTCCTGAAAATATGAAATGATATGAGAAGTGAAACAGAGAACAGGCTGTCTGTACAGTCAGGGGACGTTACGAAACGCCGTCCCCTGCTGTCATATTTTTATAAAGCCCATAGACCATCCAGGTCATGGAGACCGTAAAGAAGATCTCCAGGGCGCTGCTGACGATCCCTGCCAGGATAAAAAGAAAGGCAGAGACGGCCACGATGATCCCGATCCCCCAGAGATATGGCCTGTATTCCCTGGGATCCCTCTGGTAAAGCTTTAGGACCGTAAGGAATACGCAGAGGATCAGACATGCGGCGGCCAGAAAGGCGAAGACGATGTGAAGGTAAGCCTTTAAGGGGAACATTTCCGGCAGATAGGGCGTGGTGACGGCAAAGTCCAGGAGCACCAGGGCCAGAGGCACCAGCCAGGTTCCCGCGGGCTTTTCCGGCATGCGGCGGAAGATCTTTCTTAAACAGACGAAGAAATAGATCCCGACCATAAGACCCCAGAGGACAAAGGCCTCGTTCCGGCCCGCAATATTCCCGAGAACGGAGAAGTTTGTGGTAAACCAGTCGCTTCCCGCCACAAAGAGGAGGGTGTAAACGGGGATCAGGATATAGGCAGTGAACGTGATCAGCATGGAGTTCTCCTTTTCTGGAAATTCTTACGCCGGATCCCATGTAAAAGGAAGAAACTCCAGAAGGCACCCGGCGAATGGATATTGCAGACATTGTAGCATAAATACCAGTCCGGAACAAGCGGGTGAGATTTCCACATGTATACCCATAAAAAGCCTTTGCTGTTTCAAGGCCGGTACAGGGGACTGCGCCGGCTCTCTTCTGCCGGTTGATTTTTTTCCCGGTCCGCGGTAAGATGGTAGCACGGCGGCAGAGGAAAGGGCCGCCTTTCATGACAGGAGGAACACAGACATGTATAATGAACTGACTAAAAATGACATAAAAAAGATGGAGGAGGAGATCGAGTACCGGAAGCTGGTGGTCCGTAAGGAGGCCATTGAAGCAGTAAAGGAGGCCAGGGCCCAGGGAGATCTCAGCGAAAACTTTGAGTATTATGCAGCCAAAAAGGATAAAAACAAAAATGAGAGCCGGATCCGGTACCTGGAACGGATGATAAGGACCGCAAAGGTGATATCTGACGATTCAAAAGAGGATGAGATCGGGCTTTATAATACGGTGGATGTGTATTTTGAGGAGGACGACGAAACAGAAACGTACAAGATCGTCACCACAGTCCGGGGAAATTCCCTTAAAAACCTGATCAGCTCCGAGTCGCCTCTGGGAAAGGCGCTGCTGGGCCATAAGGTGGGCGACCGGGTCCATGTACAGATCAATGATAAGGCAGGGTATGATGTGATCGTAAAAAGGATCGAAAAAACGGTGGACGATGGCAGCGACGCTCTGAGGAGCTTTTAAAAACAGCAGCGGACGGCTTTAAGACGGAGGAAAAGGCTTTGGAAATATGCAGGGAAGCATTGGAAAGAAGACAGGAAGACAAGGCAGGGATGGGAGTGGGTCATAAGGACCATGGCCGGACGATCCTGGGAATGCCCCTGGGGCTGTATCTGGGGGTACTGGCGCTGACATCGGCCTGTATGTATACGGGCTGTGTACCCAAAAGCCTGGTACCGGCATTTCTGGTGCTGATGGTGTTCGGGGAAGGGCTGAATGCCATTGGAAATACGGTGCCGGTGGTGAAAACGTATCTGGGCGGTTCAGTGATCTGCATCCTGGGCGCGGCGGCCATCCAGGCGGTGGGATTACTGCCGGAGCAGACGTATGCGACCATGGATTTTTTCATCAATGACAGCGGGTTCCTGATCTTTTATATTTCAGCGCTGATTACGGGGAGCCTGTTTAACATTGACCGGAAGCTTCTGCTGCGGGCCACGGTGCGGCTTCTTCCGGTGGCGGCGGCTTCTCTGGCTGTGGGGATCCTGGCTTCGGGACTCTTTGGCATCCTTCTGGGCCAGGGCTTCTGGGGCGGGATCCTGTACCTGGGAGTGCCCATGACCAGCGGCGGCATGACTGCGGGCACAGTTCCCCTTTCGGATATATATGCCCAGGCCCTGGGAGCCGACCCCTCGGCCATGCTGACGAAAATGGCTCCTGCCACAGTCCTTGGAAACTGTGTGGCCATTATTTTCGGCGGCCTGCTCAATAATCTTGGAAAGAGGCGGCCGGAGCTTACGGGAAACGGGATCCTGGTCAACGATGGCCGGCCGGTGAAGAAAACGCCTCCCATGAAGCCGTCCTTTGGCTCCTTATGTACGGGAATGGTCATAGCTTTTGCTTTTTACCAGCTGGGGGCGGTGCTCCATAAATTTGTGCCCATGATCCCCACCTACGCCTGGATGATCCTGGCAGTGGTCCTGGTGAAGGGAACGGGGATCCTGTCAGAGACCCTGGAGGACGCGGCCAGAGAGTGGGGGCAGTTTGCCATCAACAGCTGGACGGCGGCAGCCCTTACGGGGATCGGATTCACGCTGATCGACCTGAATTCGATCCTGAAGACGCTGACGGTTCCCTATCTGCTTGCGGTGGCAGCAGTGGTGGCTGTGATCACGCTGACGGCGGCAGTTCTGGGAAAACTGGCGGGATTTTATCCTCTGGAATCTGCCATTGCGGCCGGTATGTGCACCACCAACATGGGAGGCTCTGGAAATGTGGCCGTTTTAAGCAGCGCCCACCGCATGGAGCTCCTTCCATTTGCCCAGATCGTTACCAGGTCCTGCGGGGCTCTGATGCTGACCCTGGGAGGGATCCTGGTGCAGCTGGTGGGATAGCACGTTTTTCTTGCCAGAAACTTCCTTATATGATAAGATATCCGTAATTCAAAAACAATATTATCAGATTTCTTAAGGGAGGGAGCCTATGTATCAGATTTCTAATTTTACAGACAACGATGATGTGAAGATCATTTCCAGGCTTGGGGCGTTCCAGGTGATCGAATACCAGCGGGATCTCAGCATCACTCCGTCATCGGCAGTCACAGCCTTTTACAGCGCCCAGATGAATGTGAAAAAGCGTCAGCTGGTCTGTGATCTGAGCCAGTCTCCGGTTACGATCCAGGCGGGAGCCATGCAGTGGATGCTGGGAAACGTGAACGCCACCACCGGGATCAAGGGCGTGGGGGATTTCTTTGGAAAAGCTGTACGGGGAAAGGCCAGCGGGGAATCCACCATTAAGCCGGAATATACAGGAAACGGGATCCTGGTACTGGAGCCCACCTACCGGCATCTGATCCTCCTGGATGTGGCTGACTGGGGCGGCTCTGTGGTCCTGGACGACGGCCTTTTCCTGGCCTGTGAGTCCAGCCTGAAGCACAAAGCAGTCATGCGGGCCAACCTGTCCTCGGCCGTGGCCGGAGGAGAGGGACTGTTCAATTTAAGCCTCAACGGAAACGGTGTGGCGTGTATCGAGGCCTCCTGTCCCAGAGAGGAGTTGATTGAGATCCGCCTGGATAACGACGTTCTGAAGGTGGATGGGAATTTTGTGATCGCCTGGAGCAGCACTCTGGACTTTACGGTGGAGCGGTCCGGAAAGAGCCTCATCGGCTCTGCGGCCTCTGGAGAGGGGCTGGTGAACGTATACCGCGGCACAGGAAAGGTCCTGATGATGCCAACGGCCAATATGCCCAATATTTAAAAAAGAGGCGGGATCCGGTTCTGATATGTGGGGATAACGGCCATAAGCGGGTATTCTTTTAGAGAAACACCCGCTTTTTTCAATCGAAAACAGAGTGATATCCTGACCAAAAACAGTAAAATTAATGATGAAGCATAATAAAACAGGTTATTTTATTTCCCTGGCGGCCGGAATGGCGGCGGTGCTTCTGCTGTTCTGCGTTTTCCTGGCCAGCCGGGATGATTCCAGGCTGTTTTCCGCCGGGGAGCTGGCTGGAAGCGCTCTTTATATTGAAAATCATACATGTCCCAGAACGTTCAGCGCGCGAAGGGTTAATGAGGAAGAGGTGTGCGAAGAAGTGATCTCTCTCTGCAAAAGCCTAAAAAAATTCCGGTATATTGCAGTGACAGAGATGATACTGGGATGCGTCATGGATGAACCTAGGACGGCAGTATTCCTGTGCGGAGAGGAATACAGGATCCAGATCAGCTTTTTTGATCCGGAAGGCCAGCTTTCCTATGATTCCGCGCACAGGGAGAACCCGGTCGTAATCGCTTCCAGAAGCGGGCCGGATGGTAAAGAGATCTGGGGAGGCTACTGCACGCTACCGCCGGACGATTATGCGAAGCTGTATGACCTGGTCTATGGCTATGAGGAAGGGGAGCTGGTGAGAAAAATTGAATGAGAGAAGAAAAATCTGGAACCATCTGCTCTTTTTCCTGGCAGGAGCCGTAATGATGGGAGGGATCCTGGCAGCAGGCGGCAGATACGGCAGAAGGGACAGGGTATTTTCACGGGGAGAGCTGGAGCGGGATCATACACTGTACTTCCACAATGTGACCTGCAAGGCAGAAACCGATGTCTGGACGGTCGAAGAGGACGACGTTTTTAATAAGGCAACCGGCTACTGTATGGGGTTAAAGCGGTTCCGTCCGCTGACAGCGCTGGATAGCAGGAACGGCGAAGGAAGTACGGATCATCATAGCCCTGTGATCCTGCTGGAAGGGAGAGAGCAGTGTTACCGGATCGGATTTTACTATTTTTCAGAGCAGACGGCTCTGGACTTCCAATACCGTGAGGAGCCGCTGATGGTAGTTTCCTGTTATACGCCGGAGGGGGAGTTCCTTTGGGAATGGTTCTGCAAGATGCCGCCGGACGATCACGTTCTGCTGTACGAGCTGGCCCAGACATATGTGGGAGACCGGGCCGGGATCGTGAGCCGGGAGATCCTTGGGGATTAAATTGTTTATTCACCGATTGAAGCAAACAGCTGACTGATAAATTCAAATGCTTGAATTGCTTTTTTAAAGCTCTGGCGATCCGATGTATAGAGCAGATCCTCATGAAGTGTTTCGTATCGGCTACGAATTTCATCGTTGAAATACTGTTTCCAGTTTTCAAAGGCATATGCCCTCATCGGATCATATTCTTCAGAAATATTACGTTTCTGAAGATAGAGGCTGTCGGTTTCTTTTGTAAGGCTTAAAAGCTGCTTCAGATGTTCCGTATCCTTTAGGAATTTTTGGATGTCACTGCGATCCAGAAGGACTGTAACATCGTATATGTGACGCACCTTTCGTGGAAGCGTTCCGCAGATTGCATGTCTCTTAACAGACATCACCTTATCCAGGAAGGTTCGTGTGATATCAAGTGTATTCACATTGACTTCCTGCAGATCGAATTCTTCTACAACATTATGCATGCCTTTTGCGTCAAGGTATTCCTGAATATAGGTTTTCATACTTCTCTTTGAAAAAGGGTCCGGTCTGACACTGGAGCCAATCTCCAGCTTTATGCGACAGGTTTCCCGGCTTTCATTTTCAGGCCAGACATATGCGCTTTTGTTCCGGTCATTACGCTCAGCCTCTATTTTCTCCATCAGAAAACCAGCTGAGATCGTATTCTCAATCCTTTTTAAGGCCCTGCTGTATTTTTTATTATTCATATCCTCTACAGGTATGAAGGTCAGATCAATATCCTCAGAAAAACGATTGATAGACCCTGGGTAACATTTACTGAGAGAGGTCCCTCCCTTAAACACACAGGCTTCGGCGTATTCGCTGTTTTGAAGATTTTGCATCATTTGAACAATATAGTAATCCCTGCGGACTGCATCGGCAGGGACTCCAATATAATCTGCTGAGATAGCGATCAGTTCTTCAAATTCTTCTCTATGCTTGTGCAGGTTCATAGAATTCCTCCATTTCCGGAATCGCATATGATGAGAGTGCTGATAAGAACTGGCATAAGGTGTTTTCAACACCAAAGTAATTCAGAAATCTCTCCAGAAATGCAATGGTTGATTTCTTATACTTCCGATTTTTAAGGACAAATACTGCGGCAGTATCAGAGTATCCAAGTGCGAATTCTCTCATATATGCAGCCAGTGCGGATTTACTGATATCTTCAATGGACTTATAGTTCTGAAGAATCTCCAGTGTTTCAATTACCGGGATCGTATCCTGCGTCAAAGCAACCCCACTGTATGTCACGCAAACGTTATTGATATTTTTCTTTTGCTCTGAAATGGCAGAAGAAAGGATCTCAACCCGTTTACTGATCTGTGTTGTCAGTTCTTTCTGATTGTAAAGTCTGTAACCAATTACAATGCCTTTCCCATCACTCGTATAGTGACCGACAATTTCTTTTTCGCTGATCGGAATTGCTCCAAATCGTGATTTCTTTGGTCTGTAATATAAGCCTTTGGCAAGATGTACAAGGGAGCCTTGCCTGCTCATTCTTTCCAGTGTTTTATAGTAGGTCATCTCAGGAATAGTGCCGAATGATCTTTGATATAAAACGCTTGCTTCCAGAAGCTTATTTTCAGGCTCCTGCCCGATCACTGTCTTGATGTATTCTGCATAGCTGTTCATACGCCACCTCCCTAACATCATTATATTTCAGACATATAAAATGTCAAGTAAAATTTATTTTTCCTTGACACATGTTCCAAGGAAAGTTTTCTGGAAAATCTTGTGCAGAAAATAAAAATGTGGTAGCCTGTAATCAGAAAAGAATCTGTTGCAGAAGGAGGGATCCGGGATGTTTGACCTGTTCGACATATTATTTCCAATCGTTTTTTTCATGGTCCTGGGGACATTCATCATGACCATAGCAAAGGGGCTCAGCACCTGGAATAAGAATAACCACTCGCCGCGGCTGACGGTGGAGGCAGCGGTCACAGCCAAGCGCATACATGTGACCCATCACCGCCATGCCAATGCGGGAGACGTTTCGGGGGCCCACGGCTTTACGGACACATCCTCCACGAAGTATTTTGTCACCTTCCAGGTGGAAAGCGGAGACCGGATGGAGCTTTCCGTTTCCGGGCCGGAATACGGGATGTTAGCTGAGGGAGACACAGGACGGCTTTCTTTCCAGGGAACCAGGTATCTGGGCTTTGAGAGAGATTGAGAATGGAGATTAAAGGATGAGATTAAGGAATGTACTGATCGTTGTGAAGGACATGGAGCGGTCAATAAAGTTTTACCATGACCTGTTCGGCCTGGACACGGTGGTGGATCAGGATGGAAACGTGATCCTGACGGAGGGCCTGGTGCTCCAGGATGAGAAGCTGTGGAAAAAGTTCCTGGGGCGGGAGGTGATCCCGGAGAACAATTCCTGTGAGCTGTATTTCGAGGAGCGGGAGTTTGACTGCTTTGTGGAAAAGCTGGAGCGCCTGTATCCGGAGGTACAGTATGTGAACCGGCCCATGACCCATAGCTGGGGTCAGAGAGTGGTCCGGTTCTATGATCCAGACGGGAATCTGATCGAGGTGGGAACGCCAATATGATGCCGGAGGAAAGAAGAAGGAGGAAGAAAAATGGACTATAAGATCCTGCGGCTCACAGACCAGCCGGAGTTTAAGGAACAGGCGGCCCGGTGGTTCCATGAAAAATGGAGGATCCCCCTGGAGGCGTATATGGAGAGCATGGAGGAGTGCCTGGAGGAGAAGGGCACGGTTCCCCAGTGGTATATGGCGTTGGACGGGGAGAGGATCATCGGCGGCATGGGAGTGATCGAGAATGATTTTCATGACCGGAAGGATCTGGCTCCCAATGTGTGTGCTGTATACACAGAGGAGGACTGGCGGGGCCGGGGCGTTGCCGGCTCGCTGCTGCGGTACGTGTGCGCGGACATGAAGGAAAAGGGGATCGATCCTCTGTATCTGATCACCGATCATACTTCTTTTTATGAACGGTACGGCTGGGAATATCTCTGTATGGTACAGGGAGAAGGGGAAGCGGAAAAGATAAGGATGTATATCCACAGAGGGAAGGAATAATCCTATGGAAAAAAGGGTGTAGATCAGGGAGATTGCAGGATAAGAGGAGCAGCCCCGGAGCGGCAGGCCGCAGAGCGGAGGACAAAGGAAGGAGTGCGCCATGGATCGCAGCGATGTGAGCTTTACATTTTTAGACAGGATCCGGGAGATCGAGGAAAATATCGAGGACGGGCGGTTTCAGTCGGCCCTGGCGCTGGCGGTGACGCTGCCGGATATCTGCGGCGGGATCGCGTTTCCGGAGCTGGTAAAGCGAGGCCGGGACGGGAGGATTCTGCGGGACAGATCCGGGGAGCCCAGCCGGGATACCGGGCGGCAGTATTCCCAGTGGGTGGATACATACGGGACCCCGTTCCTAAAAAAGGACCCGGCTGACGAAGCGCCGTATATCTGCGGGGAGCGGCTGTGGCAGCTGAGATGCGAGTACCTGCACCAGAACAAGGGCTTCGACAACGATACACCCGACACGGAGGTACGGTTCCACCTGGGGCTCAACTGCGGCAGCAGCATCTGTAACCTGGATACGGAGGACGGATCCGATATCCGCCTGGATATTGAGGAGCTGTGCCGCAGAATCTGTCTGGCGGCCCGGAGCTTTTATGAGGAAAACAGGGAGAACATGGATTTTGCCCTCTATAATACGCCGGTCATTGATTTCACCAGGTGGAAGGAGGAGGCGTTTTCGGCCCGGAAGGTGCTGGGCATCGTCACAGGGGACAGGACCTACGGAAGCGGGCTTAAGGCGGCCCTGGGGCAGTATTACCGGCTGGCAGTTTCGGGAGTTTCCTGGGAGGAGGTCCGGAAGAAGCTGAAAAAGGAAAAGCCCGATGTGTGGATCCTGGACCGGGAATTCTTAAAATATGTGGATCATGAGGACGGAGACGGGAAGGGGCCGGCAGTTTTTATCTTAAAGGAGCCAGGCAGCAGAGAGGCAGGTCTGGAAGGATATCCGTATCTGGATAAGTTCATGGACCTGAAGGAAATGAGGAGGACCATCCGGTCCGGCCAGGAGGGAACAGAACGGAAACAGGACGCTTAAATGGAGGAAGAGGAACGGATGTGGATGATGGCAGCAGCGGCAGGATTTTCCGGGACCCTGATCCTGGGTCTTCTGCTTTACAGGGAAAGGCTGAAAGGAAAACGGCTCGTGGAGCGGAAGAAGGAGCTGGAGGAGGAGCTGAGGAAGGCAGAAAATGAGGCAGAGCGGATAAAAGAGGCAGAAGCCCGTCTTTCCAAACGGGTCTCAGAGCTGGAAAAAAGCCTGGAGGACCAGAGAAGGGAACGGAGGGAGATCTGCGGGGCGGCGGCCAACGTACACCTATACGCCCAGCTGGGAGGTGAAAAGGCCGCCTCCAGGGAGCTTAAGGGGATCCTCCAGGTGATCGCAAAGGAAAGCCGGAAGATCGCAGAAAGGATGGATGCATGAACCAGCCGTTTATAAAAAGGGCAGTTATTGAGTGGGAGAAGATCGGCCAGGACAGCTATTTAAGGCGGATCCCGGCGCTGGAGGGCCTGGAGGCGCTGGAATTTGACGCTCCGGTCACATGCTTTGTCGGGGAGAATGGCAGCGGGAAATCCACGCTCCTGGAGGCCATGGCCATTGCGGCCGGGTTTAATCCCGAGGGAGGGTCCAGGAATTACCATTTCTCCACCTATGACTCTCATTCAGAGCTGTGGAGGGCTCTCCGGCTGGTGCGGGGATATAAAAAGCCGTCCTGGGGATATTTTCTGCGGGCTGAGAGCTTTTACAATGTGGCCACCAGAGAAGAGGAATATGCGGATTTTCTGCATCCTTCAGAGAAATATCATGAAAAATCCCATGGAGAGAGCTTTCTGGCTGTGGCCCAGAAGTATCTGACGCCTGGAGGCCTGTATTTTTTAGACGAGCCGGAAGCGGCCCTCTCCCCCCAGAGACAGCTTACGCTTTTAATGGAGATCTTCCAGTGCGCCAGACAGGGGGCGCAGTTTTTTATGGTATCCCACTCTCCGATCCTTCTGGGCCTTCCGGGGGCCAGGATCCTTTCCTTCGATGACGGGGAGGTCCATCCCTGTGCCTATGAGGAAACGGAAAGCTACCAGGTGATGGAAATGTTCATCAACAGCCGGGAGCTGCTCTTAAAAAAGCTTTTGAAAGATTTATAAAAAAATTTATAAAATATCCCTTGCTTTTTCTTTTAAAAGAGGTATAATACCCATAGTCAATACAAAAAAATGAATAAATATTCAAAATGAAATTTCAGACAGAATGAAGAAGCAGAAAGGGAAGGAAAAATGATGAAGATGATGAAGAAAGCAACAGCAGTGATCCTGGCAGCAGCCATGGCGGCGGCTCTGACCGCATGCGGCGGCGGAGAAAAGGCTGAGACGACAGCGGCAGATACAAAGACAGAGACAACGGCGGCAAAGGAAGACGCCAAGGGAGCAGAGAGCCCTGCCGAGGAGACAAAGGCCGGAGAAGAGGCAGCCGCTGGCGGCACCATCCTTATGGCCACCAACGCGGAGTTTGAGCCCTGGGAATTCCATGACGGCGACGCCATCGTGGGCATCGACCCGGAGATCGCAGGAGCCATCGCTGAGAAGTTAGGCATGGAGCTGAAGGTGGAGGATATGGCCTTCGACGCCATCATCCCGTCTGTGGCCTCTGGAAAGTGTGACTTTGCCATGGCCGGCATGACCGTAAATCCGGAGCGTGCGGCTTCCGTGGACTTTACAGATACCTACGCCTCTTCCTCTCTGGTGATCCTGGTAAAGGCTGACAATACAGAGATCACAGGAGAAGATACTCTGGCTGGCCACGTTGTGGGAGCCCAGCTTGGAACCACCGGCGATACCACAGCCTCTGACATCTGCGGCGACGATAAGGTGGAGCGTTATAATACCTTCTTTGAGGCAGTCCAGTCCTTAAAGCAGGGCAAGATCGACGCGGTCCTTTTAGACAAGGCTCCGGCCAACGTATTCCTTTCCCAGAATGACGACTTAAAGCAGGCCGGTGAGGAACTTGGAAAAGAAGAGTATGCCATTGCAGTGAAAAAGGGCAATACAGAGCTCCTTGAGAAGTTAAATGCAGCCATCGCCGAGCTTAAGGAAGACGGGACCATCGACGAGATCGTGAACAAATATATCCCGGCAGAATAAGGAATGGAAAATTATGGAAAGGGCTTTTTAATCCGGCCCATATGGTGTAAAATGAACATGTAACTGGAAAATAATGGAGCTGTCGCAGGGGAGGAGATCTGAATTTCTTCTGCGGCAGCCCCATTGTCGTGTCATAAAAATAATTCCAGACCGGAGGAAACGGCTGGAAAAACAGAGAAAGGAATGAAAACGTGAACTTAGAAGAGCAGCTTACAGCGGAACAATTTTACAACAACTTTGTCGCTGACGACCGGTTCGTAAAGTACATTCTGGGAGGTCTGAAAACGACCCTCCTCGTTACTTTATTTGCCGTGCTCCTTGGCATTTTTCTTGGGTTCCTGGTGGGGACCGTGCGCTCCACCTATGAAAGGACAGGGAAGCTTGGGGTCTTAAACGTGTTCTGCCGCGCCTATCTTTCTGTGATCCGCGGAACGCCGGTGACAGTCCAGCTGATGATCACATATTACCTTATTTTTTCGTCTCCGGACTCCTCCAAGCTGCTCTGCGCGATCCTGGCCTTTGGAATCAACTCCGGAGCCTATGTGGCGGAGATATTCCGGTCCGGCATCATGTCCATCGACAATGGACAGTTCGAGGCGGGAAGAAGCCTGGGCTTCAATTACGCCCAGACCATCTGGTATATTATCCTGCCCCAGGCCTTTAAAAATGTCCTGCCGGCCCTCTGCAACGAGTTCATCGCCCTTTTAAAGGAGACCTCCGTATCCGGCTTCATTGCCCTCCAGGATCTGACAAGGGGAGCGGATATCATCCGGAGCCGTACCTATAACGTGGTGCTCCCGCTCTTTACGGTGGCGCTGGTATACTGGATGATCGTGACCTTTTTGACCTATATGGTGGGGAAACTGGAAACCAGGCTCAGAAAGAATGAAAAGAGGTAAGTCATGGCGGAAAATCAGACAAAGAACCGGGAGATCGGCGCAGGAGAGCCGCTGATCCAGGTAAAGGAATTATGTAAATCCTTTGACGGGGTGGACGTGCTGAAGAACATTACCACCACCATTAAAAAGGGAGAGGTCGTATTTGTGGTGGGGCCGTCCGGCTCCGGAAAATCCACGTTCCTCCGGTGCATGAACCTGCTGGAGGAGCCCACCAGCGGCCATATCTTTTTTGAGGGAACGGATATCACCGATAAAAATACGGATATCAATCTGCTGAGACGGAAGATGGGGATGGTGTTCCAGCAGTTCAACCTGTTCCCCCATATGAGCATCATGAAAAACATGACCATCGCTCCCGTGAAGCTTCTGGGAGTGAAGGAGGAGGATGCCGTAAAGGAAGCCGAAAAGCTCCTGGCCCGCGTGGGACTTTTAGACAAAAAGGACGCTTACCCGGCACAGCTTTCCGGCGGCCAGAAGCAGAGGATCGCCATTGTCCGGGCGCTGATGATGAAGCCGGATGTGATGCTGTTTGATGAACCCACCTCGGCTCTGGACCCGGAAATGGTGGGCGAGGTATTAAACGTAATGAGAGAGCTGGCAAAGGAGCATATGACCATGCTGGTGGTGACCCACGAGATGGGCTTTGCCAGAGAGGTGGCCGACCGTGTCATGTTCCTGGACGGCGGCGATTTTGTGGAGGAGGCCCCGCCGGAGGAATTTTTTACAAATCCCAAATCAGAGCGTCTGCGCTCCTTCTTAAGCAAGGTATTATAAAAAACAGAGAAAGCGCCAGACTGGATACGCAGAGATCCGGTCTGGCGATTTTTTGGAATTTTCTTGCATTTTGCAGAAAATATGTGTAAAATCAAACTTATGAAAGACGAAAGACCGAATGTTTGATTCTTAGAAGGACAGCGGCGAATGCCGCAGGAAGGAGCGATGCTCATGAGCAGACTGGAAATGGTCTCTCCGACGAGAGCAAAGATCGTCATGGAGGGGCTTTATAAGGACCTGGAACGAAGGATCGAGGCGAGCCAGCCGGGACTCTGTCCCGTGGACCTGGCCCGGGCGTTCCTGGAGCTGTGCTACGCCCAGACGTGCGGGAAATGCGTGCCCTGCCGGATCGGCTTAAAGCAGCTGATGTTTCTGATCCAGGACGTACTGGACGGAAAGGCCACCATGGACACGTTAAAGCTGATGGAGGAGACGGCTCTGGCGGTCATGGAAGCCGCCGACTGCGCCATTGGATATGAGGCGGCCAATATGGTCTATAAGGGGCTGACCGGCTACCGGGACGAGTATGTGGAGCATGTGAAGCACGGCCGCTGTACCTGTGTGGCCTCCCAGCCGGTGCCCTGCGTGACCCTGTGCCCGGCCCATGTGGATATCCCGGGATATATCGCCCTGGTCCGGGAGGGCAGGTATGCGGACGCCATCCGCCTGATCCGGAAGGACAATCCCTTCCCCACCTCCTGCGCCTTCATATGCGAACACCCCTGCGAGTCCATGTGCCGCAGGAACATGGTGGACGACGCCATTAACATCCGCGGGCTGAAGCGGGTGGCAGCGGATTTTGCGGGAGAGGTGGATCCCCCGGCTCCGGCTCCGTCCACGGGAAAAAAGATCGCCGTCATCGGCGGAGGCCCCGGAGGCTTGAGCGCGGCCTATTACTTACAGCTCATGGGCCATCAGACCACGGTTTATGAGATGCTGCCGGAGCTGGGCGGCATGCTCCGGTACGGGATCCCCAATTACCGTCTTCCCAAGGAGCGGCTGGAGGACGATATCCACAGTATTTTAAAAACAGGCGTTCAGGTGAAGCATGGATTAAAGATCGGAAAGGACATCACCATCCAGGAGCTCCAGAAGGAATATGATGCTATCCTCATCGCCATCGGAGCCAGCGCTGATAAGAAGCTGCGCCTGGACCATGAGGACGCAGACGGCGTGCTGTCGGCGGTGGAATTTTTACGGAGCGCAGGCCTTGGGGAGCTGCCGGACCTCACAGGAAAGCAGGTGGTGGTGGTCGGAGGCGGCAACGTGTCCATGGACGCGGTGCGGACGGCAAAGCGCATGGGCGCGGAGAAGGTCAGCATCCTGTACCGCAGACGGCGCCACGATATGACGGCCCTGCCGGAGGAGATCGAGGGAGCCGTGGCCGAGGGGATCGAGCTTTTGACCTTAAAGGCACCGTCCTCCATCGATGTGGATGAGAACGGACGGGTCCGGGGGATCTGGGCCGCGCCCCAGATGGTCAGCGCCATAAAGGACGGCCGCGCCGGGATCCAGCCCACGGGAGAGCCGGACGTGTATATCCCCTGCGATGTGCTGATCCGGGCCATCGGCCAGGATATCGAAACCAGCCATTTTGAGGAGGCAGGGGTCCCGGTCCAGAGAGGAAAGATCATCACCAGGAGCACAGGAGACTTTGAAAACATGCCGGGCGTCTTTGCCGGCGGCGACTGTGCCAGCGGACCGGCCTCGGTCATCAAGGCCATTGCGGCAGCCAAGGTGGTGGCGGCCAACATCGACGAATATCTGGGCTTCCGCCACGAGATCTCCTGTGATGTGGAGATCCCGGACGCCAATCTGGAGGACCGGACGCCCTGCGGACGGGTCAACCTGACGGAGCGGGAGGCCTGCCAGCGGGTCCATGATTTTGAAGGCGTAGAAAACTGCATGACAGAAAAGGAGGCCAGGCAGGAGGCCGACCGGTGCCTGCGCTGTGACCACTTTGGCTATGGAATCTTTAAGGGAGGCAGGGATACGATATGGTAAATGTGACGATCGACGGAAAGAAGATCCAGGTAAGAGAAGGAACGACGATCATGGACGCCGCAGCCAGATGCGGGATCCCGATCCCCAGTCTGTGCTATTTAAAGGATATCAACGAGATCGCCGCCTGCCGCGTCTGTGTGGTGGAGCTGGAGGGAAAGGAGAGGCTGATCACCTCCTGCAATAACGTGGTAGCCGAGGGGATGGTGCTTTATACCAACAGTCCCAAGGTCCGCCGCCACAGGAGAAAGATCGTGGAGCTTCTCCTGTCCCAGCACGACTGTCTCTGCGCCACCTGCCAGAGGAGCGGGAACTGCAGCCTTCAGAAGATCGCCAATGATCTGAATATTTTGGAAATTCCCTTCCACCATACGTTGGAGCACCAGCCGTGGAATAAAAATTTCCCATTATTGCGAAAATCTGAAAAATGCATCAAATGCATGCGCTGTGTCCAGATCTGTGAAAAGGTCCAGGGACTGGGGATCTGGACCGTGGAGGGGACCGGTTCCCGGGTGACCATCAATGTTTCCGGCAGAAAGACCATCGAAGAGGCGGACTGCTCGCTCTGCGGCCAGTGCATCACCCACTGCCCAGTGGGGGCGCTGACTGCCAGGGACGATACGGAAAAGGTCTGGGAGGCCATTGAGGATCCGGAGAAGATCGTGGTGGCCCAGGTGGCTCCGGCGGTGCGGACAGCCTGGGGCGAGGAGCTGGGGCTTTCCCCGGAGGAGGCCACCATCGGCCGGATCATGGATGCCTTAAAGCGCATGGGCGTGGACTACGCCTTTGATACGGTTTTTTCGGCGGATCTGACCATTATGGAGGAGGCCAGTGAGTTCCTGGAGCGGTTTACAAAAGGCGAATTCAGGGACAGACCCATGTTCACCTCCTGCTGCCCCGGCTGGATCCGGTTCGTAAAGACCCAGTTCCCCCATATGGTGAAATATCTGTCCACGGCCAAATCGCCCCAGCAGATGTTCGGAGCGGTGATGAAGACGTATTATGCCCAGAAGCTGGGAGTGGACCCGGAGCGGATCTTCACAGTTTCCATCATGCCCTGCGTGGCCAAGAAGGCAGAGCGGGAGATGGAGCTGTTTTATGAGGAATACGCAGGCCACGATGTGGACGCAGTCCTGACCACAAGAGAGCTGGTACGGATGATCCGGTCCGCCCACATAAGGCCGGAGGGCTTAAACGATATTGAAAGCGACAGCCCCATGCGGGAGGGGACCGGAGCCGGAGTCATCTTCGGGGCCACCGGCGGCGTCATGGAGGCAGCTTTGAGGACGGCCTACTTTGCCCTGAAAGGGAAAAATGCTCCGGCAGACGCCTTCCGGGCGGTGCGCAGCCTGGGCTTCAACGCCAACAACGGCGTCCAGGAGGCAGAATTCAAGATCGACGATCTGGTGCTCCGGACGGCAGCAGTCAGCGGCCTGGGAAACACCAGGGCTCTTCTGGAGCGGATCGACCGGGGAGAGGTCCATTACGACTTCGTGGAGGTCATGGCCTGCCCCGGAGGCTGTGTGGGCGGAGGCGGACAGCCCATCCACGATGGCAGGGAGATGGCCTTTGAACGGGGAAGGCAGCTTTATTATCTGGACGCCGGCGCCAGACTCCGGTATTCCCATGAAAATCCGGACGTGAAGGCTATGTACGAGGAATTTTTTGAAAAGCCCAATTCCCATAAAGCCCATCTGCTGCTGCATACGGAGCACAGGAAATAGGGCGGGGGAGTTTTCTGGCGGACATGAATGGTCCGGGAAAGGAGTCCATGAAACGGAAATATAAGATCGCAATGGTCCAGATGGACACCCAGAACAATAAGGAAAAGAATCTTGAGGACGCCTGTGCCTGGATCGATGAGGCGGCGGCTTCGGGGGCGGAGCTGGTGTGCTTTCCCGAGGTCATGAACCTGATCGGGAAAAACACAGGTCCCGGCGGAGGAAGGGAGCCGGTTCCCGGATTCTCCACGGAACGACTGATGGAAAAGGCGGCAGAGCATGGGATCTATATCCATGGCGGCAGCATTACGGAGGAGATCCCGGGAGAAAAACGGGCCGGAAATACCAGCGTGCTCATAGGGCCAGACGGTCGGATCCTGGCCAGATACAGGAAGCTTCATACCTTTGACATCACCCTGGCCGACGGACGGCCGTTCCGGGAATCTGACCGGATCCGGCCGGGAGACGCAGTGGTGACGGCAGAAACGGAGCTGGGGTGCTTCGGCATGTCCATCTGCTATGACGTGCGGTTCCCGGAGCTGTACCGTCTGCTGGCCATAAAGGGGGCAAGGGTGCTTTTCGTTCCCGTGAGCTTCACAAAGGAGACCGGGGAGGAGCATCTGGAGCTTCTCCTTAGGGCCAGGGCCGTGGAAAACGGCTGCTATGTGATCGCGGCAGCCCAGACCGGGGTGAAGCCGGCCTACACGGCCTATGGGAACAGTATGCTCATCGATCCCTGGGGAAAGGTCCTGGTACGGGCCGGACGGGAAACAGGGGTCTTTTATGGAGAGCTCGATCTGGATCATGCCGATGCGGTCCGCCGCCGGATGCCGTCCCTGGAAAGCCGGAGGACGGACGTGTACCAGGTGGAGGAAAAAAGGAAGTAAAAAATTTGCAGTTCCATCTTGACAGTTCCAGGAATCTTTTGTATAGTGGAATCATCATATGACTGACGGAAGTGGAAGAAACCACATGAAGTATGATCTTGCTGAGCCGACCGTCTGGGCAATCTGCCCGGATGGACGGCTCTTTTTTGCTTTGCAGGAAGGCGTGAACGGGGCCCCAGGGCAGATCTGGAACTGAGAGGAGTTTCATCTGGTTTTGCTGAGAAGGAGGAGATCGTATGGCCATGGGACGGATCCATTCCTGGGAATCCATGGGGCTTGTGGACGGACCCGGGATCCGCACGGTGATTTTTTTACAGGGCTGCCGCCTGCGGTGCCGGTATTGCCATAATCCGGATACGTGGGAGCTCTGCGGAGGGGGGACCCTGGAATCTCCGGAGGAGACTGTAAACCGGCTGATGCGGTTTAAACCCTATTACGGGGCCGACGGAGGCGTTACGTTTTCCGGAGGGGAGCCGCTGTTACAGAAGGAATTTCTGACAGAGGTCCTTGCCCTGTGTAAAAGCCGTGGGATCCATACCTGCCTGGATACGGCGGGAGTGGGCTGCGGCGGTTATGGGGAGATCCTCAAAAATACGGATCTGGTGCTTCTGGATGTGAAGCATTATACGCCAGAAGGGTATCAGGCTGTCACCAGCCGGTCCATGGATGCCTATGAGGAATTTTTGGACGCGGTCCAGTCCATGGAGGTTCCCTTGTGGCTCCGCCATGTGGTGGTTCCCGGCCTTACAGACGGAGAGGACCATCTGGCGGGTCTGGCAGAGTATGTAAAGGGAATACGGAATGTGAAGCGGGTGGAGCTGCTTCCATATCATGTTCTGGGGGTGCCCAAATACCGCGCCATGGGAATCCCATATCCTTTGGAGGGCGTGCCGCCCATGGAGAGCGGAGCTCTTGTCCAATGGCAGGAGCGTATGAACTGCGGGCTGAAAAACGGCTGAGGGTCTGAGGAGCATCGGAGATCAGATGGAAGAGACTGGGATCACAAAACGTGGTCTGTGACAGGGTGAAAGGAGATCAATATGAGTATCGATGTAAACTGTACAGCATGGAGAGGCTTTAAGACCGGCGAGTGGCGCCATGTGGTCAACGTAAGGAACTTTATCCAGAAAAACTATACGCCCTATGCAGGCGGAGATGGATTTCTGGAGGGGACCACGGAAAAGACGAAAAAAGTATGGGAAAAGGCTCACGGCCTGATCCTGGAGGAGGTAAAAAAGGGCATTGTGGACGTGGATACCACAGTGGTGTCCGGCATCGACAACTTTGCTCCCGGCTATATTGATAAAGACAATGAAGTGATCGTCGGGCTCCAGACCGACGCGCCATTAAAGCGCATCGTCAATCCCTTCGGCGGCATGCGGATGGCCAAGAGCGCCCTGGAGCAGTACGGCTACCAGCTGGATCCGGACGTGGAAAAGCACTTTAATCTATACAGAAAGACCCATAACGACGGCGTATTCGACGCATACCCGGAGCGGATCCGTGTGGCCCGGAGCGCAGGACTTCTGACAGGACTTCCCGACGCCTATGGCCGAGGCAGGATCGTTGGCGACTACCGCCGTGTCCCCCTTTACGGCACAGATTTCCTCATTGAGTCCAAAAAGGCAGACCTGAAGCTTTTAGACGGACCCATGACCGACGAGAGGATCCGTCTCAGAGAGGATGTGAGCGAGCAGATCCGCGCCTTAAAGAAGATGGCGGACATGGCTGCGAAGTACGGCTGCGATATCACAAAGCCTGCGGAAAATGCCCATGAAGCCGTCCAGAACCTGTATATGGCCTATCTTGCCGGGATCAAGGAAAACAATGGGGCAGCCACCAGCCTGGGCCGGACCGCCACCTTCCTGGATATTTATATCCAGAGAGACATGGAGGCGGGGATCCTTACAGAGGCTGGAGCCCAGGAGCTCATCGACCAGTTTATCATCAAGCTCCGTCTGGTGCGCCATCTGAGGACGCCGGAGTACAACGAGCTGTTCGGCGGAGATCCCACCTGGGTGACCGAAAGCCTTGGAGGAATGGGCGTGGACGGCCGGACGCTGGTGACGAAGAATACCTTCCGCTATCTCCATACACTGACCAACCTGGGAACCGCCCCGGAGCCCAACCTGACCGTGCTCTGGAGCCAGAACCTGCCGGAGGCCTTTAAGGATTACTGCGCGAGGATGAGCATTGATACAGACTCCATCCAGTACGAGAACGATGATCTGATGCGGCCCATGTACGGCGACGATTACTGCATCGCCTGCTGCGTATCGGCCATGGCTGTGGGAAAGCAGATGCAGTTCTTTGGCGCCAGGGCCAACCTGGCCAAGAGCCTGCTTTACGCCATCAACGGCGGCGTGGACGAGTTAAAGGGACTCCAGGTGATCCCCGGACTGGAAAAGAATACAGAAGAGGTCCTGGACTACTCCCATGTGCTGGCAGACTATAAGAAGACCCTGGCCTATGTGGCGGAGCTTTATGTGGACACCATCAACATCATCCACTTCATGCATGATAAATATGCCTATGAGGCCAGCCAGATGGCCCTTCACGATACATGGGTGGAGCGCCTGGCAGCTTTCGGCGTTTCCGGCCTTTCCGTGGCTGTGGACTCTTTATCGGCCATTAAATTCGCAAAGGTGATGCCCGTAAGGGATGAGAATGGAGTGGCCGTGGACTTTAAGGTGGAGGGAGAGTTCCCCAAATACGGAAACGATGACGACCGGGTGGACGACATCGCCGTGGAGCTGGTGTCCTTCTTCTCCGCAGAGCTTAAAAAGCACGCCCTGTACCGGGATGCGATCCATACGCTGTCAGCTCTCACCATCACCAGCAACGTGATGTACGGTAAGAAAACGGGAACGACGCCAGACGGAAGAAAGGCCGGAGAGCCCTTCGCCCCGGGGGCCAATCCCATGCACGGAAGGGACAGCCACGGCGCGCTGGCATCCTTAAACTCTGTGGCTAAGATTCCCTACCGGGCCGTATGCCAGGACGGAGTTTCCAACACCTTCTCCATTACGCCCACGGCTCTTGGAAAATCGGAGGAGGAGCGGATGAAGAACCTGGTGATGATCTTAAACGGATACTTTATCCAGGGGGCCCATCACTTAAACGTCAACGTCATGAACCGGGAGCTCCTCATCGACGCCATGGAGCATCCGGAAAAATATCCGACTCTGACCATCCGTGTTTCCGGCTACGCCGTGAACTTCAGCCGTCTCAGCAGAGAGCAGCAGCTGGAGGTCATCAAGCGGACGTTCCACGAGAGCATGTAAAAACAGAAAGCCCCTGTTTCCTGGGAATCCCGGGAGGCAGGGATTTTTATATCATAGGAAAGGGTGCTCTATGCCATAAAAGTACTCTGCGGGATGGGTCAGGGCACTTCCTATAAAACGGAAAACATGTTGTAGAGCTTCAGGAGCCGGATATCCTCCCGGGAGATCTTCAGCTGCCGGATCAGGGCCTCATCCTCCGGGAGCCGGGAACGGGAAAAGAGCATTTTTGCGGCGATGGGCATCATGGGCCGGGAGGAAAAGCCGTTGAACAGTCCCCATTTGGTCTCGGAGCTGAGGTAAGAAGCAAGGATCTGTACGCTGGCCTTTTCCATGGTACTGTCCTGGTTGGTAAGCTGGATATTTGTGAGGGCGTCAAAGTGTTCGATGTACCCCCAATATGTATTTTCACAGTTCTTATAACGGTCATGATCCAGAAAATTCATGTACAGCATGACCTTGTATTCAGGACTGCCGGATTCCGAGAGAATGTCGAACCGGCAGCGGATCAGCTGGCTGCTTCTCCCGTCAAAAATATAGGAATAGATTTTTGAGATCCCATGGAAAAAGGAGGGACTGACGCCGGTGCAGACCGGATGGGGAAGGGTTGCCGGGAGCGTATATAAAAACTGCTCTATGGGCGCCTCCAGCGTCCGTGCGATCATATACAGAGTCTCCATATCTACGGGGATCTCTCCCTTTTCATATTTGGATATGGTGGAACGGCTCTTTCCTATGAGCCCGGCCATGTCCTCCAGGGTCATATTCCGCTTCTTCCGGCATTCCCGGATCTGCTGTCCTACCAGAGTGCTTATTTCTGTCATACGTATCCACTGCCTTTCTGTTCCGCTGGACGGAAGGATCCGTCCGGCCCGGTGTTCTTATAAATCAAAAAAGGGATGAATTGGCCGGTATTTTTCCGGTTTTTCAATTATTTTATCATGGAATCCTGGGAAAATCCATTATAGAGAGAAAAAAATGGATATTTTCTATTGACAGGAGAAATGGGGCTGTTTGCACTGGAAACCTCCTTTTGATACAATTACCGTATGATCCCAGAGACCAAAGGGCGTCCGGGCATCGTGATGAAGAAGGAAACAGAAAAACAGGAGGATGATCAGATGTACAATTTTGATGAAGTGATCGACCGGAGACATACCAATGCGCTGAACACAGATGGATTCCGGGACTATATTTTTCATGCGGATGAGACGATGACTTTTCCGTATAAGGATGAAGAGTTTATCCGCATGTGGGTAGCAGATATGGAATTTGCGACCCCGGATGTGGTGGTCGACGGGATCCGGGAGCGGCTGGAGCATAAGATCTTCGGTTATACCCGGGTATTTGAAAAACGGTATTACGACGCATTTTCCACCTGGTGTCAGCGGCACTATGATTTCCATTTTGACCGGAAGGAGCTGGTCATGTCCAATGGGATCGTTCCGGCCCTTTATGAGCTGGTGGAATACATCTGTAAGCCGGATGAAAAAGTCCTGTTCCTGTCGCCGTCCTATGCTTACTTTAAGCATGCGGCTGAATTTTCCGGAAGAGAATTTGTCTGCTCCCCACTGAATAATTCGGACGGATACTATACCATCAATTTTGAAGACTTTGAAAAGAGGGCGGCAGATGAAAAAACGACGTTGTTTATTTTCTGCAATCCTCACAATCCCAGTGGAAGAGTCTGGAAAGAGGAAGAGTTAAGGAGACTGGCAGAGATCTGTGAAAAATATGGGCTCTGGGTGATCTCCGATGAGATCCATTGCGATCTCCTGCGACTGGGACAACATCACATTCCCATGGGGAAGATTATGCCGGAGTATAAAAGGCTGATCACCTGCATGGCTGCCAGCAAAACGTTTAACCTGGCAGGAATGATGATATCCAATATACTGATCCGGGACGAAGAGCTGCGGGCAGTGTGGCTGGACCGCCATTACAATTTCGACAACCCTCTGAGTATTGCCGCCGTCCAGGCAGCCTATGAAAAGGGAGAGCCATGGCTTATGGAGCTCCGGGCCTATCTGGATGAAAATTTTCGCTTCACGGAGAGATATCTGAAGGAGCACCTGCCAGAAGCGGGCTTCAGGATATCAGAATCCACCTATCTGGCCTGGGTGGACTTAAGCGCTTATTTTGAGCCGGACGAGAATCTGCCTATGTTTTTCGCTTATAAAGCGGGCGTGCTGCTGGAGGGAGGAAACATGTTCGTACAGGATTCTGACTGCTTCATCCGGTTGAATCTGGCCTGTCCGCGGGCAACTCTGGAGGAGGGCCTTTGCCGGATCTGCGAGGCGGTCAATACGAAGCATACGGAAAAATATATGGGAGAACAGCAGTAACAGTCATGGAACACAAGGGCTGCCGGGGCTGCCGGAATGATCCGGCTCCGGCAGCCGTTTTGCCTCCGGGCTGTCCCCTGTGCGCCGGGTGGATCAAAGATTTAGGACTTCCCTGGCGATCATAGTATCTGTAATGTCCATCCCATGCTGGATGAGATATGGCGGTTTTTTCACTGTACGGTAAAAAACGTCTATTGCGTATAAGCGACTGTGATCATGGTGATATAATCGCCGCGTTCCCGAAGCGCCATTTCGTTGAGCCCTTCTTCATAGGCGAAGCCGGTCAGTGTGAGCCCCTGGTCCTGGGAATAGGATAGGAGCCGGTCATAAACGTCCTTCAGCCGGTCCCAGCTTCCCACGCTGAACGCCCGCAGATATTCTCCTGCAGGCAGTACTGCATCATATGGCCTTTCATCGTTTGTTCCGTAATAAAAGAAGCAGTCGTAGTCATTGAAATTGTCAGAGCAGATATTTTCAACGGAGATCCGGCTTCCAAAGTTGTCGTACAGACCGAAGATGGTTTTCAGACGGAGAGAAAAATCGGCAGCTACGGAAAAATCATGCTCATCGTAAGCCCCAGTGATGGGCGCAGAGAGCAGAATGTGCCGTTTAGGCAGATGGATCCGTTCGATCTTTCCATGGCTGGCCGAAAGCCCCAGCGCCAGCTTTTCCTGCTTCTGCTGCAAAAAGGCCTTTACCTCCAGGAGCTGATGGACGGACCGGTCGATGAGCTCCTGTTTTTCCTTGATGATCTTGGTAAAGGAAGCGTCAGACGGGCGGTCTGTGTAAGCCCAGATCTCTTCGATGGAGAGCCCCAGACGCCGGAAGATCAGGATCATTTCCAGCTGCACCGCCTGGAAGCGGCTGTAATAGTGATAACCGTTTTCATCGATCATTTCCGGGCGGAACAGGCCGATATCATTGTAATAATGCAGAGTCCTTTTGTTGATCCCGTTCATTTTTGCGAATTCCCCGGAGGTAAGAAAACATTTCTTATTTTTCATGTGAATCTCCCCTTGACTGTACAGTTACTGTATATATTATGATACACTGCGTAAGAAAAATATGCAAGATTCTGGAGGGAAAAATGAGATTTGCAGAAATAGAAGCCAGTCAGTGGAAGGAAGTAAAAAGTATTTATATGGAGGCTTTTCCAAAGAGAGAGAGAAAACCGTTTTTTGTCCTGAAGCATTCGGTGAAGCGGGGAAAGGCCAGGGTTTTTACAGCATCCGATGAAAATGGACTGCTGGGCTTTACCGTTGCTATTCCGTATCAGAATATGGTCATGGTGGATTATCTGGCCGTATCCGGAAAGATCCGGAGCAAAGGGACCGGAAGCTTCATCATGCAGGAGATATGCCGGTATTTTTCAGATAAGAAGGTGGTCCTTCTGATCGAGCGGCTGGACGAGGGAGCGGAGAACCAGGAGCAGAGGATCGCCAGAAGACGGTTCTATCTGAAAAACGGATTCACCTCTGCGGATATTTTTGTGGAGGGAGCCGGAGGGGATATGGAGATCCTGAATTTTGGAGGGAAGGTATCTCCGGAGGATTATATGCGCCTTCAGAAGTATGCCCTGGGAAGATTTTTGTTCAGTCTGTCGGGAATGCGGATCGTGGAACCGGCAAGAGCGTAAGAAAGCCGTCGGTCCGCGGTCATAACAGCTCCATGGGGTACATATGGATGTAACAAAAGAGATGCTTTTATGAAGATTGTTTATGAGGTGAAGTAAGAGAAAGATCGCAGAAATGCGGTCTTTTTTCTTTGAGTGTTTTTATTGTGTTATGGAAGAAAATCGGTTAAAATAGAACAAAGAAAGCAGGTGAAAAAATCATGGCTAAAACTTTTTTGTGGATTGAAGATAGAAAAGGAAAAGCAAGCTATACATTTTGGGCGAATCTCATGAAACAACTTTGTTCTGATGTAATCGTTGAAAGTAAAAAGAATAATAGTGAGTTGGTAAAAGCTGTAAGAACATTACAGGAGACTGAGAATAGATATATCATTGTCTTTGATAATTCTTTTGATAATTTGCAGATTGTTATGGAAAAGAAACGATTAAAGAAATATGTGAATGAGAAAGAAAATGTTTTTCTATTGAATATTATTTGTTTTGAATATCTTCTTTTAGAATTTAAAGAACTGATAGAATGGATTTATGCTCCGGAGGATGAATTCCTGCAAAAGAGAGCCAAAGTAATTGCGGCAAGACACAAACTTGTAGAATCCCTGCAGAATGATAATTTTGATTATAAAGGAATACGAGAAATTTTGGATTATGATAAAAATATTGAAGAACATAATATTGAACAATTGTCGGCAAAGCTATTATTTGATTTGACAAGAAATACCGGATTCGAAGTGTCAAAAGGGGTACTTGGAGAATGCTGGATAAAATCTTGCTGTGAATGGAATGAGCGACAGGAAGATGATATCTGCGGATTAGATTATAGCAGACTGTCTGTGTTTGATAAAATGAAAAGAATTTATGTGGGAAGCTCGTTGAAATTACAGCTTCCGAAAGTTGGATTGGAGGTAATGGCATGATAACGATTTTTAAAAATAAGAAAGACATACCTCAGGATAAAGAATATATAGAACTGAATGACATATTTTTTAATCAGAATACAGCAACAAAACTGGATGACAGAGCAGCAAAGTATATCCAAATGATAGATGGTTCGGAACTTATCAGTAAATATAAAATTCGATCACGCTTTGAAGATATTACATTGAATACGGATCAACTTTCCACAGGATGTAAAACGGTATTGAATGTATTGTATTTTCCGGATAAGGTGTTTTGCCTGAAAGAGTGTGGAAATAATGCTCTGGAAATATTGTATAGTTTTGATGTGGGAAATGTATATAGCGAATATGCAATGATTCCGTTTGACATGGAACAGGTGAAGGCGCAGACGAGTAGAGAATGTAAAGTGATCGAGGATTATGAAGAACTAAAGGAGTGGTGGGAAAATGAAGAGTAAACCAGTTGTAATGGAGCATTTTTCAACAGTGCATACTTCATTTGTAGTGGACTTTACATTTACCAATAATATAACAATCTTAATGGGAGATTCAGGAACGGGAAAGACAGCAACATTTTCATTTATCAGAGAATGTATGGCAGTGAATTCTAAAATTTTGTGTTTGGATAATTATGATTATCAGAAAGATATTAAAGAAATAATCAGCCAGACAGAAGGAAAGTTGGTTGTCATTGATAATGCAGATATTTTATTGAATGATGATACGAGAAAGTATATTTCGTTAGATAATAAAAATCAGTATTTGATTATTGGAAGAAATCCGAAGAATCTGTTTGCAACGAAAGAAAATCTGTTTGAATTGGTAAGTGAAAAGATTGGCGAGCAGACGGTGTTTACGATACAGCCATATTTATAAAATGGAATTTGTGTATTGAGAACTGCAGGTGTCAAGTATGAATATAGAAGCATTATATGATTTCTGATATGCAGGAATTCTATGATGGGTATGAAGAATTCCAGCCCCAAAAACTGTTACAGAATGAAGAGAGGGAAAGTATAGAGGACACGGCTTCCGAATCCTATTCAAAAGAGGCGGTAGAAACAGCTACTGCAATAGAGGCAGAAAATGGGATGGATGCTTCCGAATACATTCTTCCCGACAGCGATACACGCTACCTGACAGAAGAGGATGTGACAGGGTTAAGCGAGGAAGAAATCCGAATTGCCTTGAATGAAATTTATGCACGCCACGGAAGAATATTCCAGTCAGAAGATTTAAATGTATATTTCGCATCCAGATCCTGGTATGAGCCAAAATATTCTGCAGAGGAATTTAGCGCGGTAGAAAGCAGCATTATGAATGACTGCGAAAAAAAGAACATCGAATTTCTGGCAGAGGTCCGGGATGGAAAAAACGGTTCAGAACAGGTATTTGAAGAAAACTGGATGTATGGCACATACTATATGGATTTAGGCGAAGGCGGCATTACAGCAGAAGGCGGCTGCTATTCGGATAGCGGTGAAGACTATCTTTCCTTGATAGGTTCCTATATGGATAGCTATGGGGAATTTACCGGTATAATCGCGTATCTGGAAGATGGGACAATGTCAGCAAGCAGTGAGTTTGCGGAAAATGTTCATTTTACTTATAACGGAAAGGATCCGATCGAGATCCTGTCGTCAGACAATACTGGCGGCATGAATTTCCCGGGATTTGAAGGCATTTATCAGAAAACAGAAGATTTTCCGTAGTAACGATGTAGCAGGCTTGGAGGGGGCACGGTATTCATGACAGATGAAATGAAAAACTTGATCTTGCAGTATGTGGATTCGGTACAGAAGATATACGGAACACACTTAAAACAGGTTATTTTATATGGCTCGTATGCCCGGGGCGATATTCAGATGTGGACCTTATGATCCTGGTTGATCTGAATGAGGAGGTGACTGGGCAGTTTTCAGATGAACTTTCGGAACTGGGATTCGAGTATAACGTTGGTCATGATATCTGGATGATGCCGATTGTGAAGAATATACAGAATTTCTTCAAGTGGAGTGCTGCGTATCCATTTTACAGGAATGTAAAGGAAGAGGGGGTATCGTTGTATGAAGCTGCCTGATGAACTGGATACAGGCGGTAAGTGGGAACTGGTATTCCATCGTTTGCAGATTGCAGAGGAGGACCTGGCATCAGAAATATTCCCGAAAACGATGGGGAGACGGATCGTGCAGGCAGAAGAAATCCGTCATTCCAGTGATTATGATCCGTTTTATATAGCATCCAAAGGCGGGACGCAGAAACAGATTGAGACAGCGAAAGACCTTTTGGATTATGCTAGAAGATTCATTGTGGAACGGAGAGAAGCAGAAGGATTATAAGATGATCCAGAGAGGAGTATCCATTGCAGGTACTCCTTTTTTGTGCAGAAATGCAAGGATAAAAGCTGGAATGCTCGAGATCAATATTTTTATTTTCCTGTAACAGGGAACGACGGACTAGGTATGTATCGGCTGCGATGGGGAGCGGTGTATCACACCGGATCGGTTTCCAGTGAAGGAAGTGTAAAGAAACGATTAGTTATTAAGATTCTGGAGCAGAGGATTGCCAGAAGATGGTTCTATCTGAAAAACAGCTTCACTTCTGCGGATATTTTTGTGGAGAGAGCCGGCAGAAACGTAAGAAAGCCGCCGGTCTGCGGTCATAACAGCTCCACGGGTTTCATATGATGTACAAAACGTTCCCAGGGGAAGACCCATGAAGGAATATATCGAAGAACGGGCGGTCCAGATCGCCAATTACATCATAGACGAGAATGCTACGGTGCGCCAGACGGCGAAAAAGTTTGGGATATCGAAGAGTACGGTACATAAAGACGTCACCGACCGCCTCACCCACATCAATCCCGCCCTGGCGGCCCAGGCCCGGGTGGTGCTGGACATCAACAAGGCGGAGCGCCACATCCGCGGCGGACTGGCCACCAAGGAGAAATATGAGCACCGGCTGCAGGCCTGCAGCCGGGAAAACAGATGACCCGGATGGCGGGAACGGAAAAAGCTGTCTCCGGCAGGCCATCCAGGTACTTGACAAACCACTGAAAATCCTTTAAAATCAGTGGACATAAGACCTATATGAAAAAGCAGTGAAGGGAAAAAGTAAGCGGAATGCGGCATCCCAGAGAGAAGGCGGCGGTGGGAGCCTTTATGTACGCGTCGTTGAAACCGGTCCCGGAGCTTTATGCGGGCAGGAAACCGGACGGAGGAGTAAGCGGATGTCCCCGTTCCTGTGAAGCATAACGTATTTCCGGCGTTAGCGGAAAAAGAGAGAGTTTCCGGCAGGTCCGGGAACTAAATTGGGTGGTAACGCCGGCTGTCGGTCCCTTTATGGGGCTGGCAGCTTTTTTGTTTTAGCCGGCCCGCTTTATGGGAACCGACGGCCGCCCGGACAGCACAGAATATAAAGGAGGATCATCATGGCAAAGGAAAAGAAGATGGTGGAAGCGATCACTTCCATGGAAGAGGATTTCGCCCAGTGGTATACGGATGTGGTAAAAAAGGCGGAGCTGTGCGATTATGCCAGCGTAAAGGGCTGCATGGTCATTAAGCCCGACGGCTACGCCCTGTGGGAAAATATCCAGAATGAGCTGGATAAGAGATTTAAGGAGACAGGCGTAAAGAATGTATATATGCCCTTATTTATCCCGGAGAGCCTGCTGCAGAAGGAAAAGGATCATGTGGAGGGCTTTGCACCGGAGGTTGCCTGGGTGACCCACGGCGGCCTGGAGCCTTTACAGGAGCGTCTCTGTGTAAGACCCACATCTGAGACCTTATTCTGCGATTTTTATGCAGGGGATATCCATTCCTACCGGGATCTTCCCAAGGTATACAACCAGTGGTGCTCCGTTGTGAGATGGGAGAAGACCACAAGACCCTTCCTCCGCTCCAGAGAGTTCTTATGGCAGGAGGGCCACACTGCCCACGCCACAGCCGAGGAAGCGGAAGAGCGCACCATCCAGATGTTAAAATTATACGCAGATTTCTGTGAGGACTTCCTGGCGATCCCGGTGGTCCGCGGCCAGAAGACGGATAAGGAGAAATTTGCCGGTGCAGAGGCCACTTATACCATCGAGGCGCTGATGCATGACGGAAAGGCGCTCCAGTCGGGTACCAGCCATAACTTTGGCGACGGTTTTGCCAAGGCCTTCGGCATCCAGTATTCCGATAAGGACAACCAGTTAAAATATGTGCACCAGACTTCCTGGGGCATGACCACCCGTATGATTGGCGCCATCATCATGGTACACGGCGACAACGAGGGGCTTGTGCTTCCGCCGAAGGTGGCTCCCACCCAGGTGGTGATCGTTCCGATCCGCCAGAATCTGGAGGGCGTAATGGAAAAAACGCTGGAAGTGAAGGACATGCTCTCCAATTTCCGTGTGAAGGTGGACGATTCCGACAAGAGCCCGGGCTGGAAGTTCTCCGAGTCCGAAATGCGTGGGATCCCGGTGCGTGTGGAGTTAGGGCCCAAGGACATTGAGGCTGGCCAGGCCGTTCTGGTGCGCCGTGATACCCATGAGAAGATCACAGTGGCCATCGACGAGATCCCCGCAAAGGTAGGCGAGCTTTTGGAGACCATCCAGCACGATATGTTTGAGCGGGCAAAGGCCCACAGGGACGCCCACACTTACGACGCCCACAGCCTGGAGGAGATGAAGGACATTGCCGACAACAAGCCGGGCTTTATCCGGGCCATGTGGTGCGGCTGCCAGGAATGCGAGGATAAATTAAAGGAAGAAGTGGGCGTGACCTCCCGCTGCATGCCCTTTAAGCAGGAAAAGCTGGCTGATACCTGTGTATACTGTGGAAAGCCGGCCACAAAGATGGTGTACTGGGGCAAGGCATACTAATATATGAAAGAAAACAGACGGTCCGTAAAGGACCTGGCCTATGGAGGGCTGTTTACGGCGCTGATCGCGGCCGGGGCGTTTCTTAAGATCACGATCCCGGTCCAGCCGGTGCCCATGCACTTTACCCTTCAGTTCTTTTTCGTGCTGCTGGCGGGGCTTCTCCTTGGCTCAAAGGGCGCGTTGTTCAGCGTATGCACATATCTGGCGGTGGGGCTCCTGGGTATTCCGGTGTTTGCTTCCGGCGGCGGCCTTTCCTATCTGCTGAAGCCTACCTTTGGGTTTCTGATGGGGTTTGCTGCCGCTGGATATCTGACAGGGCGGATCCATGAGCTGCACCGCCAGAACTCTTTTGGCTGGCTTCTGTTTTCGGCGGTCTGGGGGCTGCTTGCAGATTATGCCTGCGGCATGGTCTGGTTTTATGTGTGCAGCAATTATGTGCTCCAGGCGGCTGTCAGCTGGAAGCTGGTATTCATCAACTGCTTCCTGCTGACTGTGGGCGAGGATTTTGTGCTCTGTGTGCTGGCGGCTGCGCTGGCAAAAAGGCTGATGCCGGTGTTTTCGGATATGCGGGGCTGACAGACTGTGCAGCCAGGAAAGGCGGAGGACCATGAATCGGGATGTAAGGATAGAAATGCCCTATGAGGCAGAATGGATCATAAAAAAAATACGGGAACGGGGCTTCGAGGCCTTTGCCGTAGGCGGCTGCGTCCGGGATACTCTTCTGGGCCGGACTCCTGGAGACTGGGATATCACCACCTCCGCAAAGCCGGAAGAGGTGAAGGAGATCTTCGGGAAGACTGTGGATACAGGGCTTCAGCACGGGACGGTCACCATCATTAAAAACCGCAGGGGCTATGAGGTGACCACCTACCGCATCGACGGAGAGTACCGGGATGGCCGTCACCCGGATTCTGTGGAATTCACATCCAGCCTTCTGGAGGATCTGAAACGCCGGGACTTTACCATCAACGCCATGGCGTACAGCCATGAGACAGGGATCGTGGATGCCTTTGACGGCATGGGGGATCTGGAGAAAAAGGTGATCCGGTGTGTGGGCTGCCCCCGGGACCGGTTCACAGAGGACGCTTTGCGGATCCTCCGGGCCATCCGGTTCGCAGCCCAGCTGGGATTTTCCATCGAAGGGGAGACGTATGGAGCCATCCGGGAGATCGCACCGAACCTTAAAAATGTCAGCAAGGAGCGGATCCAGGTGGAGCTTACCAAGCTGCTGACCTCCGCCCATCCGGAAAAGATCGCCATGGTGGAGGACACGGGGATCAGTCCCTATGTGACCGGAGATTTCCCCCTGGTATTCCAGGCTGAGAGAGAGAGGATGGCCGGAGCGGCATCCGGGCCGGAGCCCTTTTCCTGCCTGGCTCTCCTTCCGCCGGAGAAATCTATGCGCTGGGCCGGATTCCTGCGCCATATGGAGCCGGACATGGTGCGCCGGATCCTGAAGGGCCTTAAGCTGGATAACGAGACTGTGGACAACGGAAAGGCCATGGCAGGGGCTGCCCAGGCGCCTCTGGGGCCCGAAAAGGCCGGGATCCGGAGGTTTTTAAGCCGGATGACGCCGTACCAGTTTGACGGTTGTCTGCGGCTTAAGGCCCTGGATAAAGACCCCCAGACGGAAGAGATCCGCAGGCTTTGGGAGGAGATCGAAAGGGACGGGGACTGCGTATCCTTAAAGGAGCTGGCTGTGGGAGGCGGCGACCTGCTGGCAGCCGGTATGGAAGGAAAGGAGATCGGAGAGACCCTCAGGCGTCTGCTGGAGCTGGTGCTGGAGGACCCGTCCTTAAACCGGAGGGAGCTTCTGCTGGAAAAGCTCCGGGGCTGAGCGGGAAGGTCTGCGTTTCCGGACTGGAGGGATCCCAGAAAAAATTTCATCTGTGAGCGAAACCATGGGCTGGCCAAAATGTCCTCATATTCTGGCCGGCCCTTTCATATTCTGGAAGTAGTTCAGAAGGGATATGGAGGGGATCAGGATGAATGACTGGAATACAGAGGTGGCCGGACAGTATGAGTTAAACGTGGAGTCCATGCGGAAGGGCCGCGGAGCCTGGATCTTTGAGACGGATCGGGGGCTGAAGCTTCTGAAGGAATACAGAGGCAGCGTAAAGCGCCTGGAGTTTGAGGAACTGGTGCTGGGGGCCGTGGCCGGAGCCGGAAGCCTCAGGGTGGACCAGTATGTGAGGAATAAAGAGGGAGAGCTTTTATCCACTGCCTCCGACGGAATCAGATACGTGGTGAAGGACTGGTTTTCTGACCGGGAATGCGATCTGAAGGATACGGGAGAGATCCTTTCTGCGGTGCGCCAGATCGCCGTACTCCATAAGCTTTTGAGAAAGGTGGAGCCCAGGGAGGAGTGGAACATGAAGTCCATGGTGTCCCCGCCTCTTTTTATGGCCATGGAAAAGCATAACAGGGAGCTTAAGAAGGCCAGGGCCTTTATCCGGGGAAAACAGCAGAAAAACGAGTTTGAGCTCTGCGTCATTGCCAGCTTTGAGCCCTTTTACCAGCAGGCCGTTCTGGCGGCGGAGGGGATGAAAAAGCTGTATCCCGGGGACGAAAAGGGATGGACGGAGCGGTATTCCATCTGCCACGGGGAGCTGAACCAGCACCATATTCTCATGGGACGGGATTATGTGGCCGTCACCGGGTTCGGACGGATGCATCTGGGGCTCCAGGTGGAGGATCTTTATTATTTCATGCGGAAGGTCATGGAGAAGCACAACTGGGACTGCGGGCTGGGAAATGGGATGCTGGAGGCATATGAGCGGGTGCTTCCCATGAGCCGGATGGAGCGGGAGTGCTTGTATTTCATGTTCCTGTATCCGGAGAAATACTGGAAACAGATCAACTTCTATTATAATGCCAATAAAGCATGGATCCCGGCCAGGAATACGGAAAAGATCGAAAGCCTGAAGGCCCAGGAAAAGAACCGGAAACGGTTTGTGGACGGCATTATTTAATGCTTTCTTTTTTCAGATAAATGAAGTATAATGGCACCATGAGACAACTTTGGTTCTGCGGACAAAAAGAAAGATTGAGGGAGTGAAAAAGCACATGAAAGATTACATGAAGATCTATGAACAGTGGCTTGCGGACCCGTATTTCGACGAGGATACGAAAAATGAGCTGAGGGCCATCGCAGACGATGAAAATGAGATCAAAGAGCGGTTCTATATGGATCTGGAGTTCGGTACCGCGGGCCTGCGCGGCATCATCGGCGCGGGCATCAACCGTATGAATATTTATACAGTCCGCCGGGCGACCCAGGGCCTTGCCAATTATATAAAAAAACAGGGCGGAGAGGAAAAGGGCGTTGCCATTGCCTTTGATTCCAGGAGAATGTCCCCGGAGTTTGCCATGGAGGCAGCCATGACCCTGGCGGCCAACGGGATCAAGGCCTACAAGTTTGAATCCCTGCGCCCCACGCCGGAGCTTTCCTTTGCGGTCCGTGAACTGGGCTGCATCGCCGGCATCAATATCACTGCCAGCCACAATCCTCCGGAATACAACGGCTATAAGGTATACTGGGAGGACGGCGCCCAGTTCACCCCGCCCCATGATAAGGGCGTGCTGGAGGAGGTCCTGGCCATTGAGGATCTTTCCACAGTAAAGACCACCTCGGAGGAGGAGGCCTTAAGATCCGGAAAATTCCAGGTGATCGGCAAAGAGATCGACGATAAATATATTGAGAACGTAAAGGCCCAGGTGGTGAACCAGGACGCCATTGACCGGATGCAGAAGGACATCACCATTATCTACACTCCTCTCCACGGCACCGGAAATATTCCGGCCAGACGGGTCATGAAGGAGCTGGGCTTTGAAAATGTATATGTGGTTCCGGAGCAGGAGCTGCCCGATGGAAACTTCCCCACGGTCAGCTACCCCAACCCGGAGGCGGAGGAGGCCTTTGCCCTGGGCTTAAAGCTGGCGAAGGAGAAGAACGCCGATCTGGTCCTGGCCACTGATCCCGACGCAGACCGTCTGGGCGTTTACGTAAAGGATGCAAAGACCGGGGAATACCATCCTCTGACCGGAAACATGTCCGGTTCCCTGTTATGCGATTATGTGCTGGGCCAGAAGCAGGCCAAGGGCCAGATCCCGGCAGATGGACAGGTCATCAAATCCATCGTGACTACCAACCTGGTGAACGCCGTGGCAGAGCATTACGGCTGCGAGCTGGTGGAGGTGCTCACAGGCTTTAAGTATATCGGCCAGCAGATCTTAAAGGAGGAGCAGACAGGAAAAGGCACCTATATGTTCGGCATGGAAGAAAGCTATGGCTGCCTGATCGGTACCTATGCCCGGGATAAGGACGCTATCTCCGCTACCGCCGCACTCTGCGAGGCTGCCGCTTATTATAAAGAAAAGGGAATGACCTTATGGGATGCCATGGTGGCCATGTATGAGAAGTACGGCTACTATAAGGACACCGTAAAATCCATCGGCTTAAAGGGCATCGAGGGTCTGGCAAAGATCCAGGAGATCATGGAAAACTTCCGCCAGGAGCCGCCTAAGACCCTGGGAGACTATACAGTAACTGCGGCCCGGGATTATAAGGCCGGGACCATTATGGACATGGCTTCGGGCGCTGTCCGTCCCACAGGCCTTCCCTCTGCCAATGTGCTCTATTATGAGATGAACGACGGCGCATGGCTTTGCGTCCGCCCGTCCGGTACGGAGCCTAAGATCAAGTTTTATTATGGAGTGAAGGGAACTTCCATGGAGGACGCAGACGCAAGATCCGAAAAGATGGGAGCAGAGCTGACAGAGCTTGTAAATAAGATGCTGTAAAAAAGCGAGCCGAAGGGGCTGCCGCAGAAGGGAAGCTGAGAACCAGCTTTTTTGCGGCAGCCCTGCGGTTTAATCCTCTTCCTCCAGCCGCCGGATTTCTTCCATGCTTTTTTGGGCCTTAGGCATCTGTCGGATATAATCAGAATTCTGGCCATAGCACTGTTCCAGAAAGGTAATGTATGCCCTGGCAGCCTTGGGAAGCTCCTTTCCTTTGGGGAAGATATAGCTGCAGATATAATTGGAACGCCCTTTTTCTGCGGACAGGATGCTGTCCGGCAGCGGAATGGATACGATATGATAATTTTTCTCCTGGTCCAGGATCGGCAGGATCCCGACGCCGAGATAGTCGGTGCGCAGGAGCAGCGTATGGAGGGCGGAACGGCTCTCCACATAGACGATCTGCCGGATCTGGTTCCAGTTGATGAAATTCAGATCCATATTGTTGTAGACGCTCTCCAGGGCCCGGGCATTTCCCGCCTCCACCGGATACAGGGCAAAATTGTACTGGCAGATCTTTTCCATGGTCAGAGAATCCTTTTCCTTTAAGATCGGGTGGTCCTCCCGGCAGAAGAGCTGGGCCCGGGAGGAGAAGAGAAAATGCTCCTCCAGGTGGCGGAAGGACAAAAGCTCTTCGATCTGGCTGCGGGTGTGGGCCAGATACATAAGAACTCCCACATCAGCCCGGTTGGAATAGACATCTCCGATGACGATGCGGGGGGAGCTTTCTCTGTATGAGAACCGGAGCGGTATGTCCGGAATGGATTTCACCATGCGGATAAACGCGTCGTTGGGGTGGGAGCAGGTACAGGCCGAGACTCTCAGACGGTAATGGTCGGCCCGTTCCCGGAAGATCCTTTGAAAGTTGCCGGCATCGTCTAACAGGTCCCTGGCCATATCCAGGAACAGCCGTCCGCTGTCTGTGGGGGTGATACCGGTCTTTTCACGGGTAAAGACTGTGATCCCATATTCCGACTCCACCTCCTTAAGGATCCGGCTTAAGTAGGGCTGGGTGACGAAAAGGCGTCTGGCTGCCTTGGAAATAGAACCGCAGTTTTCAATTTCGATCAGGTATTCCAGATGCTGTAGATTCATGAAATTCCTCCATCCATAATGAAATAGTTATGTCGTAATGAAAATGGGGTATTTGTCAAAATTCACCGATTTTCATATAATCAGTGTATGACTGTTTGGGATATCTGTCAACCCAAATGGATCGGTCCGTATCCATCTTTCCGGAACGGGAAATTTTAGGAGGAAAAAAGTATGACACATCTGAAACTGGCCAACAGCCCGTTAATGGCGGTCCTTTGCGGGCTCACGATCCTGATCGTTCTGCTGCAGCCCGTGATCTTCATGGCAGCCGCTTTTAAACGCGGAAAAGAGCTGAACATGACCAAAGAGGAAATGAAGGAGGCTGCGCGGAGCAGCGCCATCTTTTCCATCATTCCGTCACTCCCCATTATCGTGAGCTACCTGCTGCTGGTACCGGCCCTGGGACGGTATTTTCCGTGGCTGCGCTTAAGCGTCGTAGGCTCTGCTGTCTACGAGACTATGGTGGCCAATATGGCGGCAGAGGCCTTTGGCCTGGAATCCATCACCGCAGGAGAGATCCCGGTGGACGTATTTGTATTCATCCTCTTTGTGGTCACCATCGGCATCCTTGGAGGAAACATCTTCAACGTATTCTTCTTAAAGAGCTATGACAAAAAGGTGGAATCCTTAAAGAGCGGCAACGCAGCTCTGGTTCCCGTTATTACCACGGCCATGTTCCTGGGAATGTACGGCACCATGGCGGCCCCCCATCTGACAAACTTTTCCAGCCTTCCGGCGGTCGCTGCGATCCTGGTGGCTGGAGTCACGGCCATCGGTGTCAATAAGCTGGCTGCCGGCCGCAAAAAGCTGAAGGAGTTCGCATTCCCCTTAAGCATGCTGGTGGGAATGTTCGCATCCTGTATTGTCAATGCAATGATCGTTTAGGAGGAAGAGAAGATGAAAGAAAGAAGTTTTCACGACCGGATCCATACCATCGGCAGACTCACGGTGATCTGTGCCCTGGTAAGCTTCATGGCCGTTCCCTTTGTGCTGGCCATGGTCAACCATATCCCCATGAATATTCCGCAGATCTTACAGAATGCGTTTCCGATCCTTCTGACCTTCAGTATCAGCGGGATCTGTGAGAACCTGTCCTTTATGCCCATCATTGGCAGCGGCGCTCTTTATATGGCCTGTGTGACCGGCAATGTGAGCAATATGAAGGTTCCGGCGGCTGTCAACGCCATGGAGGTGGCCGGTCACGCGCCGGGCAGTGAAAAGGCTGACGTGGTGGCTATGATCGCCGTAGCTGCCTCTACATTTGTGACCACGGCTATCGTATTTTTAGGAATGCTGTTCCTGGCTCCGATTTTTGCGCCGGTGTACAACAATCCGTTTTTACAGCCCGCATTCCAGAACATGGTGCCTGCCCTCATCGGCGCCCTGTTATTCCCATATATCTTAAAGGCGCCGAAGCAGGCCATCGTACCCATTATCCTGCCGGTGATCCTGATCTTTGTGGTGGGAAGGAGCTTTTTCTCCAGCAACCAGAGCTACATTATGGTGGGAGTGATCGTACTTTCAGCGCTGTATTCCTATGGGCTGTTTAAGAAAAAGATCATTGGATAAAGAAACTGGACAAGGAAGAAACGGAAAGGAGCATCATTATGAACAGGAAAGAGTTTGTGTTAAATGCCGTCAGCCGGAAGCAGGATCTGGTGGTGGAGGTCAGCGACCGGATCTTTGATTTTGCGGAGACAGGCTTCCATGAGTTCGAAACGGCAAAGCTGTACCAGCAGGTCCTGGAGAAGGAGGGCTTTGCAGTGGAGATGGGCATTGCCGGAATGCCCACGGCCTTTAAGGCCACCTACGGAAACGGAAAGCCGGTGGTGGGCTTTCTGGCCGAGTACGACGCGCTTCCGGAGCTTTCCCAGGTGGGCGGCTGTACAGAGAGAAAGCCAGTCTGCGGGGAAAATCCCGACGGCCATGGCTGCGGCCACAACCTTTTAGGCGCGGGGACCCTGGCTGCAGCCCTGGCAGTGAAGGCATACCTGGAGGAGAATCCGGGGAAGGGGACCGTGATCCTTTTTGGATGTCCCAGTGAGGAAAAGGGAAACGGAAAGACCATCATGGCCAGAGACGGGATCTTTGAAGGCGTGGATGCGGCCCTGACCTGGCATCCGGATACGGCCAATGCCGTATGGACCACCTCCTCCCTGGCCAATGTGAGCGTGTTCTTTAATTTCAAGGGCGTTACTTCCCACGCTGCCGCTGCGCCGGAGCTGGGCCGCTCTGCTCTGGATGCCGCCGAGCTCATGAGCGTGGGCGTCAACTACTTAAGAGAGCACATTATCTCCGACGCCAGGATCCACTACGCGTACCGGGATGTGGGAGGTATTGCCCCCAATGTGGTACAGGGCCACAGCCGGGTCCACTACTTTATCCGCGCTCCCAAGTCCTGGCAGGTTCAGGAGATCTATAAGCGGGTCATCGATGTGGCCGAGGGAGCTGCAAAGATGACCGGAACGGAAATGACCTATGAGCTTTACGCGGGACTTTCTGATTTTATCCCCAACCATGTCCTTTCGGAGGTGCTTTACGAGGCCCTGGAAGAGGTTGGGGGACCAGAGTTTGACGAGGCCGATTTTGCCCTGGCGAAAAGGTTCTTTACAGAAACGGCCACAGCCGATGAGCTGGAGGCCAAAAAGGCGGCTGTGAAGAAAAAATATGGCCAGGAGGCGGAGGCCTTTATGGAGCGGCCGCTGAATACAAGGATCGAGCCGCTGGTATGGGCAGGCAGGGTGCTGCCTGGCTCCACCGATGTGGGGGATGCCAGCTATGTGATGCCTACGGCCCAGCTGACCACGGCCACGGCCACCTTCGGAACAGCGGCCCATACCTGGCAGATGACGGCCCATGGAAATACGGAGATCGCCCACAAAGCCATGCTGACGGCCGGGAAGGCCATGGCACTGGCCGGGATCATGCTCTTTGAGGATCCGGAACTGGTAAAGAGAGCCAGGGAAGAGTGGCTTGGAGAGACTGGCGGCGTCTATGAATGCCCGATCCCCGACGGCGTGGGACCGAGACTGAACGAATAAACCCTGCGGGCAGAAAGCCGGCAGGAAAATAGAGGTGAAAACATGCAGAAAATACTTGAAAATGCATTGGAGATCGGACGGAAATATATTCCGGAGGGGGAGTGCGCCTCCTATATCCCGGAGCTGGCCAAAGCAGATAAAAACCATCTGGGCGTCTGCATCCGGACCAGGGGAATGGAAACGTTTTCCGCCGGAGACACGAAGGAGCGGTTTACGATCCAGAGTATCTCCAAAGTGATTACCCTGATGGTGGCGCTCCAGCACTGTGGGTTCGATAAGGTGTTTGAGAAGATGAACATGGAGCCTTCGGGCGACGCGTTCAACTCTCTGGTAAAGCTGGATCTTACCAGCGATAAGCCTTTTAATCCCATGATCAATGCAGGAGCCATCACCACTGCCGGCTATCTGGTGCCCGACGTGAGCTTTGAGGATATGTTAAACTACGCCAGACGTCTCTGTCTCGACAAGGACATCGTCATGGATGAAAAGGTATTCCGGTCTGAGATGGACCACTGCGCCAGGAACCGGGCCATCGCCTACCTGCTCCAGAGCAAGGGCATCCTGGAAAGCGATGTGGAAAAGAGCCTGGAGCTTTATACGCGGATGTGCTCCTTAAGCGTCACGGCAGAGAGCCTGGCCGGCCTGGGGCTGGTGCTGTCCAACGGAGGCAGGCATCCGGAGACAGGAGAACGGCTCATTGACAAATACGCTGTCCAGGTGGCCAAGACCATTATGCTGACCTGCGGCATGTACGACGGCTCCGGCGAGTTCGCCGTCCGGGTGGGGATCCCCTCCAAGAGCGGCGTCGGCGGCGGCATCCTGGCGGTGGTGGAAAAGCGCATGGGCATCGGCATCTATGGACCGGCCCTCAATGAAAAGGGCAACAGCATCGGCGGAAGCCACGTCCTGGAGTATCTCTCCAAGGAGCTGAACCTTCATATGTTCGCAGCCGAGCAGTGATCTCCGGCAGCGCTGCCGTTCACTGGCCTTTCAGTGAGCCGCGGCTTCCAGCGGCCGGGAAGCGGCCTGCTGGGACGGGAATCAAAAAACGCTTGACATATCATGACAGAATGAGTTATGATATTTCCAGTGTGAAGAGACATTATCGTTTTCATGCAAATGTATTTGTGACCACTTTCGCGCTCAGAAAGGCGGAAGTCAAGCCCACACGGACAGGCGGGTCAAACGCCGGCGCGGGAAACCGCATTATTGATTGAGTTAAAAGCTCAAATTTTATAAGCTGATCACTTTATAATCAACGCGCAGTGCGCACATCATCTTGTGAAACGGTCAATAAGAGCAGGAAACATATATTTGCGATTGAAGCATCGGAAACGATAACGGTCATTAAGAAACGGAAAACGGCACTGGACCGTACACGCCCGTTTCTCGGAATAGGAATCGTAAGGCAGATGATGGATTGCATCATCTGCCTTTTTTAACATAGGAAGCCTGCGGAAAAGGATCGTTTCCTGCATATGGGAAAATGGAAAGGGATTTGGGAATGGATAGAGAGAAACAGAAGAGAGCCCCCATTTATGAAGCACTGGAGGCGTTCAAGAAAAAGAGAGTGGTCCCCTTTGACGTGCCGGGCCACAAAAGAGGAAGAGGAAACCCGGAGCTGGTGCAGCTTCTGGGCGAAAAATGTGTGTCCCTGGATGTGAATTCCATGAAGCCGCTGGATAATCTGTGCCACCCGGTATCTGTGATCAAGGAGGCAGAGGAGCTGGCGGCAGAGGCCTTCGGCGCAGCCGGAGCCTATCTGATGGTAGGAGGCACCACGTCTGCGGTCCAGACCATGATCCTTTCCGTCTGCCGTGCAGGAGATAAGATCATCCTCCCCCGGAACGTCCATAAAAGCGTCATTAACGCCATGGTGCTCTGCGGAGCCGTCCCAGTCTATGTGAACCCGGATGTGAACCAGAAGCTGGGGATCTCCCTGGGGATGGAGGTGGACAAGGTCCGCCAGGCCATTGAGGACAATCCGGACGCTGTGGCCGTCTTTGTGAACAACCCCACCTACTATGGGATCTGCTCGGATATTAAGACCATCGTGGAACTGGCCCACGCCAGGGGAATGAAGGTCCTGGCTGACGAGGCCCACGGGACCCACCTGTACTTTGGAAAAAATCTTCCGGTGTCTGCCATGGAGGCCGGAGCGGATCTGGCGGCGGTGTCTATGCATAAATCCGGCGGAAGCCTGACCCAGAGCTCTCTGCTCCTGTTAAATAAAGGGGTCAACGCCGATTATGTGCGTCAGATCATCAACCTGACCCAGACCACCAGCGCCTCCTACCTGCTGTTGTCCAGCCTGGATATTTCCAGACGGAACCTGGCCTTAAGGGGTGAGGAATCCTTTGGAAAGGTAGTGGATATGGCGGAGTACGCCAGGAGTGAGATCAACTCCATCGGCGGCTACTACGCTTATGGAAAGGAGCTGGTCAACGGCAACAGCGTATTTGACTACGACGTGACCAAGCTTTCCGTATATACAAGGGATATCGGCCTGGCGGGCATCGAGGTCTACGACCTTTTAAGGGACGAGTACGATATCCAGATCGAATTCGGAGATATCAGCAATATTCTGGCCTATATCTCCATCGGTGACAGGATCCAGGATATTGAACGTCTGGTGGGCGCCCTGGCGGATATTGAACGTTTGTATAAAAAAGACAGCACAGGCCTTTTATCAGGGGAATATATCTCCCCCAAGGTGGTCATGTCGCCCCAGAAGGCCTTTTATTCTGATAAGATCTCCCTTCCGGTGGAAAAATCCTCGGGAAGGGTCTGTGCAGAGTTCGTGATGTGCTATCCGCCGGGAATCCCGATCCTGGCCCCCGGCGAGATGATCACCGACGACATTGTGGAATATATCATGTATGCCAAGGAAAAGGGCTGCTCCATGCAGGGAACTGAGGATCCGGCTGTGGAGCATTTAATGGTCCTGGCAAATATTTAGAGCCGGTACGGCAATACTAAGGAGACTGGGAGGTGCAGAATGGAATTCTGGTTTTCAGAGCTGCATACGGGAAACGTAAAGCTTTCTGTCCGGATCGAAAAACAGCTTTTTTCCGGAGAAAGCGAATATCAGAGGATCGATGTGTTTGACTCCGAGGAGTTTGGAAAGTTTATTTCCCTGGACGGGGAGATCGTATTCTCTGAAAAAGATGAGTTTATTTATGATGAGATGGTGACCCATGTGCCCATGGCCGTCCATCCCCATGTGAAGAATGTGCTGATCATCGGCGGCGGCGACGGCGGCGTTGCCAAGGAGCTGTTGCAGTATAAGTCCATCGAGAGCATCGACGTGGTGGAAACGGACCGGATGTTCGTGGACGTATGCCGGGAATATTTCCCGGAGGTGGCCTGCGCCCTGGATGATGAGAGGGTGAAGATCCATTATGACGACGGCCTGCGCTTCCTGAGAAATAAAAAGGGGATCTATGACCTGATCATCAACGATTCCACAGACCCCTTCGGCCATACGGAGGGCCTGTTCACAAAGGAATTTTACGGAAGCTGCTACAATGCCTTAAAGGACGACGGGATCATGGTCTACCAGCATGGAAGCCCCTTCTATGACGAGGACGAGGCGGCCTGCCGCAGCATGCACAGGAAGGCGTTCCGTTCCTTCCCCATCAGCCGCGTCTACCAGGCCCACATCCCCACCTGTCCGTCGGGCTACTGGCTGTTTGGCTTTGCATCGAAAAAGTATCATCCCATCAAGGATTTCAAGCCTAAGGAGTGGAATGGTCTTAAGATAGAAACATGGTATTACACGACCCATCTTCATATGGGAGCCTTTATGCTGCCCAAATATGTGGAGGATCTATTAGAAGAGGAGGAACAATAAAAATGAGCAGATTACTGATTATCGGATGCGGCGGCGTCGCTTCTGTGGCAGTCCATAAATGCTGCCAGAACAGCGAGGTATTTACGGAGATCATGATCGCCAGCCGTACGGTCTCCAAGTGTGAGGCCTTAAAGGCAGAGCTGGAGGGAAAGACCTCCACAAAGATCACCACAGCGAAGGTGGATGCCGACAATGTGGACGAGCTGGCAGCCTTAATGGAGTCCTATAAGCCGGACGCAGTATTAAACCTGGCTCTTCCCTACCAGGATCTGACCATCATGGACGCCTGCTTAAAGGCAGGAGTCAACTACATTGACACCGCCAACTATGAGCCCGAGGACACGGACGATCCGGAGTGGAGGGCCATTTATGAAAAACGCTGTAAGGAAGAGGGCTTCACAGCATATTTTGACTATTCCTGGCAGTGGGCATATAAAGAGAGATTCGAGAAGGCCGGCCTGATGGCTCTTTTAGGCACTGGCTTCGACCCGGGCGTGACCAGCGTGTTTACCGCCTACGCCTTAAAGCACTACTTTGACGAGATCCACACCATCGACATCTTAGACTGCAACGGCGGCGACCACGGCTATCCCTTCGCCACCAACTTTAACCCTGAGATCAACCTCCGGGAGGTTTCTGCCAACGGCTCCTACTGGGAGAACGGCCACTGGGTGGAGACAGAGCCCATGGAGATCAAGAGAGAGTACAACTTCCCCCAGGTGGGCCAGAAGGATATGTACCTTTTACATCACGAGGAGATCGAGGCCCTGGCAAAGAACATCCCGGGCGTAAAGCGGATCCGTTTCTTCATGACCTTTGGCCAGAGCTATCTGACCCATATGAAATGCCTGGAGAATGTGGGCATGTTATCCACCTCTCCGGTAGAATATAACGGCCAGGAGATCGTTCCCATCCAGTTCTTAAAGGCCCTTTTACCGGACCCCGCATCCTTAGGCCCCAGAACCGTCGGAAAGACCAACATCGGCTGTATCTTCACCGGCGTAAAGGACGGAAAGGAAAAGACCATTTATATCTACAATGTCTGCGACCATCAGGAATGCTATAAAGAGGTGGGCTCCCAGGCTGTTTCCTACACCACCGGCGTACCGGCCATGATCGGCGCCATGATGATGGTGACAGGAAAATGGAACGGCAAGGGCGTATTCAATGTAGAGGAGTTCGATCCCGATCCGTATATGGAGGCCTTAAATAAGTGGGGGCTTCCGTGGGTAGTGGACGAAAATCCCCAGACCGTAGAGTAAAAACGGCGGGCCGCTGAAGGCGTGGCTTTCGGCGGCCCTTTTTAAAACGACAGAGGTGTGACCATGAACATACATGAGCTTCCGACTCCTTGTTATGTGATCGATGAAAAGAAGCTGAAGGAGAATCTGGAGATCCTGGCAGGCGTAAGGGACCGCACGGAATGCAGGATCCTGCTGGCCCAGAAGGCATTCTCCTGTTTTTATGAATACCCGCGGATCGCAGACTATCTGGACGGTACCACGGCCAGCGGCCTTTATGAGGCGCGGCTGGGCTATGAGGAGATGGGAGAGCCCTTTGGCCTGGAGACCCATGTGTTCGCCCCGGCCTTTAAAGCGGCTGAATTTGAGGAGATCGCCGGGATCTGCGACCATGTGATCTTCAATTCTGCGGCCCAGCTGGAAAAATTCCTTCCGATATGCAGAAAAAACGGTGTGGGCGTGGGACTCAGGATCAATCCGGAATGCTCCACCCAAGGGGATCATGCCATTTACGATCCCTGCGCGCCTGGATCCCGTCTGGGAGTGACCTTGGAAAACTTCCCGGAGCATCTGGCCGGAGAGCTTTCCGGCCTCCATTTCCATACCCTCTGCGAGCAGAACTCCGACGATCTGGAGACGACTCTGGCAGCGGTGGAGGAAAAGTTCGGGAAATACCTGGAGCTCCCCAACATTGAATGGCTCAATATGGGCGGCGGCCACCACATCACCCGGCCGGACTACGATATCGCCCGTCTGGAGCGGTGCATCCTCCATATAAAGGAGACCTACGGCGTACAGGTATACCTGGAGCCGGGGGAGGCCATTGCCTTAAATGCGGGCTATCTGGTGACGGAGGTTATGGACATTGTGAAGAACGGGATCTCCACTCTGGTGCTGGACGCTTCGGCGGCCTGTCATATGCCGGATGTGCTGGAAATGCCCTACCGGCCGCCCCTTAAGGATTCCGGGAAGCCGGGAGAGAAGGCGTATACCTACCGCCTGTCCTCCTGTACCTGCCTGGCCGGGGACGTGATCGGGGATTATTCCTTTGACCATGAGATCCATGTGGGAGATAAGCTGTATTTTGAGGATATGGCCATTTATTCCATGGTGAAGAACAATACCTTCAACGGCATGGCCCTGCCGGCCATTGCTGTGATGGAGGAGGACGGAAACTGTAAGGTGATCCGGGAATTCGGATACGAAGACTTTAAAGGGCGGCTGGCGTAAATGCGGCCGCCTTTTTAAAACAGGAGAGTACAGAAAATATGAAGAAATTAATGGGAATTCCGGGAGAAGAGGGATATTCCATGCCCGGAGAATTTGAACCCCACAGAGGCTGCATCATGATCTGGCCCAAACGTCCCGGAAGCTGGAATTACGGAGCGGTAAAGGCCAGGGAGGCGTTTAAGAACGTGGCCCATGCCATTGCAGAGAGCGAGGACGTATATATGCTGGCAGAGCCGGACGTGGCTGAGGATGCCAGGAGGGCCCTGGGGGTCACGGGGGAGGCCGCAGCGGAAACGCCAGGGACCGGAGCCCGGATCCATGTGCTGGAAATGGGATCTGACGATGCCTGGGCCAGGGACGTGGGCCCCACCTTTGTGAAGAATAGGGCAGGGGACGTCAGGGGCATTGACTGGGAATTCAACGCCTGGGGCGGAACCGTGGACGGTCTGTATGCCCATTGGGAAAAAGACGACCAGGTGGCGGAGCGGTTCTGTGAGGCCCTGGGGTATGAGTGCTATGAGGCCCATCCCTTTGTGCTGGAGGGCGGCTCCATCCACAGCGACGGCCAGGGGACCATCCTGGTGACAGAATCCTGCCTTTTAAGCGTCGGGAGGAATCCGGAGCTTACGAAGGAGGAGATCGAAGAAAGGCTCCTCTCATATCTGGGAGGGAAAAAGGTCATCTGGCTGCCCCGGGGGATCTATAACGACGAGACCAACGAGCATGTGGATAATATCTGTGCCTTCACAGCCCCGGGCCATGTGGTACTGGCCTGGACCGATGACGAGGCGGATCCCCAGTATGAGCTGTCCATGGCCTGCCTAAAGGCCCTGGAGGCTTCTGTGGACGCCTGTGGCCGCAGGCTCCAGGTCCATAAGCTTCCGATCCCTAAAACGCCTATCTGTGTTACGGAGGAGGATCTTAAGGGCTATGAATTTGAGCCTGGCGAGGACGTGCGGGAGGCCGGAGAGCGTCTGGCAGCCAGCTATGTGAATTTTTATATTTCCAACGGCGGGGTGGTCGTACCCCAGTTCGGAGACGAAAACGATGAGACGGCAGTAAGGATCCTGGCGGAGCTGTTCCCGGGACGGAAGGTGCATCCGGTGGCAGCCAGGGATATTCTTCTGGGCGGAGGCAACATCCACTGCATCACCCAGCAGATCCCTGCGTCCGGCGTCTGTGAGTCTTTATAAGGAGGTTTTTATGCGTAAGGTAACTGTGGCGGCAGTGCAGATGCGCTGCACGGAAAATGCAGAAGAAAATATCGCCAGGGCTGAGGCCCTGGTGCGGAAGGCGGCGGCAGAGGGAGCGCAGATCATCCTTCTCCCGGAGCTGTTTGAACGGCCCTATTTCTGCCAGGAGCGCAGATATGAATATTACGGGTATGCAAAGCCTGTGGAGGAAAACGATGCGGTGCGCCATTTTTCAAAGGTGGCGAAGGAGCTTTCTGTGGTGCTCCCCATCAGCTTTTATGAGAGGGACAAAAACCGCCTGTTCAATACTGTGGCCATTCTGGATGCGGACGGGGAGAATCTGGGGATCTACAGAAAGACACACATCCCCGACGACCATTATTATCAGGAAAAATTTTATTTCACTCCGGGCGATACGGGCTTTAAAGCCTTTAAGACCCGGTACGCTGTCATCGGCGTGGGCATCTGCTGGGACCAGTGGTTCCCGGAGACGGCCAGGTTCATGGCCGTAAAGGGCGCAGAGCTCTTATTCTACCCCACGGCCATCGGCAGTGAGCCGATCCTGGAGGTGGACAGTATGCCCCACTGGAGACGGTGTATGCAGGGCCACAGCGCCTGCAATCTGATGCCGGTGATCGCCGCCAACCGGGTGGGTCTGGAGACGGTGGAGCCCTGTGCGGAAAATGGAAACCAGAGCTCTTCCCTCCGGTTCTACGGCTCCTCCTTTATCACCGACGGAACGGGAGAGCTGGTAACATCCATGGACCGGGATTCGGAGGGCGTGATCACCGCCTCCTTCGATCTGGACGCCCTGGCGGAGGACCGCCTTTCCTGGGGACTGTTCCGGGACCGGAGACCGGAGCTGTATAAGGAGTAGGCTGGTCCGGGCGGCAGGCAGATGAAGGAACTGGCCCGCCCGGCGGGATCTGCGGATCTTTTCTGGCCGTCGGTTATGGATGCCATGACAAATATGTATACACGAAAACGGGTGCTGCCATTGAAAAGGCCGGGGGAATGGGATAAGATAAAGGACATCACAGGGAATAGACGGAGGAATATCTTATGGAATACAGGATCGCAGTGATCCCCGGCGACGGCATCGGGCCGGAGATCGTCACAGAGGCCAAAAAGGTTCTGGACCGGGTGGGCCAGGTCTTCGGCCATACGTTCCATTACACAGAAGTGGATATGGGCGGCGTTTCCATTGACAAATACGGCGTACCGCTGACAAAGGAAGCCCTGGAAACGGCAAAAAACAGCGATTCCGTCCTGCTTGGAGCCGTGGGCGGCCATGTGGGCAATTCCCGCTGGTATGACGTGGCTCCTGAGCTGCGTCCGGAGGCCGGGCTTCTGGCGATCCGGAAGGGGCTGAACCTCTTTGCCAATATCCGGCCTGCCTGTCTGTATGACGGGCTGGAGGACGCCTGCCCGTTAAAGCGGGAGATCATCGGAGACGGCTTTGATATGGTCATCGTCCGGGAGCTGACCGGAGGCCTGTACTTCGGGGAACGTCATACAGAGGAGGTCAACGGAGTCATGCAGGCCACGGATACCCTGGTCTACAATGAGACGGAGATCCGCCGTGTGGCGGTGAAGGCCTTTGAAACGGCCATGAAGAGAAAGAAGAAGGTCACCAGCGTGGATAAGGCCAATGTGCTGGATTCCTCCAGGCTCTGGAGAAAGGTGGTGGCGGAGGTGGCGGCAGATTATCCGGAGGTGGCTCTGGAGAACATGCTGGTGGACAACTGCGCCATGCAGCTGGTGATGGATCCGGGACAGTTCGACGTGATCTTAACGGAAAACATGTTCGGGGATATCCTGTCCGACGAGGCCAGCATGATCACCGGCTCCATCGGAATGCTTTCCTCCGCCAGCTTAAACGAAGGAAAGTTCGGCCTTTATGAGCCCAGCCACGGCTCTGCCCCGGATATTGCGGGAAAGGGCATTGCCAATCCCATTGCCACCATCCTTTCGGCGGCCATGATGCTGCGGTTTTCCTTTGATCTGGATAAGGAAGCGGAAGCGGTGGAAAATGCGGTGAAAAAGGTCCTGGCCGGGGGATACCGGACAGCGGATATTATGGCGGAGGGAATGAAGCAGACGGGAACGAAGGAAATGGGCGACCTGATCTGCAGCCAGATCGCATAAGGACTGTGGATCAGATACGGGGGCTGCTGGAAAGGAGGGGACTTGGCTTCTCCTTTCCAGCAGCCTTTTTGTATGGAATATGGCTCTGGTGCAGAAGGCATGGAAAAACAAATAATCAGAATAATTCTACACAATAACACAATTAAAAGATAACAGAAAAATAAAATAAAAATTTTTAAAAAATGTATTGACAAAACGATACTGTTCGTCTATAATAAAGACAACAAAAACAAAGAGAAACAAAAATCCTTAAAAAAGATTTCAAAACTCTTTGGAGAAGGAAATCCAAAAAAGATTCCTATCTCGAAATGAACGTCCAAATCTAAGCAAAGGAGGTACGGACCACCGAAGACTTAAATCTCGTTTAGCTTTTATAAAAAAATAAAAGTCTAAACATAGGAAAACCACAAAACCGGAACAAACGGATCATAAAAGGTTATCTGATATTACTTAAAGATATGACGAGAAAGTATCAATAAGAAAAATACAATAATCGATATGAAAAAGAAAAAATGACAGAAGAAAAAATTCGAAAAACCGGTGGAGTGAAGAAAGAAAATTTAATATAGATAAAAAACTCGAAAGTGAGGATCGTCCAATGGACAACGAAATGTAGAGTGGGTATCGGGAGAATCAGTAAGTGACTTTTTCGGTACCCACTAAATTTTTGCATGTCAGATCCCGCTCAGATCAAAGGGCGGGGTGTATTCTTCTTTTGCACTGCTTTTTTCCTGCATATATCCGTCTGTAAGCCCAAGTTCGATGGCAGTATCCACGACCTTCTGGTATTCATAGGTGGTGATCCGGCGGCGGATCTCCGGATACTGGCTGCTTTTATAAAATGGCGTATACTGGCTCAGTATACTTAAAAGGAACTGTCCTGGAGGCAGCTCTTCCTTTATCCAGTGAAGGAGCCGGATGGAGTCCTCCTTTGCTCCGGGAAGGACCATGTGGCGGATCACTACGCCTTTTTTTAAAAGCCCCGGGTTTTCCGGGTCCCAGGCCAGCCCGCCGGATATGCGGATCATTTCCTTTATGGCTTTGGAGGCCATGGAGAAATAGTTTTGGGCTGCCGAGTATTTTTCAGACAGGCTGCTGTCATAATATTTAAGATCCGGAAGCCAGATGTCGATGCAATCGGAAAACTCCCGGATGGTTTCAGTCCGCTCATAGCCGCCGCTGTTATAGACCACGGGGATGTGAAGCTCTGGCCGCGCCAGCTCCAGGGCCTGGCGGATGGACGGGAGATACTGGGTGGCCGTCACCAGGTTGATGTTGTGGGCGCCCTTTTCCTGGAGCTCCAGGAAGATCTCAGCGAGTCGGGCTGTGGAAATTTCTTTTCCGAAATTTTCATGGCTCAGAGGATAGTTCTGGCAGAAAACGCATTTTAGGGTACAGCCGGAAAAGAATACGGTCCCGCTGCCGGCTGTGCCGCTGATGCATGGCTCCTCCCACTGGTGGAGGGCTGCCCGGGCGGCTTTGATCTGGTGGGAAGCGCCGCAGAAGCCAGGGGCCTTGGTCCGGTCGGCCCCGCACATCCTGGGGCACAGGGTACAGGATTCATAATTCATGGACATGGGGATGTCACCTCATTTTATGTAGATTCTGCCAGATCCGGGAGGCTGCCTGGGGCAGCTTTTCTGGTCTGGCAGTGAGCCGGGGATGCAGGCCAGGGGCCGTCTCCGGTTTCTGGTCTGGCAGTGGGATAGTTATTCCTCCGGGTCACTCACATGCTCCGGAAGGAACTGATACAGATCGTTATAGTGCTCCACCTCCGCAAAGGACTGGGGCAGGGATGGAATCAGTCCGGTGCAGTCCATGGCGGAGCAGGACTGGATATCCACGTCGTATTCGTCTTTGTTTTCCGCCTTTTTTCCAGGCTTCTGGTCCATGTGTATCACCTCCGCAGCTTATTGTTCCGCGGATCCTGGCGGTTTATGCATGGAGGCTGTCCCGGATGGCGGCCCATTCCCGGATCAGCCGGTCTAAGGACCAGGCGGCGTTGGCCGGGCTGGTGGAGGGAAGGCGGACGGCTGCCCGGCCGGTCCGGGGCTCCTGGTATTTTTTATAATATTGGAAGGAAGCGCCTCCGTTGCAGAAGATCCGGGAGATATCTGCGGCTGAAAGGATCCCGGAAAGGTCGTTGGGGACCACATTTTTTATGGTGCTGTCGCTGGAGCCTTCGATGGTACAGGAGGCGATCACGTCCCAGAGAGCGATGCGGTGCTTTAACAGGAATATTTTCTTTTCCTCAATGGAGCCGGGCACCGGTTCCTCAAGGACTCCGGCCAGTACCTTCCAGAAACGGTTCTGGGGATGATGATAAAAAAACAGGCCCTCCCGGGATTTGACCGATGGAAAAGAGCCCAGGATCAGGATCCTGGAGGAAGCGTCAAAAAGGGGAGGAATGGGGTGGGTCACAGTTTCCATGGAACAGGCCTCCGTATGAGATGGCGGTTTTTATGTGTCTTTGTAGAGTATGGCAAAAATAAAGGATTTTGTCAAAGAAAAGTTTAAATTTATCTTTTTTTTATTGCTATCTGGGGAAACTCAACTTATAATGGTCTAAGTATCGGGGTGCCATGTCCGAAGGATATAGTTATAGAAAAAGTGGAGAAAGACAGAATGGATAACAACAATCAGAACAGAAATAATGGAAAGAAGCCGGGAGGCCCGGGGATCTGGGTCATGGTGATCGTCCTGTGCATCACGCTGGCGGTGGTCAGCATGATGAACTCTGCCCTGAAAAAGAGCCAGAGCCAGGAGGTCAGCTATGACGAGTTTGTCCGGATGATCGAGGACGGAGAGGTGGAGGCGGTCCGGGAGTCGGGCAGCCGGCTGGTGATCGTGCCAAAGAGCAGCTCCACCCAGTATTCCAGGCTGATCCAGTATTATACGGTCCGGGTCCAGGATCTGAAACTGACGGACCGGCTTCTGGAAAGCGGTGTGCGCTTCGAGGGCGAGGACACCAGCGCCAGCTCCAGCATCATCAATTTCATCGTTGGGTGGGTGCTGCCGTCGGTGCTGATGATCGGACTGCTGTATATGATGTTCAGCCGTATGGGCGGCGGAGGCGGCATCATGGGCGTTGGAAAGAGCAACGCCAAGGTTTACGTCCAGAAGGAGACCGGCGTGACCTTTGCCGACGTGGCCGGTGAAGACGAGGCCAAGGAGTCTCTGGTGGAGATCGTGGATTTCCTCCATAATCCCCAGAAATATACAAAGATCGGCGCCAAGCTCCCCAAGGGAGCCCTTTTGGTGGGCCCTCCGGGAACGGGTAAGACGCTGCTTGCCAAGGCGGTGGCCGGAGAAGCCCAGGTGCCGTTTTATTCCCTGTCCGGTTCGGACTTTGTGGAAATGTTCGTGGGCGTGGGAGCGTCCCGTGTCCGGGACCTGTTCAAGCAGGCCCAGCAGTCGGCTCCCTGTATCATCTTTATTGACGAGATCGACGCCATCGGACGGAGCCGTGATTCCAGGTTTGGCGGAAACGACGAGAGAGAGCAGACCTTAAACCAGCTCCTTTCTGAAATGGACGGCTTTGATTCCTCCAAGGGCCTTCTGGTGATGGCGGCTACCAACCGGCCGGAGATCCTGGACCCGGCACTCTTAAGACCGGGACGGTTTGACCGCCGTGTCATTGTGGATAAGCCGGATCTGAAGGGCCGTGTGAATATCTTAAAGGTCCATTCCAAGGACGTGCGGCTGGATGAGACCGTGGACTTTGAAGAAATCGCCCTGGCCACCTCCGGAGCCGTGGGCGCGGATCTGGCCAATATGATGAACGAGGCGGCCATCAACGCCGTTAAGCACGGGCGCCAGGCCGTATGCCAGAAGGATCTTTTTGAGGCGGTGGAGCTGGTGCTTGTGGGTAAGGAAAAGAAGGACCGGATCTTAAGTAAGGAAGAAAGACGGATCGTATCCTACCATGAGGTGGGCCACGCTCTGGTGACGGCTCTCCAGAAGGATGCGGAGCCGGTGCAGAAGATCACCATCGTGCCCAGGACCATGGGCGCACTGGGCTATGTGATGCAGGTGCCGGAGGAAGAGAAATTCTTAAATACGAAAAAAGAGCTGGAGGCCATGCTGGTGGTATCCCTGGCCGGCCGGGCAGCGGAGGAGATCGTGTTCGATACGGTGACCACGGGAGCTGCCAATGATATCGAGCAGGCCACCAGGATCGCCAGGGCCATGGTGACCCAGTACGGAATGTCGGAGAAATTTGGACTCATGGGCCTTGCCACCCAGGAAAACCAGTATCTGACGGGCCGTACCGTATTGAACTGCGGCGACGCCACGGCGGCGGAGATCGACGTGGAAGTGATGCGGATGTTAAAGGGCGCATACGCGGAGGCGAAACGGCTCCTTTCGGAAAACCGGGACGCTTTGGATAAGATCGCGGATTTCCTGATCGAAAAGGAGACCATCACTGGTAAGGAATTCATGAAGATTTTCCGCCAGGTGAAGGGGATCCCGGAACCGGAGGAGGAGATCCGGCCCGAGAAAAAACGCATGGGAGGCGCTCCTGTGGATCCGGCGGCCATGGAACGGCCGGAGACACCCAGGGAATCGTCCGGGGCTGCACCGGAAACGGACAGCCGGACCCAGGTTCCGTCTGAACTGGAAGAGGGGGAGTCTGCGGCGGAAACGGCTGGAAATGTACCGGAAGGCCGGAAGGCGGAGACCGGAGGGGCTGAAAATGAATAAATGGATCTTGTCGGGGGGACTGGCGGCATTTTTGGCCGCCGGACTCCCGTGGACGGCTTCCTACGGCGCGCCTTATGCGCCGGGGGATCCGTCCTTTTCTGAACAGTGGGCTTTTTATAATGACGGGACCTTTTCCATTGAAGAGGAGAAGAACCGGTATGCGGTCTACGACGACCCCTTTGGACAGCCATGGGCGCCCGGGGACTGGCATTTTGAGGAGCCGGAGCTTTTAGGCATGCTGGTCCAGGTGGAGCGGATCCGGGCAGCGGCCGGGATCGATGTGGGGATGGCCGATGCCTGGGCCTCCTACGGAGAGGGAAAGCGGGACGTGGTGGTGGCCGTCATCGATACCGGAGTGGATATTTCCCATGAGGATCTGGCGGGAGCTATCTGGGTCAATGAGGATGAGATCCCGGGAAACGGCCTGGATGACGACGGAAACGGATACGCGGACGATGTGAACGGCTGGAATTTTTACCATAACAATAACCAGATCTATAATGGCTCCGAGGACAGCCACGGCACTCACGGGGCCGGTACCATCCGGGCGTCCTCCGGCAATGGTGTTGGGATCTCTGGGATGATCCCGGGGGACCGGGTGAAGCTCATGCCGGTGAAGGCTCTGGGAGGCGGGGACGGTGAAGGAAATACAGCGGCTCTCATCAAGGCCATCCGCTATGCGGAGGACAACGGAGCTTCGATCTGCAATCTGAGCCTTACTTCTCCTACCAATGACCAGGCCCTGTACTGCGCCATCCGGGATTCCTCCATGCTTTTTGTGGCAGCAGCGGGAAACGACGGGAAGGATATCGACAGGACGCCGGTCTATCCGGCCTCCTATGAGCTGGACAATGTGATCTCCGCAGCCAATATATCCTGCGGGGGAGAACTCCACGAAAGCTCCAACTACGGCGTGGAATCGGTGGACCTGGCTGCGCCGGGAAGCTATATCTTAAGTACCACGCCGGGAAACACATACAGCTATATGACAGGAACCTCCATGGCGGCTCCCATGGTCACCGGGGCGGCGGCCATGGTCTGGTCCCATTTTGACGGCATCGGGGCGGCGGAGGTGAAGGAGATCCTTTTAAATTCTGTGACTCCCCTGGACAGTCTTTCCGGAAAGGTAAAGACCGGAGGAATGCTAAACGTGGGGGCGGCCCTAAGGTATGACCTGGGGACGCTTTCCGGGAAAGCCTTTGAAGCAGGCGGGCACAGGCCGGAAAACGGCACAGCTCCCCACCTGGAGGCCCGGACGGAACGGACCCTGGCCGGATTGTATCTGAAGGTGAGGGTCGTGGATATTGACGGGGATCTGGACGTTCTTTATTATGCGCCGGGAGAACGGAATGCGGAATGGTTCCGGGAAAGGGAGGACTGCCAGTCCTTTACAGTCAGTGACCGTGACATTGCCGCCTTCCGCATCGACCAGGCGGGCGTTTATACGTTTTATGCCAGGGACAGAAGGGGCAACGATACGGCCTATACCGTAAGGATCGCAGATCTGCGGGAGGGTCCGGGGGTCCTGGACCAGTAAATAGAAAACCGTTGTTTTACAGGGGGTATGGCAGGGAGAGCAGCCAGTCTGTAAAACAACGGTTTTTTGCATTTTGGTATTCCCTTTTACCGGATCACATGGATCCAGCCCTGGGGCGCTTCGATGCGGCCCATCTGGATGCCGGTCAGGGTATCGTAAAGCTTCTGGGTGACGGAACCCATTTTTTCCATGCCGCTGGGCAGGCAGATCTCGTTTCCATGGTCCACGATCTTTCCGATGGGAGAGATCACTGCGGCGGTCCCGCAGAGGCCGGCCTCTGCAAATTCCTTCACTTCTTCAAAGGGAACCTCTCTTTCCTCTGCCTTTAAGCCCAGGTAATGCTCGGCCACATAGAGGATGGAGCGGCGGGTGATGGACGGAAGGATGCTGTCGGACTTGGGAGTTACGACGGTGTTGTCCTTTGTAACGAAGATGAAGTTGGCTCCTCCGGTCTCCTCCACATTTGTTCTTGTGGCAGCGTCCAGATACATATTTTCATCATAGCCCTGCTGGTGGGCGTCCACGATGGCGTGGAGGCTCATGGCATAGTTCAGACCGGCCTTTACATGGCCGGTGCCGTGGGGGGCTGCCCGGTCAAAGTCGCAGACGCGGATGGTGATGGGCTTTGCACCGCCCTTAAAGTAGGGGCCCACCGGCGTACAGAAGGTGCGGAACTGGTATTCGCTGGCCGGCTTTACGCCGATGACGGGATCCGATCCGAACATATAGGGACGGATATAGAGGGTCGCGCCGGAGCCGAAGGGCGGCACATAATCGGCGTTGGCCTCTACGACCTTTGTAACGGCCTCCACGAAGCGTTCCTTGGGGAATACGGGCATTTCCAGTCTCTTTGCAGAGTTTTCCATCCGCTCGCCGTTTAAGTCGGGGCGGAAGGTGACGATATGGCCGTCCTCGGTGGTGTAGGCTTTTAAGCCCTCAAAGCAGGTCTGGGCGTACTGGAATACGCAGGCGCACTCATTCAAGAGGATCTGGTCGTCGGTGGTCAGGGCTCCCTGGTCCCAGGAGCCGTTTTTATAATTGGAAACGTATCTGTAATCGGTTTTCATATAGCCGAATCCGAGATTGGCCCAGTCGATGTTTTTTGCTGCCATAGATTTTTCCTCCGTTCTGCCGCTTTTGCCGGAAATGGAGCCTCCGGGGCTTTTTTGCGGCCGGTAATTATTTTTTTCCATTATAATGAGTTCTTCCGCAGACTTCAAGTTTTTTATGGCAAAAAGATGAAAAAAATCTATGAAAAATGCGAAAAATGTGATACAATATAATTTCAAGTTATGACCGATATGAATATATGGAAAGGAAGGGGAAAATGGAACGATTATTTACTGCATGGAAGCTGAAAAATCTGGAGATCCAGAACCGGATCTGCGTGCCTCCCATGGTCTGCTTCGGATGGAGCGATGAAAGCGGCATGGTGGTGGATAGGAACGTGGAGCATTACCGGGCCATGGCAAAGGGAGGACCTGGGCTCATCATCCAGGAGGCCACCTGTGTCAGTGAAAATGGCCGTTTAAGCCGGGACCAGCTGGGGATCTGGAGCGATGCCCATGTGCCGGGGCTTAAGCGGATCGTGGAGGCAGTCCACGGAGAGGGCGTCCCTCTGCTTTTACAGATCCATCACGCCGGGGTGGTGTCTGAAACAGAGGATCCCGTATGTCCCAGCGATTATTCCCTGGTCTTTAAGGGAAGGGAGCGCCATGGGCGGGAGCTTTCTGTGGAGGAGATCCAGAAGATCGAAGGGGATTTCATAGAAGCAGCCAGAAGGGCATATGAGGCCGGTTACGACGGCGTGGAGCTCCATGGCTGCCACAATTACCTGCTGTGCCAGTTTTTTAACCGCCGGGTGAACCGGAGGACAGATCTGTATAATGCGGAAGATATGCAGATCGTAAAAAATATCATCGACGGGATCCGGAAGGTGACGCCGCCGGAATTTGTGGTGGGGATCCGTCTGGGGGCCTTTGAGCCGGAAATTTCCGACGGTGTGGCCCATGCTAAAAAGCTGGAGGCCATGGGCATCGACTTTATAAACGTGTCCTATGGCTTTGATAAGGAAGCTGTGCGTGAGAAGCCGCAGGGCTATCCCTTTGCAGAGGCCATTTACGGGGCAGAACGGATCAGGGCCGCGGTGTCGGTTCCTGTTTTTGCTGTGTACGGAATCCAGGACGGGGAGACGGCAGAGGCCGTTCTTAAGCAGACCGGGGCGGATATGGTCAACATCGGCCGCGGCGTTTTAGTGAATTATAACTGGGCCAGCGATGTGAAGGCGGGACGGGACCCGGGGAAATGCCTGTACTGCAAAACGTGTATGTGGCGGTCGGATCCGGATCAGTGTGCCGGGAAGCTGCTTTTTAACAGAAAGAGATAGGGGAGTCTTACGGACATGGAAAAGGGAAGAAAAAAGATCCATTATGCCTGGTTCATTCTGGCTGGCTGCTGTATCATGCAGGGAGCCAGCCTGGGACTGATCAATAACTGCTCCGGGGTGTTTTATTCTCCGGTGTGCCAGGATCTGGGATTTGAGATGGGGAAATTTACGTTTTACCGGATGCTTTATTCCATAAGCTCTGCTCTGGTCCTTCCATTTGTGGCGAAGAGCTTCCAGAAGCTGGACGTGCGTGCGGTCATCAGCGCGGCGGCAGTGGTGTTCGGCGTCTCCAATATGGCCATGGGGACCTTCACAGAGCTGTGGCAGTGGTATGCGGCCGGTATGATCCAGGGGATCGCGTCCTCATTTTTGTGCATGATCGCGGCCCCCATCCTTTTAAATAACTGGTTCCACAAAAAGGCAGGAATGGCTGTGGGGATCTCCGCCGCATTTTCCGGCCTCATGGGCATGATGGGGAGCAGCGCCCTGGGCTTTATGATCCCGGCCCTGGGCTGGCGGGCCAGCTACGGGATCATCGGGGCGGCCAGCATCGTCCTGATCCTTCCGGTCTCCCTGTTTGTCTTAAGGAACCGGCCGTCGGATAAGGGGATGCTCCCCTATGGGGCGGAGGAGCTTCCGGAAACAGCGGCTGCTTCCGGAGAAAGGCCGGATGTCAGAAAGAATGGTCCGTCAGCCGCAGCGGCTGGTCCGGAAAAGGGACTTTCCCTGGCATCCCTGGCAAAGCAGCCGGTCTTTTATCTGGCGCTTCTGGCCTATGCGGGAGCCCTGGCCGGCTCTTATCTGAATATGTTCCTGACCTCCTGCGGCCTGGATGCGGGCCTTCCCATGACTGCAGCGGCCATGATGACCACCATGGCGCTCCTTGGGAACATGTCCAGCAAGCTGTTTCTTGGAAAGGCCAGCGACGTGTTCGGGGCGGTCCGCACCTTTGAGCTTTCGATCCTGGTGTCAGAGATCGGCCATGTCCTTCTGCTCCTGGGACTTCCGGCCAGCGTCATGGCGGGAGCCCTCCTTTACGGGATCACGCCTCCCCTGTCCTCCGTGATGGCTCCGCTGTTCTGTAAGCTGTTCTGGAAGGGCGAGGATTATGGGACGGCCTATTCCTATGTGACCATGTTTGGGACGCTTCTGGTGTCTCCCTTTAATACCTGGTTTGGAAAATTTTATGATCTCACCGGAAGCTACGATCTGACCATCGGAGTCAGCGGCCTTCTCCTTCTGATCACCCTGGCCCTGGTGTGGGCCGGGGGCCGGAGCCTAAGGGCAGAAAAAAGGGCTTAGGGCGCTTCCTGGGCCAGGCGGATGAAGGCGTCCATCTCCCTGGTGACCCATTTATCCTTGTGATAGAGGATCTGACGCCAGATATGCATATGAAAATCCTTTACCGGCAGGACGGCCAGATGTCCTGCCGATATTTCGTTTTTAATGGAAAACTCCGGAAGAAAGGAGATCCCGGCATTGTTTTTCAGCAGGCGGATGATAAATTCCGTGTTTCCAATTTCTAAAAACGGCTCGATCCGCAGATCCATGGACGTCAGATACCGGTCCAGAACAAACCGGTAGCTGGCGTCCTTTTCAGTTAAGAGAAAGGGCTCCGGAAGGAGCTCCTTAAGCTCCAGGGCTTTCCGGCCAGCCAGGGGATGGGCAGACGAGGCCACGAAGACAATGTCCTCCGGCTCCTCCAGGACCTTGACCCAGCGGTGGTCGTAGATCTTCTGATCCAGAAGGTACACGAAGTCGATGGCGTTGTGGTTCATCCGGTCCAGAAGCACGTCCGGGGAGTCCAGGACCATGCTGACCTTTACCTTTGGGTGGGCCTTATGGAAGGCCTCCATAAGATCCGGGAAGATGGAGGCGCAGATGGATTCGATGGTCCCGATGGTCAGTGCCCCGGTCAGCTCCTGGCTTTCGGTCACTGCGGCCCTGGCGCAGGAGATCTCCCGCATGACGGCGGCGGCATGGTCATAGAAGACCATGCCCTGATGGGTCAGGATGGTCTGTTTTCCGATGCGGTCAAACAGATGGATCCCCAGCTCCTGCTCTAACTGCTTGATCTGGATGGTGACTGCCGCCTGGGAATAGCCCAGGGCCCGGGCGGCCTTTGAAAAGCTCTTTAGCTGTGCCACCTGGAGGAAGGCGGCGATCTCGCGTAATTCCATAGCGTTATCCTTTTATTCGTCCGGAAAGTTCCCAGGTATTGGGAATCAGCAGATCCCGGATCATTTTAATAGCTTCTTCGGCCAGGGGGGAAAGAGGAAGTTCTTTGCTTTTTACCCAGCCGATTTCAGAGGTAATGTCACAGTCGGACAGAGTGAGTGTTTTCTGATGATGTGCCGCTTTGTTGATCTCCTCCACAGGAATAGAATAGGTATAGTTGGAGTTAAGATACCAGGCATCACAGTGTTCCAGAATTTCATAGATCACAGAACGTGATGAAGTAACAATCCGACTGCCGGATCCAGACAGCTTCAGCTTTTCGAAAATATCTGCAAAGGGACCTGAGTCCATATAGTCATACATGACCATGGGATAAGGCTTCAGCATGTCCCGGGAGATGGAGCTTTCTTTTCGGTAAAAAAGAGGACTCCCGGTACCGACAGTGACGGCAATATTTAACCGGGTAATGGGATAATATTCCAGATTCAAGGCGCGGCACTGGCTGGAATACAGATTTTTATAGCAGCTCCACTGGCGGATGATTCCAATTTCTGCAATCTGGTTGGAAACCAGATTTAAGGCTTCGATACCAAAGGCCTCCCGGGACTCCAGTTTGATGCCTTCGGACTGGTATTTTTTATAGAGTTCCGAACAGATATTACTGATGAAATGGAATCCATTGCTAGCGATGGTAAGATGGTGCTGGGGTTTTTTCTGCTCTTTAAAGATCATGTCATCCAGCTGGCAAAGCTGCATATGGATCGGTGTGATATAGGAGAGAAATACCTTTCCGAAAGGTGTCAGCTCGATCCCACGGTTGGAACGGGAAAACAGTGGTTTCCCGCATTCGGTCTCCAGAGACTTAATGGAGGCTGACAGCACAGGCTGGGAGATAAAAAGGTTGCTGGCAGCTTTATTGATGGAGCCAGTTCTGGCAATTTCAATCACATATTTCAACTGGTTTAATGTCACAAGAAACCTCCTGAATACAAAAATTGTAGATAATACTATCGGATATTCCAATAACGATTACCAGAATTATATATTATGCATATGTAACCGTCAACTGCTATAATAAATTTACAAATAATTACTAAAAACGACATAATTAAGTAATTACAGTATGCGCATCTGTAACAGAGTCGGAGAAAGGAAAGTGGATTATGAGGAAAATGAAAAAACTGTTGTGTCTGTGTATGACGGCAGCGCTGTCCCTGGGTTCATTAGCGGGGTGCAGTACAAAAAATCCCGCACCGTCGGATGGGGAGACGGTCGGAGCGCAGAATGAAGAAAGCGGAGGAGAAAAAAAGGATACGCTGACGGTGGCTCTGACCAGCGAGCCCCCGTCCCTTACCACCTGTGACCATGATTCGATCGTAGGAGTTTACATGAATCTTCTTACTTATAATGGTCTGATGCGGGTGGATCATGAAACGCTGGAGGTGGTTCCGGATCTGGCAGAAAGCTATACGGTGGAAAATGAGACAGAATGGACATTTGTTTTAAAGGATGGGATTAAATTCCATGATGGTTCCGACTGTACTGCCCAGGATGTGGCTGCCAGTATCGAATGGGCAAAAACTTTCCCAGGAAGCGCTAATTATACGAGAAACATTAAAACAATAGAAGCGGTGGACGACAAGACTGTGAAGATTGTGACAGAGGTGCCCTATGCAGGCCTTCCGGCTGACCTGGCCTATCATTATAATTTTATTGTTCCAGAAGAACTGATCGAGAGCGGTCATGACTTCAACAGCGAACCTGTTGGTACTGGTCCATATAAGTTTGTATCCTGGCAGTATGGGGATTCGTTGAATTTCGTAGGCTTTGAAGAATACTTTGATGCAGAGAGAAAGGCATCTATTCCGAATCTGGTGTTTAAGATTATTCCGGAGGGAACCTCCAGAACCATTGCCCTGGAGGCTGGAGAAGTGGATTTTGTGTATGATGTTCCCAGTGCAGACGTAGAACGGCTGAAATCAGATGAGAAATTTGAGGTCAAGGAAATTACCAGTGTGGAGAACTTTTTCCTGGGCATTAACCTGGAGAAAGAACCATTTAATGATGTCAATGTCCGCCAGGCCATTAATTACGGAATTAATAGAGAGGATGTCATTGCAGCTGCGTTAAATGGCTATGGAGCCTCCAACTATACTGCTATTGCCATGGGCTATGAAGGAGATACTGATGCAGGGGCTGCGGTTTATGATCTGGATAAGGCAAAGGAATACCTGGATAAATGGGGCGGTGATCCATCATCCATTGTTCTCCCGATCATCTGTTCCAATGAGACGAAGGTAGCTGTGGCCACAGTCATCCAGAGTAATCTTTCTAAACTGGGCATCCAGGTGGAGGTGGTTTCTACCGATACGGCTACATACTTTGCAGACTGGGAGGCTGGAAACTACACTGGACTGATTTCTTCCTGGTCTCCGTCCAACTCCTTGACCTATGTACAGAGGTACCATTCGGACCGTGCCTTGACATATCCAGGTTCCTTAAAGGACGAAGAAGTAGATAAAATGGTCCGTGATGCTGAATCTACCATTGATGATACAGAGCGTATCGGAAAGATCAAAACGATTGTGGAAACTGTAAACGGACTGGCACCTCAGATCTCCCTGTATCAGCCATTGATGTTCCGGGCATATTCTGCGGATCTGGGCGGTGTGACAGCCAGCGCTACGGGATATGTGGGCTTCAATGACATGTACTGGAAATAGCCGGATGTGAAGGCGGCCGGAATGCTGCAGGAGCCAGAAAAGGTTTTTGCAGCGGACGGCCTCTCCGTCTGTACCGGCAGCGTTTTATGAGGAGGAAGCTATGATCAAATTTATAATCAGGCGTCTGCTTTCGCTGATTCCCGTGATATTGGGAGTGACCTTTTTTGTTTTCATGGTAATGCAGCTGGCTCCGGGAGATGCGGCAAAACTGCTCCTGGGCGAGGGAGCCACCCAGGAGCAGGTGGAGGAACTGCGGGAAGAGATGGGATTAAATGATCCGGTCATCGTCCAGTATGTAAGATATATGGTCAATTTCTGCAAAGGCGATCTGGGAACATCATATGCAACGAAACGCCCTGTGGCGGACGAAGTGTTTTCACGGTTTCCATATACATTTAACCTATCCATTGTAGCTGGTATTGTCTCGATTCTCCTGGCAATTCCTCTGGGGATCCTGGCTGCAGTCAAACAAAATACATTTTTTGACAATATCAGCATGGTGATTTCTCTGGTGGGTGTTTCCATGCCCATTTTCTGGCTGGCACTACTTTTGGTCCTGGCATTTTCCTTAAATTTGGGGTGGTTCCCGGTCCAGGGGGCTGATGGCTGGAAAAGTTATGTGCTTCCAGCTATTTCCCTGGGGTTTATGAATATGGCCTCCATTGCCAGAACGACCAGATCCTCTATGCTGGAGACAGTACGCCAGGATTATATCCGGACAGCAAGAGCGAAAGGAGTTCCCAAACGGGATGCTATTGTAAAGCATGCCTTTGAGAATGCTCTGATTCCCACGATAACAGTCTGTGGTATTCAGCTGGGACAGCTTTTAGGCGGCTCCGTTCTCACAGAAACCGTATTTGCCTGGCCGGGAATCGGCCGACTGATGGTACAATCCATCAGCTCACGCGATGTGCCAATGGTGTTAGGGTGCATGGTTGTCATGACGGTCTGCTTTTCTGTGGTCAACCTTCTGGTGGATCTTCTTTATGCATTTGTAGACCCAAGAATCAAAGCAATGTATTCATAAAACAGGAGGCAATTATGGGAAATACATCATCTGACCTTTCAAAAAAATATAAGAAGGTAAGCCCGGTCAGAGAGGTCATGTCTCTCCTGGTGCGGAACAAGGCCGCCATGGCCGGACTCATCTTCCTGATCCTTCTGGTGGGGGTATCACTTTCCGCAGATCTGCTGTTCGATTACGAAAGCCAGGTTGTGGAGCAGAACATTTCTGAGCGGCTCCAGTGGCCTTCAGCAGAACATCTCTTTGGTACAGATGAATATGGAAGGGATCTTCTGGCCAGAGTGGTTCATGGCAGCAGGCTGTCTCTGTCCGTAAGTTTTGTTTCTGTGCTGGCCAGCTTGATTATTGGAGGCATTCTGGGTGCTGTTTCCGGATATTACGGCGGACTCCTGGATGAGATAATAATGAGGATTACGGATATTTTTCTGGCCATTCCCATGACGCTTTTAGCCATGGTCATTGTGGCAGCTTTGGGAGCCAGTACTACGAATCTTATTATTTCACTGTCTCTGTCAGCAGTCCCTACCTTTGCAAGGATTGTCAGGAGCTCTGTTCTTACAGTCCGGGAAGTAGAGTACATTGAGGCAGCCGGAGCCATTGGGGCGAAGGATGGAACAATCATTTTCAGTCATATCCTTCCCAACTGCATTGGCCCTATCATTGTACAGACGACACTCCGGGTTGCAGCTATGATCTCCAACACCGCCGGCCTTTCGTTTCTGGGCCTGGGCGTACAGGCGCCAGCGCCGGAGTGGGGAGCACTTTTGTCGGCTGGAAGAAATTATATCCGGGATTACAGTTATCTGACCTTTATTCCAGGTCTTGCCATCATGCTCACGATCCTGGCGCTGAATCTTCTGGGAGACGGGCTGCGGGATGCTCTGGACCCGAGACTGAAATAGGAGGACATTATGGCGGAAAAGACGATTGAAATTAAAGATCTTGTGGTGGAATACCGGACACGCAGTGGTGTGGTACAGGCATTGAACGGTTTAAGCCTTTCTATTGAAAAGGGAAAGACCCTGGGCCTTGTGGGGGAGACAGGAGCTGGAAAGACTACGGCCGGCCTGGCAGTATTGGGACTGATCCCTAGTCCTCCGGGAGTGATCGTAAGCGGGGAAATCCTCTTAAATGGAAAGGATCTCCGTGCACTGACAGACAAGGAGATGGATCAGATCCGTGGGGATGCAGTGGCTATGATCTTCCAGGATCCCATGACTTCATTAAATCCTGTTATGACTGTGGGGGATCAGATTGCAGAGGCCATTAAGATCCATGAAGGATTAAATCATGGAGATGCTTTAAAGAAAGCAGAGGAAATGCTGGAAATGGTAGGAATTCCCAGAGAACGGGCAAAGGAATATCCTCATCAGTTTTCTGGAGGGATGAAACAGAGAGTTGTAATCGCCATTGCTCTTTCCTGTACACCGGGACTTCTGATCGCGGACGAGCCCACTACGGCTCTGGATGTGACGATCCAGGCCCAGGTTCTGGAGATGATGAAGGGGTTAAAGGAAAAATATGAAATGTCCATGCTGATGATCACCCATGATCTGGGAATTGTGGCAGAAATCTGTGACGAGGTATCTGTGGTCTATGCGGGCCGTGTTGTGGAGCATGGGACGCTGGCAGATGTGTTTGATAATACCAGACATCCATATACAGAAGGGCTGTTCAATTCCCTCCCCAACATTGAGAACCAGGCGGAAAAGCTGAAGCCTATCCGTGGCTTGATGCCGGATCCCACGGACTTGCCCCTGGGATGTCCGTTTTATCCCAGATGTGACCATGCCATGGAGATATGCCGGACAAAAAAACCACCTAAGGTATACCGGAACGAGACTCATTTTGTGGAATGTCACCTTTATAATGAGCAGAATATCGGGGATAAGGAGGAGAAGTGGAGATGAGCAATTCCAGCAGTCCGTTGCTTGAGGTAAAAAACCTTAAAAAATATTTTAAAACACCTAAAGGAATGCTGCATGCAGTGGATGATGTGTCATTTACCATTGACCGGGGAAGGACCCTGGGAGTAGTGGGAGAATCTGGATGCGGAAAATCCACCACTGGCCGTGCGATCTTAAGGATCGTGGAACCCACTGAGGGGGAGATTCTGTTTGATGGTGAGGATATCCGTTCACTGGGAAAGGACCAGATGAGGAGGATGCGGACCAGGATGCAGATCATCTTCCAGGATCCGTTTTCTTCTTTAAATCCGAGAAAAACTGTCAGTGAAACCATTGCAGAGCCGCTGAAACTCAATGGGATTATCACAGATAAGGGAAAACGTATGGAGCGTGTGGCGGAAATCATGGAGATCGTGGGCCTGGCTGAACGGCTCTATAATGCATATCCTCATGAGTTGGATGGAGGGCGAAGACAGAGAATTGGTATTGCCAGGGCCCTGGCCTTAAATCCACAGTTTATTGTTTGCGACGAACCAGTTTCCGCCCTGGACGTTTCGATCCAGGCACAGATTTTAAATCTGATGGATGAACTCCAGGAGAAGATGGGACTGACCTATATGTTCATCACCCATGATTTATCAGTGGTCCATTATTTTGCAGATGATATTGCAGTGATGTATCTGGGCCGTCTGATCGAAAAAGCACCGGCAAAGGAACTGTTCCGGAATCCAGTCCATCCATATACTCAGGCGCTCCTGTCAGCCATTCCGGTTCCCAGTATCCATAATCAGAGAAAGAGGATCCTCTTAAAGGGAGAGATCACTTCTCCGGTGGATCCTAAGCCTGGATGCAGATTTGCCAGCCGGTGCCCCTATGCCAGCAGCCGGTGTCATTCGGAGGAACCACAGTTAAAGGAGATTGCTCCCGGCCATTTTAATGCCTGCTTTTTAAACGAATAAAAGGATCCTGGAGGAACATATGAATAATTTGGAAGAAATTAAATTTCAGAATAAGTTTGATTATTTTGCAAAAATGTATGGATTTATTGCCCGATCAATGATGGAAGCCGGAGGAAAACGGGGTGAGCGGGCTGTCAGGGAGGCTGTGATCCGTTATGGAAGGGATCTGGGTGAAGGAATCAGAAAAGCGTATCTGGAACTTGGGAAGAAAACAAATCTTCATACCCTGTTCCAAATGGAGCCTTGCTGCGGTACAGACCCACGCTTTAAAAGAAACATTATAAAAGATACAGAGGAGGTACAGCTTCAAGAGGTGTATCACTGCCCTCTGGCAGAGGTCTGGAAAAGAGAGGATTGTACCGAGGCGGGCAGATGCTATTGTGAAGAACTGGCCCACAGCCTTCTGGATGCGTATACAGATGGGCGGGGGCAGGCGAATGTTTCTAATTCCATGACATGTGATAGGGACTTTTTCTGTCGGTTTGCATTTTATCTCCGTCCGGCCAACATGGATGAGGACCAGAAGGAACAATGTTTTGGAAACAGGGGAGAGGAAAGTGGACGTTCAGGACAGTATCCGGTAGAAGACCGTTTCCTTCTTTTGTACGGTCATCTGGCTGCGGCGGCAGAGGAATTTTTAGGCCAGGATGGACTGGCAGCTCTGGCAGATGGCCTGGACCAGTTCCTGGAGGATGCCGTTAAGACCCTGAAAAAAGAGGCAGAGCATACAGGCTCCGCTCTGGATGACTCATTTGTAAGTCTTTATTTTCCGGTGGAGATTCCGGGGCAGACACAGGAATGCCGGGAGGAAAGCTCAGGAGCGGCAGCTTTCCGGCTTCTGGAAAGCCGTCTGGTCAGCCGGCTAAGAAAAAAATTATGTTTATAGGAGGGGACCATGTACAGTAAGGAAGAAATACAGATCATGAATCTGGATGATAATTATACACTCCTCTATCCGTTCCTGGTCAAAAGTCTCATAGAGCATTTTGGGGAGCAGGGAGAGAAAACAGCCAGGGAGGGAACCAGGAGGTTTGGAAGGGACAGAGCGGAAACGCTCCGCAACAAACACTTGAACGCCGGAGTCAAGATCAATATGCACAGCCTGTTTGCAGTAGGTCCGGATCTTCCTCCAGATCCCCGGTTTAAGCGAGAATTGCAGGAGCTGAATCCAGAGGAGCGGGTTTCCCATACGCTCTATTGTCCAATGGCGGAAATTTGGAAGAAATATGGTTTTATGGAGATAGGAAGGATGTACTGTGAGGAATTCCATAATGCCTGTTACAGTTCCTATGCTTATGGATACACAAAGGTAAATCTGGCGAAAACCCTGACCCAGAAGGAAGATGAATATTGTGCCTTCAATGTGGTGTTGCGGCCAGAGAATCTTCCGGAGGAATTAAAACCGGTGTGTTTTGAACAATATGATCCTGGATACGCCGGACCCTCGGCAGATATTCCCCAGGCGTATGGAAAGAGTGGATTCAGCACACTGTTCATCAAGCTTTATTATCATCTGGCATCCACAGCAGAGGAGATGCTGGGCGACGCGGGAAAGGCAGCCATTGGGGAAGGACTGAAGGCTCTGGCACATGATGCGGCCCGACGGATCCAGGAGCAGGCAAAGGAGCAGAACGAGCCGGTGAACCGGGAGTTTGTGGATCTGAATTATCCCCTGGCTCTGGATCCAGAGCAGGAACCGCTCTGGAGTTTTTATACCAACGAGGGAATCAGGGAGCTGTTTGTAAATACATTTTATCCGGTTTTCCATGGTGAACTGGGGATTTTAAAGGAAAATGCATAAGGGTGGCTGCAGGCTGTGGGAGGCGACAATGGACAGAGAAATTTTTGCGAGAGAAATCAGCAGTAAAAGAAAAAGACTGGAAACTCTGGCACAGCAGATCTGGGAAAATCCGGAGGAGCCGTTTCAGGAGACCATAGCTGCCAGATTGGTGGCAGAGCTTCTGGAGCAGGAGGGATTCCAGGTGGAGCGCGGAGCCGGAGGTGTTCCAACGGCGCTTAGGGCAGTCTGGGGACACGGAAGCCCGGTGATCGGCCTTCTGGGAGAATACGATTCCCTTCCGCAAATGAGCCAGAAGGCAACAGACCATAAGGAACCGATGGTGGAAAATGGATACGGTCACGGCTGTGGCCACAATCTTCTGGCTGCGGCCACGGTGGGAGCAGCTTTGGGTATGAAAGCAGAAATGGAGGAACGGAAGCTTTCTGGAACGGTAGTGTTTTATGGATGTCCGGCAGAGGAGGTGCTTACAGGAAAACCGTTTATGGCCAGAGGCGGCTGTTTCAGGGATCTGGAGCTGGCCCTGGCCTGGCACCCAGGCCGGGTCAACAGGGCATCGGCTTCCCGGTCCTGTGGATGCAGCGGAATCCGGTTTCACTATAAGGGCGTTTCCGCTCATGCGGCGTTTGATCCCTGGAATGGAAGAAGCGCTCTGGATGCGGTCTCTTTGCTAAATACCGGTATTGAGTATATGCGTGAGCATGTACAGCCAGATGTGAGAATCCATTATGTGATCACGGACGGGGGAGCGGCTCCCAATGTTGTGCCGGAAACAGCCAGTGTCTGGTATTTTGTCCGGGCTCTCAAACGGGAGACTGTGGACCAGGTCTGTGAACGGCTGGTCCGGGCTGCGAAGGGGGCGGCTATGATGACAGATACGGAGCTTCAGACAGAATACCAGGGAGGCTGTTACCCGATGTTAGGAAACCATGTTCTGGCAGAGACACTGGATCTGGCTATGAGATCGGTAGAACAGGAGCCATGGACGCAGGAGGAGACAGAGTTCGCAAAAAAACTGAACCGCCTGTCAGAACGTCAGTGGAACCAGGCATTAAGGGATAACGGACTGCCTGGGGATACGGAATTATACACGGGTGTGGCTCCGGTTACAGCTGAAACGACCTTTGACTCTACGGATGTGGGAGATGTGGCCCATCTGGTGCCCACAGGCTTCTTTACTACAGCCACTTCTGCCCTGGGGGCGCCAGGGCACAGCTGGCAGGTGACAGCCTGTTCCGGAAGTTCCATTGGAAGGAAGGGGATGATCTATGGGGCAAAGGTCATGGCGGCAGCTGGGATCCGGCTTATGGAAGACCGGGAGCTTCGGGAAAAGGCATGGGAGGAATTTCGGAGAGAAACAGAGGGAGCGTCATATCACTGTCCGGTGCCGGAGGAGCTTCCTATACCAAATCATTAAAATTATTTAATGATATATTTAAAACGTTAAAATTTACTTTCATCCTTTTTTATGATATGCTAATCTGAAAGGGTATGGGGAAATAGGATTTTTTACCATACAGAGAGACGTGCAGAACTGTATTAGAGAAAGGACAAGGGGTAACCATGGAAAAGACCAATGTAAAGTACAATGCCTACATTAAGATCCTGGAGGAGGAGTTAAGACCGGCCATGGGCTGTACAGAGCCCATCGCTCTGGCATATGCGGCTGCTGTGGCCAGAAAGGTGCTGGGAGAGCTGCCGGATAAGGTGGTGATCGGAGCCAGCGGAAGCATCATCAAGAACGTGAAATCGGTGATCGTGCCCAACACGGACCATTTAAAGGGCATTCCGGCTGCGGCTGCGGCTGGTATCGTGGCCGGGGATCCGGACAAGGAGCTGGAGGTGATCGCCAGTGTAGAGAAGGAAGCGATCGCGGAAATGAAGGAGTTCCTGAAAAAAACGCCCATTTCTGTGGAGCATGTGGACAATGGCTTTACATTTGAGATCGTCGTTACCTTATATAAAGGGGAAGCATGGTCCAGAGTCCGGATCGTCAACTTCCATACCAACATCGTACTGATCGAGAAGAACGGTGAGATCTTAAAGGAGGTGCCGGTGGAGGGCGAGACAAACGAGGGCCTCACGGACCGTTCCTTATTAAATATGGAAGATATCTGGGACTTCATCAATACTGTGGATGTGGAGGACTTAAAGCATGTGCTGGATCCCCAGATCCGCTGCAACATGGCCATTGCAGAAGAGGGCTTAAAAGGCAATTACGGCGCAAACATCGGATCTGTGCTTTTAGCCATGAACGGCGATGACATCCGTACCAGGGCCAGAGCCTGGGCAGCGGCCGGGTCTGATGCCAGAATGAACGGCTGCGAGCTGCCGGTGATCATCAATTCCGGCAGCGGAAACCAGGGGATCACAGCCTCTGTTCCGGTGATCGTCTATGCGAAAGAGCTGAATGCAGGTGAGGAAAAGATGTACCGGGCCCTGGCTCTTTCCAACCTGACCACGATTCACCAGAAAACGCCCATCGGCCGTCTTTCTGCCTTCTGCGGCGCGGTCAGTGCAGGCGCGGGTGCGGGAGCCGGTATTGCTTACTTAAACGGCGGAGACTTTGATGCCGTGATCCACACGGTGGTCAATGCGCTGGCCGTTATCTCCGGCATGGTCTGTGACGGAGCCAAGGCCTCCTGCGCAGCCAAGATCGCAGAGTCTGTGGACGCGGCCATCTTAGGCTATAATATGTACGTCAAAGGCCAGCAGTTCTATGGCGGCGACGGCATCGTAAAGAAGGGTGTGGAGAACACCATCCAGAACGTGGGCCGTCTCGCCAAGGACGGAATGAAAAAGACCAATGAAGAGATCATCAGTATCATGATCGAGTGCTAAAGGGGACTGTGCCTGGAGGATACCAGGGCTGGGTGCCTGGGCTCCTGGATCGGACCTGTAAGTAAAAAGAATATGGATGCGGCAGACAGCGGGAGCCCCGGACGGGCCCCGCTGTTTTTGTGCTGCGGGAAAGTACGTCCCACAGTATGAAACAGCTCCGCGCGGGACCGACCTGGGGAGGAAGAGGGAGTCTGCCGCTGGAGAGAGGACAGACCGGGAAACGGTGTATAGCCAGGATGGCCAAAATCCTGGGGAGGTGATATACAAAAGACACAATACTTGTTGAAAAAGTATCATTTTAGTATAGCAAATGCACTATACAGGAGGCGCGAGATTGTGAAAAATATGCAAAAGAATACAATATATGTATAAAAATATTGACAAAATTGTGCAATACTGATATGATTAATGCCATAGGAAAACGGTATTACTATAAAAAGGAGGATTACGTTTATGAGAAAAAGAAATGCAGTCAGAGCGGCAGCAGCAGCTCTTGCGGCCATGATGGCACTTACGGCATGCGGCGGTGGCGGCGGAAATGAAACGACCGCAGCAGCCGGAGGAGATACTGGCTCCACAGCAGCTGGCGGAGATGCGGCAGCTTCCGGCTCCGGCGAGGTTGGAAAGACCGATATCACCGTTGCCATGGGCGCAGATATCGTGACTCTGGACCCGGCTGGACAGCAGGATACGACCACGGCAGTCGTGATCAAGCACGCATACAGCACACTGCTTGATATCAGCGACGAGGGAGAACTGGTTCCCGACCTGGCAGAGAGCTACGAGCTGGTAAACGATACAGACTTCGTGTTCAAGCTGAGAGAAGATGCCGTATGGTCCGATGGGACTCCGGTGACAGCCAACGATGTTAAATTTACCTTTGACCGTGCGAAAAATATGCCGAAGACAAAGAGCAATACTTCCAAGGTAAAAGAAGTAGTTGTGGACAACGAGCATCAGGTAACGATCAAATTAACAGAGCCCTATGCTCCTTTTAATACGATCGTTGCAAGCTCCAACTTAAGTATCGTACAGGAAGCAGCCGTAACAGCAGCCGGCGAGGCCTACGGCGATGCGGACAATATCGTGACTTCTGGTCCCTTCACTGTAAAGGAATGGGTTCCCAACGACCACTATACACTGGAGAAAAACGCCAATTACTAGGGTGAAGAGCCCATTACCACTTCCATCACGGTGCGCGTGATCCCCGAGGGCAGCGCCCGCGCCATTGCCCTGGAGACCGGAGAAGTGGATCTGGTATGGGGTGTGGATCCCACAGACTGCTCCAACATCGAGGCAAATTCCGATGTGAAGCTTTTATCCCAGCCGTCCTCTTCCATCGAGTATCTGGGCATGAATATGACAAAAGAGCACTTTAAGGATCAGAAAGTCCGCCAGGCCATCAACTACGCAATCGACAAGCAGGCGTTAGTGGATACCATCGTAGAAGGCCGCGGAACCGTTGCCAACAGCTATATCAATAATACGATCCCCGGCTGGACTGATGAGGTAGAGGCTTATCCCTACGATCCGGCAAAGGCAAAAGAGCTCCTTACTGAGGCTGGATATCCCGATGGCTTCTCCTGCCAGCTCTGGGTAAACGGCGACGTCCGTACCCGTTCCGCACAGATGGTACAGGCACAGCTGGCTGAGATCGGCATCACCGTAGATATCTCCACAATGGAATGGGGCGCATTCCTGGATGCATTAAATGCAGGCGAGCACGAAATGTTCATCCTTGGATGGTCCAACTCCTCCTTCGATGCAGATTCCAGTACATACCAGTTATTCCACTCTGCAAACCATGGAGCCACCGGAAACCGTGCGTTCATGACTGACGCTACTGTGGATGAGCTGATCACAAAGGCAGCCCAGGAGAATGATAACGAAAAGCGTATGGAATACTACAAGGAGCTTCAGATCTACCTTCACGATCTGTCTCCGTGGTGCCCATTCTACTATAAGAACGACAACGTAGGCGTCCGCGCAGACTTACAGGGCTTCAAGCTCCACAAGGGCGCAAGCCACTATCTGGGCAACTGCCATTACGCAAAGTAATCGCTTTTTCAAAAATTGAATAAAAACTGAGATGGGGAGCGGGTCCTGGACCTGCCCCCATTAAAAAAGACATAATTATCAGAAAAAAGCCGTTTAGCGGCGGAATGGAAGGTATAAATGAGCAGGTACATACTGAAACGTCTGGTAATGCTTATCCCGGTTCTCATAGGTGTTACCTTTATGGTTTACTTCATTTTAAGCCTGTCACCAGGCGATACCGCTGCGATCATCGCAGGAGAGGGCGCAGATGCCCAGACCATCGAAGCAGTCAGAAAAGACCTGGGCCTTGATAAGCCCGTGATCGTCCAGTACGGAAAATATATGTGGAACCTTCTCCATGGCGACATGGGCGTATCCTATTCCACAAAGCGTCCCGTATTTACGACCATCATGTCTTCTTTCCCCAATACAGCGAAGCTGGCCTTCTGGTCTATCCTGGTGGCCGTAGCCATCGCTCTTCCCATCGGTATCATCAGCGCCACCAGGCAGTACAGCGCTGTGGATAACGTGGGAATGGTCGCAGCCCTTTTAGGTGTGGCGACGCCGAACTTCTGGCTGGGCTTAATGCTCATCATCGTGTTCTCGCTGAATCTGGGGATCCTTCCCTCGGGCGGTATGAGCGGATGGAAGAGCTATATCATGCCTGCCATTACCCTGGGAACCGGCGACGCGGCCCTTATCTGCCGTATGACCCGTTCCTCCATGCTGGAGGTTATCCGTTAGGACTATATCCGTACAGCCAGGGCAAAAGGTGTTCCGGAAAAGACTGTGATCCGGAAGCATGCCTTAAAGAATGCCCTGATCCCCGTTGTTACCGTTATCGGCCTTCAGTTTGGTTCTCTTTTAGGCGGCGCAACGCTGACAGAGACGGTATTCGCATGGCCGGGAGTTGGCCGTCTGGTGGTAGACTCCATTAAGAGTAAGGACGCCCCCATGGTTCTTGGATGTATCGTCATGCTGACGATCACGTTCAGCGTTATCAACCTGATCGTGGACCTGCTCTATGCGTATATCGATCCGAGGATCAAAGCACAGTATAAGAAGAAATAAGGAGGCAGCGTATGGCAACGACGAACAACAGCGCCGCACAGGCTGGCACGGCCACTAAGAAGCGTGGTCAGTTTAAAGAGACGTGGCGGCGTTTAAAAAAGAACAGAATGGCCATGATCGGACTTACAGTAGTGGTCTTCCTGGTCCTGATCTCGATTTTTGCAGACGTGCTGTTTGACTATGATACAGTTGTTATCAAGCAGAATACCCAGATCCGTCTCCAGGGCCCCAGCGCAGAGCACTGGCTGGGAACCGACGAATTCGGACGTGATATCCTGGCCCGTCTGGTACACGGCTCCAGAGTATCCTTAAGCGTAGGCGTTGTGGCAGTGTCCATTTCCCTGGTCCTGGGCGGAAGCCTTGGCGCAGCGGCCGGTTTCTACGGCGGCACCATCGACAACGTGATCATGCGTTTTATGGATATCCTGCTGGCAGTACCCAGCCTTCTGCTTTCCATTACCATTGTATCCGCTCTGGGACCCAGTATCATTAACCTGATGCTGGCCATCGCAATATCGTCCCTTCCCGGCTACGCGCGGATCGTCCGTGCCTCCGTCCTTACCGTAAAGGACCAGGAGTTCGTGGAGGCGGCAAAATGTATCGGGGCCAATAACTTTGAGATCATCCTCTCACATATTATCCCCAACTGTATGGCACCCATCATCGTACAGGTATCCTTAAAGGTAGCGTCCGCGATCCTTTCCACTTCCGGATTAAGCTTCCTGGGACTGGGCGTAAAGGCACCCACGCCGGAGTGGGGCGCAATGCTTTCCGGCGGCCGCGCATATCTGAGAAATGCGCCGCATCTGACGATTTTCCCGGGTATCGCGATCATCATCACGATCCTGTCCCTGAACCTTTTAGGCGACGGACTGCGTGATGCACTGGATCCGAAGTTAAAGAAATAAGGGAGGACAGGAACTGTGGCAGAAAATAAAAAAGACCTGATTCTTGATATTAAGGATCTTGTGATCCATTATGAAACCGACGACGGAACCGTCGAGGCCGTAAACGGTCTGGATATCCAGCTGGAATACGGCAAGACCCTGGGACTGGTAGGAGAGACAGGCTCCGGAAAGACCACCACGGCCCTTTCCATCCTGCGCCTGGTTCCGGACCCGCCGGGAGTCATCAAAAATGGCTCCATCACTCTGGATGGAAAGGATATTTTAAATCTTCCCCAGAAGGATCTGGAGTCCATCCGCGGAAACCTGGTATCTATGATCTTCCAGGATCCCATGACATCCTTAAACCCGGTGCTTACGGTCGGCGAGCAGATCGCCGAGGTAATCGGGCTCCATGAAAATATCAGTGAAAAAGAGGCCGCCGACAAGGCTGGCCAGATGTTAGAGGTGGTAGGGATCCCCAAAGAGCGTTACGGCGAGTACCCCCACCAGTTCTCCGGCGGAATGAAGCAGCGTGTGGTCATCGCCATGGCCCTGGCCTGCAACCCGAAGCTTCTGATCGCCGACGAGCCTACCACGGCTCTGGATGTGACCATCCAGGCCCAGGTACTGGAGACCATGAAGGAGCTGAGAGAGAAGTTCGGCTCCGCCATGATCATGATCACCCACGACCTGGGGATCATCGCAGAGGTATGCGATGAGGTATCCGTAGTATATGCCGGTCAGATCGTTGAGCACGGAACCCTGGAGGACGTATTTGAACGCACGCTCCATCCGTATACAGAGGGACTGTTCGGCTCCCTTCCCAACATCGAGGAGAGACGTCACCGTCTCCAGCCGATCCCGGGCCTGATGCCAGACCCCACAGATCTTCCCAAGGGCTGCTGCTTTGCCCCCCGCTGCAAATACTGCACAGAGGCATGTACAAAAGCCCGTCCGGAGATGAAATGGGTCAGCGATACCCACTATGTACGCTGCTCCAGATACGACGAGCCTGGATTTAAGATTGAAAGGAGTGTGCAGTGATGTCCGACACGATCCTGGAAGTAAAACACTTAAAGAAATATTTTAATACTCCCAAGGGAACCCTTCATGCGGTTGACGACGTCAGCTTCACACTGGAACGCGGAAAGACCCTGGGAATCGTAGGAGAGTCCGGCTGTGGAAAATCCACCACTGGCCGTGCGATCCTCCGTCTGATCGAGCCCACCGCCGGCGAGGTGATCTTCAACGGCGAGGATATAACAAAGAAAAACAAAGAGCAGATGCGCCTTTTAAGACGGGAGATGCAGCTGATCTTCCAGGACCCCTATGCGTCCCTGGATCCCCGTAAAACTGTCAGCGAGATCATCGGCGAGCCCTTAAAGCTCCAGAAGCTGATCCCGGATGCCAAAAAGAGGGCAGAGCGCGTGCATGAGCTGATGGAGGTCGTTGGGCTGGCAGACCGTCTGATCAACACCTACCCTCATGAGCTGGATGGCGGCCGCCGTCAGCGTATCGGTATCGCCCGCGCCCTGGCCATGGAGCCCAAGCTGATCATCTGTGACGAGCCTGTGTCTGCCCTGGACGTTTCCATCCAGGCCCAGATCCTGAATCTGATGCAGGATCTTCAGGAGCAGATGGGACTGACCTATATCTTTATTACCCATGACCTTTCGGTCGTAAACCATTTTGCCAATGATATCGCTGTTATGTACCTGGGGCAGCTGATCGAGAAGGCTCCGTCTGTGACCTTATTCGATAATCCGGTCCATCCGTATACCAAGGCCCTGTTGTCTGCGATCCCGGTGCCCAGTCTCAGGAAGAAGAGACAGAGAGTTATGTTAAAGGGTGAGATCTCCTCCCCCATCAATCCGAAGCCGGGCTGCCGGTTTGCGGTCCGCTGTCCGTATGCCACAGACCGCTGCCGGACCGAGGAGCCCAAGCTGGTGGAGATCGAGAAAGATCACTTTGTTGCATGCCATCTGACGGAAAAATAGTGAAAGGAAGCCCTCGGCATGGTATAATGCAGAGGGCTTGTTTCCTGTCCACACAGGCAGAAACGGCCAGATGGCTGTTTTTATGCCAGGCTGCTTTATTGCGTTGAACCGGAAACAGTAAAATCATTTAAAGAAGGAGACCAGAACATGAAAAAGATCGGAATCAATGACTTTACGTTCTACAATTACCCCACAGGGATCACCGCTTCTCCCGACGGAAAGCATGCTGCCATTGCGGTAGTAAATGCCAACGAAAAGGATAATACATACGATTCCTGCCTCTGGATCCATGACACAGAGAGCAAAAAAACGAGAAAACTCACCAGTGGGAAAAAGGAACGCACTTTTATCTGGCTGGATAATGAAACGCTTCTTTTCACCTCTGACAGAGAGAAGGAGTATGCGAAAAAGGTAAAGGACGGAGAGGACTGGACCTGCTTTTATAAGATCAGCATTTACGGCGGAGAGGCCCAGTTTGCCTTTGCAGTTCCGTATAAGGTGACAAAAATGCAGCTGGCCGGGACGAAGCTGGTCCTGGGAGTAAAGTATGACTACAACAAACCGGATTTTGCCCATATGGAAGGGGAAGAGAAGGAAGAGGCCCTGAAGGCATGGAAGGACGAAAAGGATTATGAGGTCTTCGATGAGCTTCCGTTCTGGGCCAACGGACAGGGGATCGTAAATAAGAAGAGGACCCGTCTGGCTGTGTATGATATGGAGACCGGCGATGCAAAGATCGTAAGCCCGGAGTATGACAATGTGGAGGGCTTCTGGACCGAGGAAGGAAACAAGGTCCTTTTCATTTCCAGCCATTATACAGATAAGAAGGATGTATACGAGGGCCTTAAGATGTATACCATCTCCGAGGACAAGGTGGAGACTCTGGTGGAGCAGGGAGATATGAGCATCGACTATGCCTGCATCTTAAACGGCAAGGTGACCTTCTTCGCTTCTTATATGAAGGAGTACGGCTTCAATGAAAACGACAAGCTGTATACAGTGGAGAACGGCAAGGTGGAGCTGCTTTCCGATTACGATGACAGTATCCACAACAGCATCTGCTGCGACTGCAAATTTGCCGACGGCCCGGCCATTGTACACGATGACAAATACATTTATTTCCTGACCACATTAAGAAAGAATACGGCTCTCAGAAGATTTGACGCCAACGGCAATTTGGAGACCCTCATCGACCGTCAGGGAAGCCTCCATACCTTAAGCCTGTGCGGGGATAAGATCTACTTCACCGGCATGAGGGAAATGGGACTGACCGAATGCTACTGCTTTGACGGAAAAGAGGAGGAAAAGCTGACCTCCTTCAACGACGAGATCATGGCAGAGCGTTCCGTCCTTCCGGTGGAGGAGTTTACCTTTACATACAAGGGACTGGAGCTGGATGGCTATGTGATCAAGCCGCTGGATTATGATCCCAATAAGACGTATCCGGGCATCCTGACCATCCACGGCGGCCCCAGAGCCACCTTTGCTCCCACCTTCTTCCATGAGAACCAGGTATTCGCCAACGCCGGCTACTTCGTATTCTATACGAACCCCTTAGGCAGCGACGGACGCGGCAATGATTTCGCTGACCTGTCCGGAAGACACGGCAGCATCGACTTTGAGCACTGTATGGCTGTGACCGACGAGGTATTAAAGCGGTATCCGCAGATCGATGAGAAGCGCCTGGGAGTTATGGGCGGAAGCTACGGCGGATTTATGACCAACTGGGTGATCGGAAACACCACCAGATTCGCGGCGGCTGCTTCCCAGAGAAGTATCTCCAACTGGATCTCCAAGTGCATGACCACAGACATCGGATACTACTTCAACATGGATCAGATCAAGGCCGATCCGTGGGGAAATCCGGAGAAGATGTGGTCCCATTCTCCGCTGAAATACGCCAACATGGCAAAGACGCCCACCCTGTTCATCCAGTCGGACGAGGACTACCGCTGCTGGATGGGAGACGCCATCCAGATGTTCTCTGCCCTTAAGTATTTCGGGGTAGATGCAAGACTGTGCCTGTTCCATGGGGAAAACCATGAGCTGTCCAGATCCGGAAAGCCCACCCACAGGATCCGCAGGATGCAGGAGATGATGGACTGGTTCGATAAATATCTGAATTAAAACGGGAAACTCCGGAGCTGTCGGGAAGCGTGATCCCAGGGGAATCTGGGCACGGCCATTTCCGGCAGCTCCGATGGGTATAACAAAAAAGGGAGGTTCTACAAAAATGAAGAAGAACAGATGGAAGGCAATGGCCGCACTGGCAGCAGCTGCCGTACTGGCGCTGAGTGCCTGCGGAAACTCCGGGGAAGACGGGAGCACCCAGGCAGCCGCATCCGCAGACGCAGGGGATGCAGCCGCCGCAGCGCCCACAGGAACAGGGGAAGGCTCCGGAGAGGTTGGAAAAAGTGATATCGTGATCGCTGGAAAGTCGGATATCAAGACCCTGGATCCCATGGGTACCAACGACACCACATCCTCCATTGCCCACCGCCACATTTACAGCCGTCTCATTGAGATCGATGAAAATTCTGAGATCGTAGGCGATCTGGCCGAGAGCTGGGAGCAGGTTTCCGATACGGAATGGAAATTCAAGATCCATGAGGGCGTCAAGTTCCACGACGGCACCGACTGTACGGCCAGCGATGTGAAATTCAGTCTGGAGCGGGCCAAGGAAATGCCCCGTGTCAAGCAGTATGTGGAGCAGATCGACAGCATTACTGTGGAGGATGATCACAATCTGACCCTTCATCTGGCAGAGCCTTATGCGCCGTTACTGGCTGCCCTGAGCCATACGGGTACCAGCATCGTGCCCGAGGCCGCTGTGACCGCCCAGGGCGACGCATTCTGGGAGAATCCCATCGGCACAGGCCCCATGCAGTTTGTGGAATGGGTGCCCAATGACCATTACAGCTTAAAGCGGTTCGACGATTACTTCAAGGGACCTGGAAAGACCACCAGCCTGACCTTAAGGATCATGCCGGAGGGCGGAGCCAGGACCATTGCCCTGGAGACCGGCGAGATCGACATGTCCATTTCCGTGGACGCCACAGACGTGCAGAATGTAAAGGCCAATAAGGAGCTCATGGCCCTGGAAAAGACCTCTGTTTCCGTGGAGTATCTGGCCATGAACTGTGAGAAGGAGCCCTTCAACGATCCCAAGGTGCGCCAGGCCATCAACTACGCTTTAAACCAGCAGGAGATCATCGACGTGGTCCTGGAGGGCAGAGGCCAGGTGGCCAACAGCGTCATGAACGTCAATATCCCGGGTTACAGCGAGGAGATCACCGGCTATTCCCAGGATCTGGAGAAGGCCAAGGCCCTGATGGCAGAGGCAGGTTATCCGGACGGTTTTAAGACCACCCTGTTTGCATCCGGCGATGTGAGAAACCGTGAGGCCCAGATCATCCAGGCCCAGCTTCTGGAGATCGGCATCGAGGTGGATATCCAGCTTTATGAGTGGGGCGCATTCTTAGACGCCATCAATAAGGGCGAGCACGATATGTTCATCAGCAGCTGGTCCAACGCCACCATGGATCCGGACGCCAGCATTTTCCCGCTGTTCCATACAAAGAACTTCGGAGCCACCGGAAACCGTGCGTTTTACAGCAATCCGGAGGTGGATACGCTGATCGAGCAGGCCCAGAAGGAGTCCGACAACGCCAAGCGTATGGAGCTTTATAAGGAGATCCAGCAGAAGATCAATGACGACGCTCCATGGGTGTGCCTGTTCTATGGAACCACCTGTACGGGCATCCGGGCAGACTTAAAGGGCTTTGTGCTCCATCCGTCGTCTGCGAACCATTACGAAAATCTGTACTACGAAAAATAAAAACTGCAAACCAGTAAAAAATGCAGGCTTTCCGGCGGAAACGCTGCGGAGGCCTGCTTTTTTATACCATATGTATGGGAGGAATCAGCATGAGAACAGAGATCCAGGATTTTATTGACCAGGAGGTGCCGTCCGGGCTCCAGCTGTCTCCAGATGGCCGCTTCGGGGCCTTTGTGGTGACGAAGCCGGATGGGGAGGAAAACTGCTACTATTCCTGGCTTCAGGTGGTGGATGTGGAAAACGGGACCGTCCGGAAGCTGACCAGTGGAAAAAAGGAGAAGAGCTTTGCCTGGGAGGACGGGGAGCAGCTTTTCTTTGTGGGAAACAGGGAAAAAGACAGGAAGGGAGAAGCTCTGCTTTACAGGATTTCCGTTGCCGGAGGCGAGGCCGAGCTTTGCGGGACCCTTCCCAAGGGCACCAGAAAGATCCGGTGCCAGAACGGGATCCTGTACTGCCTGGTCCATGAACATTATTATGAAAAGGAAGAGGACTATGAGGTCTTTGACGAGATCCCCTTCTGGAGCAACGGCGTGGGGATCGTCAATAAGGTCCGGGACCGGCTGTACCGGTATGATCTTAAGACCGGAGAGGCCAGAGTCCTGTCGCCGGAATATGGCCAGGTGGAGGCCTTCTGGGCTGAGAATGGGACCGTATTTTTTACCTGCAATATCTACACCGGGAAAAAGCTTCCGCAGAACGGTCTTTATGAGTATGTGGAGGAGACGGACACCGTGATCCGCCATCTGGACCAGGGGATGTTTTCCATCAGCTACGCGTGCAGACGGAATGGCCGGGTGGAATTCTTAGGCTCTGATATGAAGCGGTTCGGCTACAATGAAAATCCGGATCTGTATGTGCTGGAGGACGGGGCTCCCAGACTGCTGGCCCGCTACGATTACAGCGTGAAGGAGGGCATGTGCCGGGATGGGAGGATCTATGTAAACAGCACCGTAGGGACTGACGTGATGCTGCAATGCTTTGACATGGATGGAAACGTAACGGCTGTGATGGACCGCGCTGGTACCGTGGAGTCCTTCGATATCTGCGGCGGCCGGATCCTGTTTACAGGCATGAGGGACCAGGGGCTTTCGGAGGTTTACAGCCTGGAGAACGGGAAGGAGACGTGCTTTACGGACTTTACGGCCCGCTGCTTAAAGGAAAAGGAAGTCAGCCCCATCCGCCATTTTACCTTTACCCATGAGGGACTGGAGCTGGATGGCTTCGTAATCCCGCCTGTGGGCTTCGACCCGTCTGATACGGAGAAAACGTATCCGGGCATCCTGACCATCCATGGCGGTCCCAAGGCCATCTACGGGGCCACATACAGCCATGAATTCCAGGTCTACGCGTCCCGGGGGTATTTTGTATTCTTTATGAATCCCACAGGCAGCGACGGCCGGGGCAATGCGTTCGCGGATATCGTGGCAAAGCAGGGCTCCATCGACTATGAGCAGCTCATGGCCTTCACAGACGAGGTCTTAAGGCAGTATCCGGCCCTGGACGGAGACCGTCTGGGCGTCATGGGGATCAGCTACGGCGGCTTTATGACCAACTGGATCATCGGCCATACGGACCGGTTCAAGGCGGCTGTGCCCCAGTGCTGCATTGCCAACTGGATCACCAAGACCAACACCACTGACATCGGATATGCGTTCAATACCACCCAGCTGGGCGGGGACGTATGGGAAAATTATGATAAGATGTGGGAGCTTTCTCCCTTAAAGTATGCAGACAGGGTAAAGACGCCGTCCCTGATCATCCAGTGCGATGAGGACTACCGCTGCTGGGTAGCAGAGGGAGTCCAGATGTTTTCCGCACTGAAATATCATGGGGTTCCGGCAAGACTGCTCATGATCCACGGCGAGCACCACAGCGTTTCCAGGCTTGGAAAGCCGAAAAAGAGGGTGCGCCGCTTAAATGAGATCGTGAGCTGGCTGGATACGTATTTAAAATAATCCCTGGATCAGGATCACCAGGATCAGTACCGGGAGGACAAAGCGGAAGTAATTTTTAACCAGCTTTCCTCCCGGCATTTTCATGCCCTCGCCTTTGTTGGCTTCAGACAGGTAATTGTCAAAATTCCAGCCCCATTTTGTGACGCAGAACAGCAGATATACCAGGGAGCCAAGAGGAAGCAGCAGATTGCTCACCAGGAAGTCCTCGGTATCCAGAACATCCCGTCCACCGATGAGGCGGAGATCGCTCCAGACATTATAGCCCAGTACGCATGGCAGGCTTAATACCAGAATGAGGACACAGTTGATGAGGACTGCTTTTTTCCGGTCCCAGCCGAAATTGTCGATGCAGCTGGCCAGCAGGTTCTCAAATACGGCAATGACCGTAGAGAAGCTGGCAAAGGTCATGAACAGGAAGAACAGGGCTCCCCAGATCCTTCCGCCGGCCATATTGGCAAACACGTTGGGCAGGGTGACGAAGATCAGCTGCGGACCGGAATCCGGCTGTACGCCGAAGGAGAAGCAGGCCGGGAAGATGATGAGTCCTGCGGACAGGGCTACAAAGGTGTCCAGGATACAGATGCTGACAGATTCACCGGCCAGAGTTCGTTTTTCTTCCATGTAGCTTCCAAAGATCTCCATGGCCCCGATTCCCAGACTCAGGGTAAAGAAGGACTGGTTCATGGCTGCGGTGATGACGTTGGGGAGGCCCACCTGGGCAGCCCGTTCAAAATCTGGGAGCAGGTAGAAGGCCAGGCCCTCCTTTGCCCCGGGCAGCAGCATGCTGTGGACGGCCAGCACCAGGATCAGGACGAAGAGGCAGCCCATCATCCATTTGGTGATCCGCTCCAGGCCGTTTCTGAGACCCAGGCTGCAGATCAGAAAGCCCGCGATGACGGTAACAGCCATCCAGAGGCCCATCTCCATGGGATCGGCCAGAAGGGAGCCGAACACGCCGGAAACGGCTTCTGTGTCCAGTCCGTGAAAGGTTCCGGTGAGGAACTTAAAAAAGTAGCTGATCATCCAGCCGGAGACTGTGGTATAATACATCATCAACAGGTAGCATCCCAGCATACAGAACCAGCCGTGGATGTGCCATTTACTTCCGGGCTTTTCCAGGGCCTTATAGCCGTTTACGGCGCTCTTTCTGCTGGCGCGGCCCACGGCCAGCTCCATGGTCAGTACGGGAACTCCCATACACAACAGGAACAGGAGGTAGAACAGCACAAATACACTGCCTCCATTTTCTCCGGCCACATACGGAAAACGCCATACGTTTCCGATGCCGATGGCACAGCCGGCGCTGACCAGGATAAAGCCAAGCCGGGAGCCAAAACTTTCACGTTTCATTTTCTTATTCCCCCTTTATTACTGTTTCATGATAACGTGCCATACTATGATAGTAAAAAAAGGGAAAAAATGCAACGGTAGTTGATGCATTTGTCGGAAATGCTGGTTTTTTTGCGATATTTTTGCGTTTCTTTAGCGGGTTCGTGGTTGTAATTCACTGGGAATGTTGCTATAATGAGTGGCTGTTTGAGGAGAAAAAACGAAAGGGAAAGGTGGTTCAAAGTGAGTGAGATGATCCCGTTATGGCTCTGCATCCCGTTTGCAGGCCTGCTTTTATGTATTGCCGTACTGCCTCTTATAAAGCCCCACTGGTGGGAGGAGCACCAGCCCCATGCTGTGGCCTTCTGGTCCCTGCTTTTTGTGGTGCCCTTCGCGCTGATGTACGGTGTATCCCATGCATCGGAGACGGTGCTGGAGTGTATGATCAATGATTATCTGACGTTTATCGTCCTGCTGTTTGGCCTGTTCTGTGTGTCCGGAAATATCACCATGTCCGGTGATCTGGCAGGCTCACCCAGGATCAATGTGGGACTTTTAGCTCTGGGAACCATCCTTTCCAGCTGGATCGGCACCACAGGCGCCAGTATGCTGATGATCCGTCCGATCATTAAGATGAATGCATGGCGGAAGCACCGGAGGCATATCATTGTATTTTTTATTTTCCTGGTGTCCAATATGGGCGGCTGTCTGACTCCCATTGGGGATCCGCCGCTCCTGATGGGCTTCATGCGGGGTGTGCCGTTTTTCTGGAGCCTTCATTTAACGCCGGTCCTGCTGTTTAATATGGCATTGCTGCTGTTTATTTTTTACTGGATCGACCGGAGGGCCTACCGGACCGATATTGCAAAGGGCTTAAAGCCGGATATCAGCAAGCCCGGTACGGAGATCAAGATCCGCGGGGCCCATAACATGATCTTTATCGTGATGATCGTGGCCGCTGTGATCTTAAGCGGGACCCTTCCAAGCCTTCCGATGTTTCAGGATGCGGAGGGGAAGGTGCTGGGGATCCACATCCTGGGGGAGGTGGTCTTAAGCTATCCGGCAGTCATCGAGATCGCCATTATCCTGCTGGCGGCCTTTTTATCCTTTAAGACCACAGACGCGTCCATCCGCCGGGAGAACCATTTTACCTGGAGCGCCATTAAAGAGGTGGCGGTGCTGTTTGTGGGGATCTTCATCACCATGCAGCCGGCCCTGATGCTGTTAAAGGCCAGCGGGCCGAAGCTAGGGATCACGGATCCCTTCCAGATGTTCTGGGCCACAGGGCTTCTGTCCAGTTTCCTGGATAATACGCCCACCTATCTGGTGTTCTTAACGACAGCCGGATCTCTGGGCTTTACCGGCGGCATGATGACGGCTCTGGGCTCTGTTCCCATCAAAATGCTGGAGGCGATCTCTGCTGGAGCCGTGTTCATGGGAGCCAACACATATATTGGAAATGCGCCTAACTTTATGGTCAAATCCATTGCGGACGAAAATGGTATCCGGATGCCGTCCTTTTTCGGCTATCTGCTCTGGTCCTTCGGGATCCTGATGCCGGTGTTTATCCTGGATACGCTGTTATTCTTTTTATAGGAAGGGGGAGGAATCATGTCAATGAACCGAGAAGAGATCAAGGAACTGGCAGAGCATATTTATGACCTGGATGCGGAAGTCTATATCCATCTGGGCTCCTCCCTGGGCCGCGTGTTCAACCGGGACAGAGAGCGGTGCGTCAATGAGCTGACAGAGCTTCTGATGACCCGGCCCCAGGGCCACGTGGTGCGGAGCGAGCTTGCCCTGATCGCCAATATGGCCAGGACCCTGGAGGACAAGGAGGAGCGGAAGCTTTGCATGTCCGAATATGACAGGATCTTAAAAGAGGTCATGAGCCTTCCCACCAGCTTTGCCCATGGAGACGTGCTGGACCCGGATCTGGCGGAGCTGAACGCCTTTAACCTGAAGGAACGGTTCTCCGACCGGGACCACCTGATCGTCTGCATCAGCTGGACCTATGGCAGCGGCGGAAATGAGGTGGGCTTCCGGCTTTCCGATAAATTGAAGATCAGCTATTATGACGCCGAGATCTTTGAAGCGGTCTTAAAACGGCTGGACGCAGAAAAAGATTCCTTCCATGATACAGCGGGATATGCCAGCGAGGTGAAGGATGAGATCAGCCAGAGCCCGGCCAGTGCCTTTGCGCCGGCGAAGAAGCTGACTCTGAGGCAGAGGTTCCGGGAGTTCAGCCGTTATCATGGCCTGTCCAAGCGGGATGCGGTATTCTTTAACCAGAGCGATCTGCTTTGCGATATGGCGAAGAAGGAGGACTTCATCATCATGGGCCGCTGCGGCGATGCCATCATGACCAATAATAAGATCCCCCATATCAGTATCTATATCACAGCCCCCTTTGAGCAGAGGGTCCGCCGGGCTGTGGAGGTCAACAGCGGACTGGATGAGCGGAAGGCCAGAAGGCTCCTCCACCGCCTGGACCGGAGGCATTCCCGGTATTATAATTTCTATACGGGAAGAAAGTGGGGCCATGCCAATAACTATGACCTCTGCATCAACACCGCCAGCTACGGGATCGATGGTACCGTGGATTTCATTCTGAAAATGATCGATGGAGGAAGAAAATAGGAACTGCCCGCCCCGTCCTTTGGACGGGGCTTTTTTTGCGTTATGGGGCGATCCAGGGGCCACTTCAGGCCTCGCTGTTGGGCATAGAAGGGACTTTTTTTCTGCTATGCCCAAAATTCCAGTGTTTTTTGGGCATACACGAAGAAAAACGCAGTATATGCCCAATCCGTTGGAAAAATCCAGTGGAAATCCAGTGAAATTTCAGGTTTCCCCAGTAATCTCTGGGCACTGTGGAAAAAAACGTGCATTTTCGCCCAATATTTTTGATGATACGGGTAGGGGGAATGTGAAGGATGGGAGAATGTGAAAACCAGCCAGAATGGCCGGATCTCGCTGTCCGCGCGTGCTCTTATAGGAAATACTGCCGCACCAGAGCCTCGGCCGTTTCTGTGTTCAGGGGATGCTCCTGGGTTTCATAGGTGGTGATAAGCTGGATCGAGGGGATGATCTGAAAGGAAGTGTACAGCTGGAGCTTTGAAAAGGTGCGGGCAGCGTAGGACGGCTGATCCATCATGCCGAAATGCTCCCAGTAATACGTTTTTCCGCTGGAGGGGTCGCGGATGGTAAAATCCGGGTAGATCACAGTTTTTCCCAAAGTGAGGGCGCATTCATACCGGAAAGGAACCTGGTTAGTATACAGAACCATGTCGATGATCGCCTCAGATTTGGACCGGACCAGGTGGCCGGAGGCACATTTATGGATCCGCTGCTCCGGAAACAGGGGATTCTGGTCATAGGGGGCCGCTGCCCACTGGGCCAGTTCCGGGGACAAAGGGGTAAAATAGGGAGCGAGAAGCGGCTGGTAAGCGGGATTCTCCAGATAAGCCTGTACAGCCTGTTCAGCGGCCTGGCTTTTCCGGGCAAGATAAGAGTCAAGAAAGGCACGTCTGGCCTGGAGGGATCTTAACAGAAGGGAAAGATATTTTCTGACAGCCAGTTTTTCGGCCATAGGACGGGCGCTTTTGGGAAGATAGGAAAGCCCGTCTCCGCAGTTCCAGTACCATTTCCAGTAATTTCCATTACGGGAACAGGCAAGGCTGCCGTCCGGGAGAGTTTGGAGGCGGCGTTTCACGTCTGCGATCTCAAGCTCCAGCTTTTTTAATTCATCGTTTATTTTATCCATAATTTAAAACCTCCGGATGAAAAGATAATAGAAGTGGTGTAAAGACTGGTCTGCGATCCCGGGAGATCCCACCGCAGGGGCAGGGCTCCGGAAATCGCATATAGACAGAAGGACCGGGCCCAAAGGCCGGATGAAGGGCCGCGGCTTCCGGGAAACCCGTCCCAAGAAGCCTGTCCCGAGGCGGCCGGCCGGAACGCGGGCCGCAGAGCCGGACATATTCCCTGGCCTATGGCCGGATGGACGCCTCCTGATAAATCTCATGGAACATCTTTGCCAGGGCCATGGTGGCCTTGGAGCGGTATTCGCCGGCGGGATAGGCCAGGGAAAGATCCAGAAAGAGCCCTTTCCGGCCCACGGACAGATATTCCACGCCTGGGGCCCTTCACCATACAGGAATGATACGTAAAGGAAAGGGCGATCCCCTCCCGGGCCATGGCGGCAGCGAAGGGGGCGGTGATATTGGTGTTCTGGGCCAAGGGCTCCAGGTGCAGATCCTCGAAGGCCTTCCGGATCATGGAGCCCAGGATGGTCCTTGGCGGTCCCAGGATACACTCGAACCGGGCGATGTCCTTCAGATCGACCCAGCGTGTCCCGTCTTCCTCCCGGTGAACGAATTCCATGACAGGGTGCTCCGAAACAGTGACCAGATAGATCTCATCCCGGGTGAGAAAATCCAGCTGCTTATGGAGCCGGGGGCTGGGAAGGGCCAGGAGCGCCATGTCCAGAAAGCCCTCCAGGATCATTTCCTCCAGATACATACTGTCTTTTTCTGTGATCTCCACATGGATCCGGGGATACAGGTCACGGAACCGCTTGAGTACAGGCGGCAGCAGATAAGTGCCCCGGAAGGTGCTGATCCCCAGCTCGATACGGCCGCCGGAAAGCTCTTCGATATCCCACAGCTCGCTTTGGGCCCGGTGGTACTGGAGGAGGATCTGGCGGGCATGGTTTAAAAATACCGAGCCGGAGGCCGTAGGACGGACGCCCCGTGAGGTCCGCATAAATAAAGGCGCTCCCAGCTCTGCCTCGTAGAGCTGGAGGAACTGGCTCAGGCTGGACTGGGCCATATAGAGCTTTTCCGCCGCCCGGGAAATGCTGCCCTCGTCGGCAATGGTCACGATATAATTCAGCTCTTTCAGATTCATAGGACTCCTTTCACGGCAGCTCTGCCATCGGTTTTTCCGATATAAACTATTTGATATTTTATATTTCTCTAATTATGGGAATAGTATAAGATAAATATTGACAGAAAGCAATTCCATATGAACGGATGGATGAACGAATTGCACAAATGAAAAGATTGGAAGGGGAAAAGAAAATGAGCAAAGTGTCAATGAAAGGCGTCATCGACATGCATGTGCACACGAATCCGGATCTGCGGCTCCGGGCGTATGACGATTTCGAGATGATGGAAGCCGGGATCCGCGTGGGTGCTCGGGCCATTGTGTTAAAGACCCACCAGGGAACCACCATGGACCGGGCCTACCTGTGCAACCGCCACAACGAGATCGTCCATGGAAAGACCAACAATTTTACCATGTTCGGCAGCATTACCTTAAATAAGGTGGTGGGCGGCATCAACCCCAAGGCCGTGGACGTGGCCTTAAAGCTGGGAGCGAAGGTCGTGTGGCTTCCGACCCAGTCAGCCAGGAACCATATGGTGAAAAACAATCTGGATCCGGCGGGCTGCGTGGACGTGGTGAGAGACGGAAAGGTGGTTCCGGAGCTGAACGACGTGTTCGGTCTTATCCGGGATCATAATGCAGTGCTGGGGACGGCCCATGTGTCTCCGGAGGAGGCCTTCATCGTAGTGGAGGCGGCCAGGAACGCAGGCGTTAAGAACATTGTGGTCACCCATCCCGAGTGGTGGATCGTGGACATGAGCGTGGAGGACCAGGTGCGGATCGTAAAGGACTATGACGTGATCCTGGAGCGCTGCTACGCCCAGAACATGGGCGGCGGAAAGTATAAGAGCAACCTTCCGTCCAACGCGGAGATCATCAAAGAGGTGGGCTACCAGAACGTGATGGTGGACACCGACGGCGGCCAGACGGAAAATCCCCACTGGGAGCTGGCCATGGAGGAGTACATGCAGTATCTGGTGGATCACGGGATCCCGGAGGAGCACGTATACCATATGACAAGGACCATCCCGTCCCGTCTGCTGGGACTGGAGGATTAAGATACCGCATTTAAGGAGGAAAATGATATGATCAGCGTTGTTCTTGTGGCATCCATAGCCCTGGCCGTCGTGCTGGGTTACAAGACAAAGATCAATACGGGATTTTTCTGCATCGCATTCGCATACCTCATCGGATGCTTTGCACTGGGCATGAAGACGAAGGAGCTGATCGCCTGCTGGCCCACCAGCACCATGTTCGTCATCCTGTCCGTATCCCTGTTTTACAATTTTGCAGCCATCAACGGAACCCTTGAAAAAATGTCCTCTGCCCTGCTTTATGCATGCAGGAGCTTTCCAGGACTCCTTCCCTTTGCCCTTTTCTTCGTGGCAGTGATCCTCTCTGTCATGGGAGCGGCATACTTTACCGTACTGGCTTTCCTGGCCCCCATCACCTTAGTGATCTGTGACGAGGCCAAAATGGATAAGCTCACCGGAGCCGTGGCCATCAACTGCGGCGCCCTGGCAGGCGGAAACTTCCCCACAGCGGCCCTGGGCGTTGTATTCCGCGGTCTGATGGAGACTGCTTATGAGGCGGAACCGGCCCTTACAGCTCCCGACTCCTTCAGCGAGGAATTTAAGATCTTCGGCTTTGCCATCGTGTTCTCCCTGATCCTCATCGCCATCTTCCGCTATGGCTTCAAGGCCAACCGGAACATAGGAAAGGGGATCACCTTTAAAAAGCCGGAGCCCTTTGATAAAAAACAGAAAATGACTCTGAACCTGATGCTTCTTATGATGGCAGTGGTGCTGGTATTCCCCTTATTAAAGCTGGTAATGCCGGGCAATGGCGTGATCGCAGCCATCAGCAGTAAGATCGACGTGGGCCTGGTGGCAATCTGCTTCACCGTGATCGCCCTTTTAATGAACCTGGCCCCCCAGAAGGAGGTCATCGCCCGCGTACCGTGGAACACCATCATCATGATCGCCGGAGCAGGCATGCTGATCGCAGTGGCCGTTAAGGCAGGCACCATCGACGCCCTGTCTGCATGGATCGGCTCCAACGTACCGGTGGCTCTGGTCCCCATTGCCTTCAGCCTGGTGGCAGCGTTCATGAGCTTCTTCAGCTCCACCACAGGTGTGGTGGCCCCGGCCCTGTTCCCGCTGATCCCGGCCCTGGCCGTGTCCACGGGACTGAACCCGGCTGTGCTCTTTGCCTGCACGGTCCTGGGCGCACAGTCCAGCGCCATCAGCCCGTTCTCTTCCGGCGGCAGCCTGATCCTGGGCTCCTGCGGAAACGAGGAGGAGAGAAACGCATTGTTCAACCGCCTGTTATTTGTGGCCGTACCCATCAGCGTTGTAAGCTGCGCAGTCTATAACGTGATCGTAGCCATGGTTCTTTAATTTAGGAGGAATATGGAAATGGAAAAGATTCAGATGAAGACTCCCCTGGTGGAGATGGATGGAGACGAGATGACCAGGATCCTCTGGCAGTACATCAAGGATGAGCTCCTTACGCCCTTTATCGACTTAAACACAGAATATTATGACCTGGGCCTGGAATACCGGGACAAGACCAACGACCAGGTGACCGTGGATGCGGCAGAGGCCACAAAGAAGTACGGCGTGGCAGTCAAATGTGCTACCATCACCGCCAACGCGGCCCGGGTAAAGGAATACGGCCTGAAGGAGATGTGGAAGAGCCCCAACGGCACCATCCGCGCCATCTTAGACGGCACTGTGTTCCGCAGCCCCATTGTGGTCAAAGGCATCGAGCCCTGTGTGAAGAACTGGAAAAAGCCCATCACCCTGGCAAGACACGCCTACGGCGACGTATATAAAAACGCGGAGCTCAGGATCCCCGGCGCAGGTGAGGTGAAGCTGGTGTATACGCCGGCAGACGGCTCTCCGGAGGAGACTCTTTCCGTCCATGCCTTTGAGGGTCCGGGCGTGGTCCAGGGCCAGTACAACCTGGATGATTCCATTGAAAACTTTGCAAAGAGCTGCTTTGAGTATGCACTGGAGACGAAGCAGGATCTGTGGTTTGCCACAAAGGATACGGTTTCCAAGAAATACGACCACCGGTTCAAGGATATTTTTGCAGAGATCTACGAAGCGTCCTATAAAGAGAGATTCCAGGCCGCAGGCATTGAATACTTCTATACCCTTATTGACGATGCCGTTGCCCGTGTCATGAAGGCAGAGGGCGGATTTATCTGGGCCTGCAAGAATTACGACGGCGACGTTATGAGCGACATGGTCTCCTCCGCCTTCGGCTCCCTGGCCATGATGACCTCGGTGCTGGTATCCCCCAACGGATACTATGAGTATGAGGCGGCCCATGGAACCGTACAGCGTCACTATTATAAGCATTTAAAGGGAGAGGAGACCTCCACCAACTCGGTGGCCACCATTTTCGCCTGGTCCGGAGCCCTGAGAAAGCGCGGCGAGCTGGACGGAAACCAGGAGCTGGCAGCCTTTGCGGATAAGCTGGAAAAGGCCACCATCGATACCATCGAAGGCGGAAAGATGACGAAGGATCTGGCCCTTATGACCACCCTTCCCAACCCCACCGTGCTAAACAGCAGGGATTTCATCCTGGCCATCCGGGAAAAGCTGGAGGCCATGCTGTAACCGACGACGATCCCCTAATATTGGATACATACCTTATATACCCCCAAATACCCCAACAGGAAACTCTCCCAGACAGCCATGGGCTGCGGGAGAGTTTTCTGTATGTAAAAGATAAATATAAAAATATATTGACAATTTTGGAATAAATGGGTATACTGGTACAAAATTACAGCCGGACAGCGGAGAGGGAGGAAGCGCAATGGAAAGAAATGGAAGTGTCAGCTTAAGGCCCTGGACCATGGAGGATAAGGAGGATCTGGCAAGGCTCTGCAATGGTGTGGACCGGTCTTATGTAAGGAACAGCCTGCCGTTCCCATATACAGAAAAGGACGCAGAATGGTGGATCGGAATGACCCTGGACCGTGACGGGAAGGACGGGGTATTCCGGGCTGTCTGTCTGGATGGAAAGGTCGTTGGAAATATCTCGGTGGAGCAGGGAACGGACGTTTACCGCTGCGGCGCGGAGATCGGCTATATGCTGGACCGGGGCGTCTGGTCCCGGGGGATCATGACAGAGGCAGCGGGGCTCATATGCAAAGAGGCATGGAGGCTCCTGGATATCCTCCGGATCACCGGACGGGTCTATGAGCCAAATAAGGCATCCAGGCGGGTCCTGGAAAAGAACGGTTTTGAGCTGGAGGGGCTTTTAAAGCAGGCGGTGGATAAAAATGGGAACATATATAACCTGTGCATTTACGGGAAGGTGAAGCCATAAAGAGGAATGAGCCGGGGCAGAGGACCTGACAGACAGCGTTTCTGGCTCCAGGACAGAAAAAGGAGGCGTATCCTACGCCTCCTCATCGCTCCGGCCGGACCTGGCCTCTTCCAGATAGTTATACAGAGTGTACTTGGAGATCTGAAGCGTCTCGCAGAGGAGAACGCTGGTCTTTGAGATCTTGAATACGCCCTTCTGGTCCAGGTAGTCCAGGGCTTTTATTTTTTCTTCTTTATTCATCAGGGACATGGGCTTGCCCACCAGGGCTTCGGCCTGGTTCATATAATACTGGAGGATATCGTCCACGTTTTTCGTCGCCAGGGCGTCCATATCGGTGGCCGGGGGCGTGTGGATATCCGTAGCCGGGTGCTGGATGAAGGCCTGTAAGGCGTTCTGTGCGATCAGAAGCTGGGACACATCCAGGTTGACGCAGACAGAGCCGATGATCTTCCCGTTTTCATCGGGGATCAGTGTCGTAAAGGATTTAAAAAAACGATCCTTGGGCCCGTTGGAAAAGGTCTGGATACTGTCCTTTAAGGGCTCAATGCTCTTTCCGAACTGGGTGATCATACCACCCTTGGGAGAACCGCCCACGTGACGGCCGCTTAAGTCTGCGTTCAGCGCGTACACGATGGTATGGTCGTAGCCCTTCCGGTAGTCATGGATGAGGATCTCGCTGTCCTCACCAAGAAATTTCTGGAGCCCCTCCAGAAAACGGATCAAAAAGTCAAAGTCCAGGTAGTTTCCTATCTCCACAATGTTCCCCTTTCGGTGCTGGTTCAGATTTGTCCGCCCGATGCGGACATCATATCTATTATAATTCCGCAGAGGCCATTTGTCAAATTCCGGAGGACGCCGGGATAGTGTAACTTTACCTGGGGATCCATCTACACAGACCTTACCCGCATATCTTATTGATTGCAGGATAAAGATATAGCTTCGCTAATCTATAATTGTTCAGCCTGGCCTGTACTGCATCCACATATTTTCCATTATGTTTTTTCGTCTGCTTCTCCCAGTGTATCAGCTCTGCTGCACTCAGGATCTTTTCTTCCCCTCTCTTTTCCTCACACCTCCTCTCTTCTGACAGCAGTTGTTCCATCTTTCCTCCATTTTTCCAATATATTCTCAAAAATGAAAGCTTTTTTGCTCCTTCTTTACTCCAACCCATCGGGCGGGAACTCATCCTCGCTGATATCACATGGCTCACATGGCTTTCCGTACTGCTTCCCAGCACTCCCGCCTTCTTTCCTACACGGTTTCGGACTCCTTTCCAGTTCCTTTTTATATATCCATAACTATTTTCCAGTTTTTTCCCTTCCTTCTCTTCCAGTACCGCGGCTTTCTCTTTTACCCACTCCTCCAGTTCTTTCTTTTTCCCCTCTTTTATCCACTCATTTACTTCTGCTTCACGCTCCGGCTCTCCCGTACTACGCACCATCCGTTTCACATACTTTTTCAGATGGAATTCATCCAGCACAAAATCTGCTCCTAACAGTTCCATTCCTTTCTTCATCCAGCCTCCTCCATCTGACTGGAAGTATATCGTTTCAAGGGAATCCGTATCATACGTTTCTTCAATATATTCTTTTACTTCTTCCCACAAACGTTTATTTTCCTCTCCTGTGTAATACCCTCCAAAATACTTCCGGTGTTTCAGACTTCTACGCTTTCCCTCCGTTTCAATCCCTTCATGTACATACACCAGTTTTATGATGCGGCCATTATCCCCATGCCCCTTAAAACGTTTTATGTCTCCTTTTTTCTCATGGAACTGCAGTGCGATATGATCCTCATCTGCTTCTACATACAGCTGCTTTACACGGCGTTTTTCCTGATCCTGACCGTTTTCCTGCCGGATACATTTTAAACGGTGGACATGGCGCATCACGGTCTGGCCGCTTACCGGATCCTGTTCACTGGCCGTATAACCAGCTTTTCGGTAACTGCTCTGGGCTGCCTCTTCCAAAAGACGGCACTCTAGATCACGGCTGATCCTTGCATGGGGCTGGATCCCCAGGATCTGGTCCAGCAGGTATGCCGTTTTTCCCGTTTCCTTGTGTTCAAAACGGGTATGGGTAAATCCAATCATCCCTACAGAAGTCAGCAGATGCTTTTTTGTCCGGTCTTTTATCCGCCAGAAGGCACGGCGTTTTATACTATTTTCCAGTATTGTATTACATTCTTCTAATAATTCGGAAATAACTGCGGCTCCAAACTTTCTTAATATCTGCTGGATTCCCAGGATTTGATCCGTCCAGTTAAGGGGATTTTTCATTAAACTTTTTTCACATTCTTCTAAATTTGCTATTCCATTTTCAATGAAATCCTGTATACTATAATACATAAGGCGATTCCTTCTTTCGTAAATGTTTTTGTGGTGATTACATTATACTATAAAAGGAAATCGCCTTATTTTTTTATTTCTTAATTTTCCCCAGATAAAGTTACACTATCGGACGCCGGAGGCTGCTCCGATACAGGATACAGGGTGATGATGTCCATGACATCCCGGGTCCACGGTTCCTGGCCGGAGAAGCCGCACTGCACCGTTTCCCCGTCGGAATGAAGGGTCAGGTCTCCATAGAAATTATTCACATGGAGAAGATCTCCGGTTCCCGTATCTTTGGAGGGAAAAAGAACAGATTCAAACCGGAACAGGACGATCCACTGGAAATCACCTTCGCTGTATCGGTGGGTTTTTGTTCTGCGGGGGAGGAGATTCCCCAGTTTTGTCCGGAAGGCAGGGGAGCCAAACAGCCGGAGCGCTTCTTTAAAGTGCGGGTCCTCCGGTGTTATGAGGAAGCGGGTGTCCTCTGCCTGTATTCCTTCACTGTAATATCCGTGGATCTGGATACACTGGTCCAGGTCCAGGAACGGATACCGCTGGGCGATGGTCCGGGGGCGGGTATAGATGGCTGCGGCCAGAAGGCCTCCCGCCAGGATGGCCGCGGCAGCCAGACATTTTGTTTTTTTCTTCATAAGGTCCCCTCCTTTCACGTCCCCCTCCGGGGGAATTAAGCGCCTGGATTTTCGCGGTAAACGCAGAAACCAGATTCGCGATAGTATACGGTCTGTTTACACAGCCAGTATACCATCTGGAAGAAAGCCTGGGAACCCAGGCTTGTACATAAATTCATACAGAAAACCCCTTGACAACCAGAAAGGGAGACAGTATAATGAAATCATCCAAACAATTTGGAATCCATACAAACTTTTTGTAATACCATACAGTTCTCCGTGTGAGAGATGCCCCATTCCGCAGAGTGGATGCCTGCGGATCAGCCATCCTGGATCTTTTCTCCAATCTTTTTGATCCGGATGCTGCCGTTTCCCATGAGGAGGGGAGACCGGGGCAGAAACAAATCAATGCTGCAACAGAAAAACAGGCCATGCGTAAAAAGCGCCGGGCCTGTTTTTCTGTCTGAAAAAATAAGAAGAGCATCTGTACTGTGCCCCGAAGATGAAGTATAATGGGAGCATATAACAGAACAGGAGGCGGAAGGCCATGACCATATCCCAGTATTTTCCCATTTATGACCAGCTGGACAAAGCAGACCAGGAAAGGCTCGATTATGCGGCGGTGAAGCGGAGGGTTCCAAAAGGCACGCTTCTCCATGGCGGAGACGGCGTATGCACCGGCCTGCTGGTGATCGCCTCCGGCCAGCTCCGGGCCCATATGATCTCCGAAGAGGGGAGGGAGATCACTCTGTACCGGCTGTTTGAGCGGGATATCTGCCTGTTTTCGGCTTCCTGCATCATGAGCAGTCTCCAGTTTGACGTGTTCATCTCTGCGGAGAAGGACACGGAGCTCTGGATCATCCCGCCGGATTTTTATAAGGGGCTGATGGAGCGGTCGGCCGTGGTGGCCAACTATACCAGCCAGATCATGGCATCCCGGTTTACGGATGTCATGTGGCTCATGGACCAGGTGATGTGGAAGAGCTTCGATAAACGGCTGGCGGGCTTCCTTCTGGAGGAAAGCGTCCTGGAGGAGACGGATACCCTTAAGATCACCCATGAAAAGATCGCCAGCCATATGGGCACCGCCAGGGAGGTGGTCACCCGGATGTTAAAGTATTTCCAGACCGAGGGCCTGGTACGGCTTTCCAGGGGGGCTGTGGAGATCCTGGACCGGAAGGGGCTTTCCGTACTGGCGGATACATAAAAGACCGCTGCTGCTTATTTTCCAATGAATTTCAGGATCTGCTGTTTTGGCATGGCGCCCATGGTCTTACGGACGACTTTTCCGTTTTCCATGTAAAACAGGGAGGGAATGCTCATGACGCCGAACTGTCCGGCCAGCTCCGGCTGTTCATCCACGTTGATCTTTCCCACCCGGATCTCCGGATGGTCCTCTGCGATCTCATCCACAATGGGGGATACCATCCGGCAGGGGCCGCACCAGGACGCCCAGAAATCCAGAAGGACAGGACGGTCGCTTCCCATGATCTCCTGTTCAAAGTTTTCGCTTGTGATATTCATAACTGACATAGAAAAACCTCCTTGTGGCTGATCGTTTATTTTCGTTCTTTATATCTGTATCATACCAGAAGGAGGCGGGGGCTTCCGTGACAAGATCACAAAAGCCCATGCCGGGCCGCCCGGGGCGGTACGGACTGGAAAATCAAAAAAGGAGGAGCAGAAACATGAACTGCAGACCGGAGGACATGCTTGTATATGCGGTGACAGACCGGGCCTGGTTAAAGGGGGAAAGCCTGAAGGACCAGGTGGAAAAGGCATTAAAGGGAGGAGTGACCTTTGTGCAGCTCCGGGAAAAAAATCTGGACCGCCGCTTATTTTTAGAGGAGGCTGCGACCATAAAGGAGCTGTGTGATTCCTTCCATGTTCCCTTTGTCATCAACGACGATGTGGAGATCGCCCTGGCCTCCGGGGCCGACGGGGTCCATGTGGGCCAGAAGGATATGGACGTAAAAGAGGCCAGAAGGCGTCTGGGGCCGGGAAAGATCATCGGCGTGTCCTGTAAGACCGTGGAGCAGGCAAAGGCGGCGGAGGCCGGAGGGGCCGATTATCTGGGCGTGGGAGCCATGTATCCCACAGATACCAAATCGGATACCTCCCAGGTAACGGTGGAGACCTTAAAGGCCATATGCCGGGCGGTGGATATCCCGGTGGTGGCCATCGGAGGGATCCGGGCGGACCGGATCCAGCCTTTAAAAGGGACCGGGGCCGACGGAGTGGCCGTGGTCAGCGCCATTTTCGGCCAGCCGGATATTGAAGCGGCCGCCAGACGGCTTAAAGAGACGGCGGAGATGTATCTGGGAAGGCACAGACGCCGGAAGACGGTCCTGACCATTGCGGGCAGCGATTCCAGCGGCGGGGCCGGGATCCAGGCAGACTTAAAGACCATGCTGGCCAACGGTGTTTACGGCATGAGCGCCATTACGGCCCTGACGGCCCAGAATACCACAGGGGTCTCCGGGATCTTTCCTGTGACGCCGGAATTTTTAGCCATGCAGATCGACAGCGTCTTTTCGGATATCCGTCCCGATGCCGTAAAGATCGGGATGGTATCCTCAGGGGAGCTGATCCGGGTCATTGCAGAACGGCTTTCCTATTATAAAGCGGAGAATATCGTGGTGGATCCGGTGATGATCTCCACCAGCGGCTCCAGGCTCCTGGACGAGGATGCTGTGGGAGCCTTAAAGGAGCTCCTTCTGCCTATGGCTGCGGTGGCGACGCCCAATATCCCGGAGGCGGAGGTGCTTTCTGGGATCTGCATCCGGTCATCTGAGGACATGGTCCGGGCGGCGGAGATCATAAGCCGGGAGTACGGCTGTGCTGTTTTATGTAAGGGCGGTCACCGGTTAAACGATGCCAACGATCTTTTGTACCGTGACGGCGGCTTTTGCTGGTTCATGGGGCGGCGGATCGACAATCCCAACACCCATGGGACCGGCTGTACGCTGTCCAGCGCCATTGCCTCAGGGCTTGCCAGGGGATACAGCCTGGAGCAGGCGGTGGAGAGGGCCAAGGAGTATCTGTCCGGCGCGCTGGAGGCCATGCTGGATCTGGGCTCTGGTTCCGGCCCCATGGACCATGGGTTCCAGATCCCATAGGAACCGTCTTTACAAGGAGGACGGGTCTGTGATATAGTTGACTAAGTATTTAGAACTGCATACACTGGAGGAAAAATCATGAATTTTTTGGAAGAACGGATCCAGAAGGACGGGATCGTAAAAGAAGGAAATGTATTAAAGGTTGACAGCTTTTTAAACCATCAGATGGATATCCGTCTCCTGGAGCAGATGGGAGAGGAGTTCAAGCGCCGCTTTGCAGACGTACAGGTGGACAAGATCCTGACCATCGAGGCATCCGGGATCGGCATTGCCTGCATTGCCGCCAGATATTTCGATGTGCCGGTGGTATTTGCCAAAAAGACCCAGAGCATCAATCTGGACGGAGAAATGTATGTGGCAGAGGTGGAATCCTTTACCCATAAATGCAAAAACCAGGTCATCGTATCCAAAAAGTTTTTAAAGGAAGGGGAGCATGTGCTCCTGATCGACGACTTCCTGGCCAACGGCTGTGCGCTTCAGGGGCTTTTATCCATCGTAGCCCAGGCTGGAGCCATTACAGAGGGGATCGGGATCGCCATTGAAAAGGGCTTCCAGAGCGGCGGCCGGATCATAAGAAACCTGGGCTACCGTCTGGAATCCCTGGCTATCGTGGATGCCATGGACGCAGAGACGGGAACGGTAACCTTCCGTGAGCAGTAGGGGGCGGAATCCGTTCCTTCTGCTGATCCTGGCAGCTTTTCTGGTGATGAATGTGGTGGGGACAGGTCTGACGCTTCGGGCCTGCCCCCAGTTTTCTATTTCCAGGGAAGCGCTTTTTGGGGAAAATGGAAGGAACCTAAAAGAATTTGAACTGGGAGAACGGGGGGAGCTGACGTCTCTTTCCAGTGATCCGTGGATCTATTACGCCTTTGGAGAGCCGGTGAACGTCCGGTTTCTTACGGTGGAGGTATCTGGTGTAGGAGGAGCCGGCTCGGAGGCCCAGCTTTATCTGATCCCGTCGGCGGGCTACCGGACGATGGCGCTCACAGACGGAAGGCTCTCGGCCCGGTTCGGCCGTGCCCAGGGGTACCGGGGAGTCAGTGCCATCCGCCTGGATCTGGCCACGGAGCCGGGGGCAGTGCTTACGGTGGAGGGCGCGGTGGTCAACGACCGCCTGGCAGTGATCCTGGATTTTCAGAAGCTGTATCTGTCCGCCTGGGCTCTGGGGCTTCTGGCGGTCCTGGAAGTACTGGGATGGAGGCGGCTTTTCATGCTCCGGCAGGAGGAACGGAGGGGATCCTCTGGGAGATCCGGACCGGCGGCCATGGGCTTTCCAAGAAAATGGCCCCCCATCCTGGCCGCTGCGGCGCTACAGGCAATTTTAAAGGCCGGGATTCTGTGGACCCTCAGAAAACCCCTCATGGACAATGACGGAGCGGGACGTCAACATCTTTTGTGCTGGATGTTTGTTCTGGGCCTGGAGGTCTTTACCATTATGTCCCTGCATCTGGGAGCGGGAAGAAAGCGGAAAAACATCTGGTGCAGCCTGGGACTTGCGGTCCCCTTTTCCTTTGTATGGTTTTCCGCGGCCGAGCTTCTGAACCTGGCTACCTTCGATTTCCAGACACCGCTTTATCTGGTCCTGAACCTGGTCCTGTGCGCCCTGGTGCCGGCGGTATTTCTGCTGGTCCTGGGAAACGCGGCTCTGGCCTTTTCGGGAGCGGCCCTGCTTTTTGGAGTGCTTTCGGTGGCTAACCATTATTACGGTGCGCTGAGAAACAATCCCCTGGAATACTTTGATATTGCCAATGCGGGGACGGCTGTCCATGTGCTGGGAAATTATTCCCTGTCTCTGGATGGAGTGTCGGCAGCTGCGGTCCTGGCCCTTCTGGTGACAGTCCTTACGCTGTTTTCTGCCCTGGGCACAGCCCGCTGTGAAAGAAGGCTCAGAGGATTTCTGGGGAATGTGGCCCTGGCGGCTGCGGCGGCTGCGGTCTTTGCGGCGAAGCTTCCCACCTTTGACAATTTTTCCAATCTCCAGATCATCACAAGAGAAAAGGGATATCTGCTCTCCTTTGCTTCCTTTATAAAGATGGGGAGGGTGAAGACGCCGGAGGGCTATACGGCAAAGCGGGCGGAGGAGATCCTGGAGACGGCTTTGGACGGTGCTGGGAACGAAACGGGACTTCTTAGGGAAGCCGGAGACCGTTACCCCAATCTAATCGTTATTATGAATGAGACCCTGGCGGACCTTCCGGCCATTTACGGCTTTGAGACAGACACAGACGTGTTTCCCAATATCCATTCCATGGACAATGCGGTCAGAGGAAAGGTCCTTACATCGGTTTACGGAGGGGGAACGGCCAACACAGAGTATGAATTCCTCACGGGCAACAGCCTTTATTTCCTGCCTCCTGGCAGCAGTCCCTATGTCCAGTATATGGGAAGTGTCCAGCAGTCCCTGGCCTGGAAGCTGAAGGAGCTGGGCTACCAGACGGCGGCGTATCATCCGTACCTGCCCATCAGCTACCGCAGATCGTCGGTGTATCCGCTTCTGGGACTGGATGCGTTCTATTCAGAGGAGGACAGCCTGCCCCACGAGGAATATCTCCGCACCTATGTGAGCGACCGGGCAGATTTTAAAAATGTGATCCATCTTTATGAGGAAAGGGAGCCGGGCCGCCCATTTTTCATGTTCAATGTGACCATGCAGAACCACGGCGGATATTCGGAGGACGAACCGGCGGTGGATGTGACGGTGATGCCTGTGGATCAGGAGCTCCAGACGCCGCAGATGTTAGAATATCTGTCTCTGATCCGCGAATCTGACGCGGCCTTTAAGGAGCTGACTGTTTACTTCTCAGAGGCAGAGGAGGACACGGTGATCCTGATGTTCGGCGACCACCAGCCCAGCATGGACGAAGGCGTATCGGAGTTCATGGACCAGAAGCTGGAGGAACGGGACGGGGAGCTGGACTCCCAGAGGCGGTATTACGCCAGCTTTATCCTTTGGGCGAATTTTGACATTCAGGAGATGTCAGATGTGGTCACCTCCCCGGGCTTTCTGCGTCCCCTGCTGCTGGAGGCGGCGGGAGTGCCCCTGAATGCCTATGAGAGCTTCCTTTTTGAGACGGCGGCCGCCTACCCAGCCATGAACGCCTTCGGCTGCTTCGACGCCTCCGGCCAGTGGAACTCCAGGATGGAGGATGAGGAGGGGGTGCTGGAGGAATACCAGTATCTGGTGTACCAGAACGTGTTTGATAAGAAGAGCATGGGAGAGGGGTACAGATAGAGGGGGAGACGATCTTGATCTCTTTGCAGTCAGGATTTGTCAGTTTTTTAGATCTTTGCCACAAGACGGTTGAAATCATTCTGATATGCCCTGTCCTGTGGCAAGTATCCGGCAGTTATAATAGTATCCAGATTGTCATGGATGGCTGCTCCTTTCTGCCCGTAGGCATAGAAAGAGGACAGTCGGTTTTCCCGGCTGTCCCTTGGGGTGGTTTATTTAATTTTACTGTGTACTGCTTGATAAGTGGGAATCTGCTGGCTCTATAATCGCTCCTGGTCTTTTGGTTTTTTCACTGTATGATCAGCCAGTGCAACGCTTATAATAAATGCAATTACCCAACACGTCACTGTATATGCTCAGGGTATTTCTGAAAACCAAATCAATAAAATAGCAGAAGATAAGAAAGTATACTACTGTAAAGAAGACCATAAGAATCTTTTCCTTCATAACATCCGCCTTCTATCATCGAATCTCAGAATTCTGCTTTGTCTTTTTAATTTTACATACTCAAACCATCCAATACGAAAAAGTTTTGAAATATAATAAGTTTTTACGTATTAAACGTAAAAACTATTGATATCCAAGAACTTTTTCTGTATACTATGAGTAGGAAATGAGGAGGCGAGTGATATGATTATCCGGTCAGACTATATGAATACGCTGAAAACCTATCGGGACGTTCCGCTTGTGAAGATATTAGCGGGAATCCGGCGCTGTGGCAAATCCACAATTTTAGATATGCTGCGGGATGATCTGCTGGAAAGTGGGATTGCCGCAGACCATATTATCAGTATGCGATATACGTCGGAGGATTTTGATGACGGTATGACCGACAAAGATATGTATAACGGTATAAAGAGGCAAATGACCAATGAAGGGCGCTACTACCTTTTGCTGGATGAAGTACAGGAAATCGAAGGTTGGGAAAAAGCGGTCAATAGTCTGTTGGAGAATGCCAACACTGATATTTATGTGACCGGCTCCAATTCCAAACTGATGTCCAGCGAAATATCCACCTACTTGACAGGGCGGTATATTTCCATTCCGGTTTATACGTTGTCTTTTTCTGAGTATTTAGAATTCAAAAAATCAGATTCCCGTCATCCAAAGGAATTGTTAAATGAATATCTGCGATTGGGTGGTTTCCCAATTGTGGCGCTGGGCAACTTTGATGAACGCTCCGCCTATCAGATCGTGGAGGGTATCTATAACTCTGTTATTACGAACGATATTACAAAAAGGCATAATATCACGAACTTTGATTTATTTAATCGTGTTGTAAAGTATATCGTGGAAAACGTGGGCAAGACCTTTTCGGCCAATGCCATTGCGAAGTTTCTCAAAAGCGAGGGGCGCTCTCTGTCGGTGGAGGCGGTTTATAACTATCTGAACTGGCTGGAAAAGGCGTTTGTGATCTATCGCTGCCAGCGGTATGATCTGCAGGGAAAATCTGTACTGAAAACCCAGGAAAAATTCTATCTGGCAGATGCGTCCCTAAAATACTGCATCATGGGATTTAATCCAAAGTCCATAGCGGCTATGCTGGAGAACATCGTGTATTTTGAGCTGCGGCGTCGAGGCTATGAGGTCTATATCGGAAAAAACGGAACGAAAGAAATTGACTTTGTGGCAGTGCAGCGCGATGAGCGTATCTACGTTCAGGTATGCCGCAGGCTGCCGGAGGAATCTGATCGGGAAATCGCCAATCTCCTTGAAATCAGGGATCACTATCCTAAATACGTTGTGACGCTGGATGAATTGGCCTCAGGAAATGTGAATGGTGTAAAAATCATACACCTGGCGGATTTTTTGCTTAGTGCTGAGTATTGAAATAAGAGAGAATATGACGAATATGGCAGAAAGCAAATATAAATTCGAGAGGCTGACGCCAACTGATGATGTGGATTTAGCTGTTTATGAGAAAGCAATAGATTATGTATTTCAAAATCCTGATATTAAAAATGTAGCTATTTCTGGTGCATATAGTGCCGGAAAAAGCAGCGTTTTGGCTTCAAATAAGAAAAATCATAGTGGCTTACGCTTTCTGCATATTTCACTTGCACATTTTCAATCACCAAGTGAAAAGGATGAGCCAGAGGCTAAAGAGTCCGTTTTAGAGGGAAAAAATTTAAATCAGCTAATACATCAAATTTCATCAGATAAAATTCCTCAAAAGGTTTTCAAAAATGGGAGAATCATTTAAAAATAATTAAGCGACTGCATTCCTTACGAAAAAAGTCTGAAAAAAGACTTTCGCAGAGTGTCTGCAAGGAAGCCTGTGCGGAAACGGGCAATCGTGCTGTGGCAGGGAGCTTTCTGCCTGGCAAGCTGTAATCTAATTCCTCCGGTTCGTGGCTGAGCAGCCGGACAGATTCATTGTTGGGAACCAAACCTTCCATATTTAATGGCAAAACCCGTTGATAAGCCTCGCTGAAATTAGGTATAATTTTTATGGTATTTGGAATTACTGGATATTAATTATACCATGGATTACGGGCTCTTCTGAGTCCGTTTTCTGTTTTTTGACATAAAAGAGGAGCCCTTGCTCCATAGATGATTTCTCATCTATTTTGCAACGGCCCCTGGTTGATATAAGCCTCTATGATTGATTATTTCTTTTTCACATCTGCAAGCTTTAAAGTGGAGGAGAAGAAGCTGTAAAGAGCAGATCCGGCAATACATCCGGCACCCAGAATATACAGAAGATCCTGTGCCTGTTTCTTTTTCCACTTTAATGCAGCTACACGGATGGCCAGGGCTACAAATACTGTAAGGCCATTTAATGTGTTTCCGATCAGGAGGCCAGTGGCAAATAAGATTCCCAGCTGCCGGTGGCCGCCTAATATCTGAATGATGGCTCCCGGGATGGCCCAGATGACCAGCCATTTGGCAATTTCAAAATTCGCTCCAGCTTCAATGGTGGCGATATACGTTCTCGCAGTAGGTACAAATAAATCCTGACTGAAGTATGTTTTTGCCATTAGTGCGACCATGACAAAGGCAACCAGATACCCGACCATTTCACTGATAAATTGCTGTTTGCGGCCTGCAAGTTCAAATTCACGATTGACACCGCGTCCTCTTAAAATCCAGCCAGCTTTTAAGTCAGTGGCCATATCGGTAAAGGCAGGGCCGGTAGCGGCTGTATAGGCGACCAGAATACCTAAGGCCAGCGGAGGGAATCCCATCATGATGCCGACCATTAAGAAGATCAGGGCAGTGGCCATGGCCGGGAACCATCCGGAATGCATGGCAGAGAGACCGACTACCAGCTCTGAGGCAATGGCGGCAAAGGCAGCAAACAGGATCCAGATAATAAGCTGCACGATTCCCATTTCTGTATAGATGCCTGTAATAAGGGCCAGGAAAAGGGCAATGGCCAGATAGGCCAGGAAGCCTGTGGTCAGAGTTTTTCTCATGCTGTCCATGGTTACAGAGCAGTTCATCTCATCCTGGCTTTTCTTGGTTTTTTCGCTGCGTTTAAAGAGCATTAATGCAGCCTGAACCAGAGATACGAGCCCCGCGCCGATCATAATTCCATGAGGCAGATACGAGATCATAACTGGTGCAGTTCCATCAGCACTGATCGCTGCGGTCCAGGCAGGAATCACGCTGCCTTTTACAAGGCTTCCAATGGCAAAGGCTGTCATGGCGGCGACATTTCCAAACCAGGATACGCCGAAAAGATCCATGGGAATGCCGAACATCTTTCCGCCGGCGCCGGCTGCCATACCTACAAACAGCAACAGAGATCGTTTTCCCCGGTTGGCCAGAGCCAGGATCGTTTCTGAGGTGGCAATACCAGACGGAAATGGATTGGTAGCCACAAACATTGGGGAGTCAAAGACCTTATAGATCAGGAAACCATCCACAATAGTGGCCAGGGTCGCGCCGATGAGCATTGGGAACATAAGATCACTGCGCCCCATAAGAACGGGAACGCCAATGGGCATGATCATGGCGTTGGCAGCCGCATAGGTTGCACCGGAAATAGAGGTCTGGACAAGATTCTGCGCATGGATGTTGCGGAAACGCTTAAAGAGCGGAAGCGGGATCATACTGAGCACCACAGCCAGAAGGGCCCCTGTGATTGAGGTATTCTGGGTAACTCCCACACGGGTGATCAGTTCCAGTCCGATGATGGCTCCAAGGCATGCGGTGAGAGCAGTGATGACTAAAAGTACAGGATCCAACGCTTTTACATGATCAGACGCTTTTAATGTACGTGCATCCACGATCTTTCCAGGCTCCATGGTGACCATGACCGATTCCTGGGGGGACGGAGAGGCTTTTGTTTTGTCTTTATTCATACTCTGATCCTCCTTTTATTTTGAAATTTCTAACAGATCTGCAGCTTTGGAAAAGAGAACCTCCCTGGGCAGCAGGATTTTTTTGGTACACTGTTTTTCAAGTTCTTTTTTCATCTGCATGGAAAAGCCAAGGCAGTCCATGATTACTAATCCGGTATCGCTGGATCGGGATATGGTTTTTATGGCTTCAGAAAAATCTGGCGGTACGGCGTAGGGAGATACAGGCAGGGAGGTAAAAGTAAATTCCGGAAGCCAGGACCTCCATCGCCGCTCACTCTGGTCAGCTTGTGCCGGAGATGGAGTGAGGGTGATAATGTGTCGTGAGGAACAGGCTAAGGGAACGGTCTGTCTTAGAAGAGCACCAGGTTCCAGAAGCGGAATCGAGGAACAAAAACTTCCCAATTCTCCAGTACAGAACATAAGGATCAGTTCTGCTCCAAGGTACTCCAGATGCGAAATGCATTTCTGGAGATTCAGAAGAATATGGCTTCTGGCCACATGGACTTCTGCACCGTCCCGCATCCGGCTGGTCAGAAGATAGTCGCCCTCTGGCCGGGAAAGGGACTGGACCTCTTCTAAAGAATAGGAATCCAAAGCGCCGGATTCAAGAATTTCGACCTGCCCGTGAAAGAATGTATCTGCATCTGCTGTAATATCGGTGCGCGGAGACTGCCCCACAGTGACCGCACCGATTTTTCTCTTTTTCATCATTGTTCATGCCCCATGGTCTGAAGATGCCGGAGTGAACCGTACCGGTGAATGAGACGTTCATATTCTTCTTTGTCATAAAACTGTATTTTCCCGGCACCAAAGCCTTTGGCAGTTTCCAGCATGAACCGGGCGGCCGCTTCCACGTCCTCGAAATGGGTGGCTCCCGTAGCGCAGCCAGCTACCACAGACTGGGTCGTGATCGCGACTCCGATCATCGGTGCCGTTGTCATAGTACCGGGCTGCATGATTCCATTCAGATGATCGATCCCGTTTCCGTAAGGAGTAATGTCCTGGTTTGTTACAGCAAAAACCTTTGGAAGTTCCCCAGTGGTATTCTGGAAAACCTGAAGCAGATCCTTGCTGACTTTTAGGATCCAGCCTTCCTTGACTGTGGGAGAGATGGCAAAACCACGGCAGTTGATAATGGAATTTCCCTTTGTGGTATCACAGGAAATCAGGGCATCCAGATGCTCGGCGCGAGCAAAAGCCTCTTCCTTGACACGCTCACGGAATGGCTCGGAATCCATGAGAGGAACAGGATCGTGAGGCCTGGTGGGAGCTGCAGGACAGATATGGGTAGCCAGATAAACATCGCCTTCCAGGAAGTCGCCTTTATTCTGCATATCCAGAAGCTTTGCTGCCACGGAAAGAGCAGCCAGGGCACCATCGCCGTCGGATACATAGCCCACAGCATCTGGACGAGCTCCGATCCCTCCAAGCCAGCCCATAAGGCCAATGGTGGGGGCGGTGCCGTTCTGGCTGCGTCCATTCTTTCCTTTTACCAGAATTCGTATGATATCGGTGCTTCCTTTTGGAGTAACGATAGGGACTACTTCCACATTGGCATCTGAGCGGATCCTCAGAAGATGTGTTTTGATGGAATTTCCATCTGCATGTGCACTATCCAGTAAATTATAGATGTCTAAGATTTCTTTTAAAAGCAATGGTAACTCCTCCTTTGTGTGTTTTGCTGTACTTTAAACGATATTATAGAATATAAACGTGAAATTGCCCAATATAAAAAACATATTACTTTCCATATATATTTTTTCCTGTTTTAAGGGAATAAGCGCAGATATGGTGATTTTTCGTAAGGATTTCTTGATTTTGGCAGGATTTTATATATGGGAAGTCATATTTTTGCTGAGAAAACAATCAGAAATATATGTCGAAAAAAATTATTATTATATACGAAATAGTTACTATTGAGGAAAAAATAGAATGTAAATATACATTATAAACAAAAAGTAGGAAATGGATTCTGTAAAAATTCCATCTAGGAAAAGTACAGTATCCCGTTGTAAGATAGAAGCATATAAAATTTCTACAGAAAGAGGGTTTCATCTATGCAAAAGCACCAATACCTCGTATCGTTAATGGAAGATCGAAAAGAAGAGCTGTTAAAGCTGTGCAGTGACCTGATAAAAATCCCCAGCGTCAATCCGCCGGGAGAGATGGAAGCGATCACTTCATTTATATGCAGATATTTAGAGGAACATCATATTTCATACGAGGTACTGTATCCGACTCCGACAACCCCCAACATAGTGGCAACATTGGGCAGGAAGGGAGGCCGTCGGCTAATCCTCAATGGTCATTCAGACGTGGTGCCGCCGGGAAACCTGGAAAAATGGGAGTTTGATCCATTTTCCGGGGAAATCCGCGATGGAAAAATTTTTGGACGCGGAGCTTCGGATATGAAATGTGGTTTAGCAGGGCTGCTGTTCTCTATGGGAGTCCTGTCAGATGAACAGGTGGAACTGGACGGAGAGGTAATGCTGGCGATTGTTCCAGATGAGGAAGTAAGTGGTTCCTGGGGAACGAAATGGCTGGTTGAAAGCGGCATGGTTACAGGGGATGCCTGTATAATTGCTGAGCCCTCTGGGTATTTTAACTGCGAAATTGGTCAGAAGGGGTGCTGCTGGCTGAAGCTTACTGCAAGTGGGGTTCCGGCACATGGAAGTCTGGCGCCCTTTGTAGGAGAGAATGCCATTGAAAAACTCATGCGGGTACTGGGGCGTATCACAGACCTTAGAAATATTCCTGCCCGTTATGACGATGATACAGCGGCAGTGATGGAGGATTCAAAACAAAATGCCAGACGGAGGCTTACAGCAAAGGGGGCAGCCCACGTTCTGAATCACTGCAGTGTAAACATTGGGAAGATAAATGGAGGTACAAAGATCAATATGGTACCAGACCACGCAGAGGCGGAGGTTGATATACGGGTTCCCATTGGAATTTCCACAAAAACTGTAGAGGAGGAAATCTGCAGGATCATTCAGGAATCTGGAGCGCAGGATGTGGAATACTCCTTTTCATGGCGTTCAGAGCCCAACAGCACACCGAGGACAGCGGGTATTGTAGAATGCCTGGCAGAGAACGTCCAGGAGATTTGGAAAGAGCCTTTGACACGTACATACCAATGGGCCAGCAGCGATGCCAGATTTTTCCGGTATGCGGGTATCCCGACGCTGCAGTATGGACCTTCAACTCCTTCCGGGATCCATTCCTATAATGAAACGGCGGAAGTGACAGATGTGGTCAATATTGCAAAGGTATATTTATGTACCATCGTGGATTTTCTTAACAAAAAATAGACGGGAGGAGCTGTTTCATGCGCATTGAACAGATAGGGCAGATCCTGGAGATCGTAGAGTGTGGATCTATTGGAAAGGCAGCCCAGAAGCTTTATATGCAGCAGCCTAATCTGAGCATGGCAGTGAAAGCAGTGGAAGAGGAATTTCATCAGCCGATTTTTTACCGTACCCCAAACGGGGTCTGTCTGACTCCGTTTGGGAAAGATTTTCTTGCATTTGCAGAGCCATACTATAAGCAGTATCAGGTTTTAAAGGAACTGGGAGAAAACAGCGCCAGCGCTCCGATTGAAGAGTTTCATGTATGCAGCCATCATATGACGATCGCGCGCTGGGCATTTTCAGAATTATGCAGAAACTATTCGGGTCAGACGGTTCATCTTCATATGAATAATATTTCCTTTGAAAATATTCCAAGAAGTGTAGCCTCGCATGAGTATGATATTGGGATCTTAGGTCTGGTAAAGGATCAGAGCCGGATCTGGCATAAAACGTTTACGTCTCTGGGATTGGAATTTGTGCCCCTCGGAACCTCTCCGTTCAGCATTATTGTGGGAGCAAATCATCCGTTTGTCAAAGACCGGATCCGGTCAGTGACGCTTCATATGTGCAAAGCATATCCGTTTGTGCTGTATCGTCCGATGGAGGTTTATCTGCGTGCTCTGGAATCCTACCAGAGGCTGATCAGCTGCCATACCTTGATCGATGTACCGGATTATGTTCTGGCACAGGATATTTTACGTCAGGGAAAAGCATTTTCAGTGGGTCCCCTGAAATATCTTTATAATGCCCGGTACCAGCCGTCAGAAACGGGGCTGGTGGAGCTTCCGTTTGAGGACCGCAGTGCAGAGCTCTGTTTTGGGTATGTGAAACGAAAGGATAAAACTTTTTCTGAGATCGGAGAGGAATATGTGGCGCTCCTGACGGCGATGTTTGCGAATCCGTAAGGAGGGAGATTGGTGGTCGTTATAGAGAAATACGCAGAAATAAAGCTGCCCATCCTGTCTGCAGACAGAATGGGCAGTTTCCATTAAAACACTACAATCAGCATTATACATCCACTTTTTAAGCAGCTGTATTATTTCTGTGCCTGGTAAGCGGCCCGTTCGCCGCCGATGTATTTGAGCCGTGTCCTGGCGCAGACCACATGGGCGGAGCCGATGGATCTTACTTCGGTGCGCACCGGAACGGCCACAGGGCGCAGGTGCATGCCGATGAGGGTGTCGCCAATGTCAATGCCTGCGTGGGCCTGGATCCGCTCCACGGCGCAGGGAGAAGCGAAGCCATTCCAGGCGGCGGTGGAGAAGGAGCCGCCGGCCTTCAGCTGGGGCTTTACATTGACCATTTCCAGGCCGTATTTCAATGCGGCCTCTTCTTCGATGATAATGGCGCGGTTCAAGTGCTCGCAGCACTGGGCAGCCAGATAAAGGCCGTGCTTTCTCGTTACCTTATAGAGGGCGTTGAATACGGCTTCTCCCACCTCCTTGCTGGAATAGCAGCCAATGGTATGGGCCGCGATCTCGCTGGAGGAGCAGCCCACCACCAGGATCTGGCCCTCCTTCATTTTTGCAGCTGCGATCAGCTCTTCAGCCACGGAAGCGGCCTGTTCCTGGACCAGATCCAGATCCACATCCACAGATTTTGCAATATCAGTTGCACTCATAAAAACACCTCGGTTTCATTCAGTTTATCTTTTTACTCAAAGTGGTAAGCATCCAGGAGCCTGGTCTTCATATGCCACAGCTCGTTGGAAAGATCCACATGGACCTCATGGGGGTTTACCAGACGTTTTGTCTCATCCCACAGGGTATCCAGCTCTTTTTTGCAGTATTCTCGGATCTCCATGACCTTGGGAGAATGGTATACGCAGACCCCATCCTTGAATATGGGGACCATGATCTCCTTCATAGTGTAGGTTCCCGGAGCCAGCAGCGTCTTTTTCCAGGTTGCCACAGGATCGAACAGCAGAAGAGAGTTGTTTTCGTCGTAAGTCTCGCCCACCAGGCAGATCAGGTCGGCGATGATCTTATGACTGTCCCGGCTGTAGATCCTGTAAATAGTCTTATTGCCGGGATTGGTGATCTTTTCCTCATTTTCAGAGAGCTTGATCTTGGGGATGAACTTGCCGGTGGCCTTATCCTTGATGGCTGCCAGCTTGTACACACCGCCGAAGGACGGACAGTCCTTGGAAGTGATCAGGTTGGTGCCGACACCCCAGGAATTGATGGCGGCTCCCTGGTTCTTAAGGCTGGAGATCAGTCCTTCGTCCAGGTCGTTGGAGGCGGAGATCACCGCATCGGTGAAGCCCTCGGCATCCAGCATTTTTTTTGCCTCCTTGGAGAGGTAGGCCAGGTCGCCGGAGTCCATGCGGATCCCGTAGAAGGTCAAGGGGATCCCGGCTTCCCGCATTTCCTTAAATACCTGGATGGCATGGGGGATCCCGGATTTTAAGGTATCATACGTATCCACTAAGAGGATACAGGCTGACGGATAAAGCTTCGCATAGGTACGGAAAGCAGTGAGCTCATCGGGAAAGCTCATGATCCAGCTGTGGGCGTGGGTCCCCTTCACTGGTACGTCGAACATCTGGCCGCAGAGCACGTTGGAGGTGCCGATACAGCCGGCGATCATGGCCGCCCTGGCTCCGTAGATGCCTGCGTCCGGTCCCTGGGCCCTGCGGAGACCAAATTCCATGACTCCGTCGCCTCCGGCCGCATGGACGATGCGGGAGGTCTTGGTGGCGATGAGGCTCTGGTGGTTGATGATGTTTAAAAGGGCTGTTTCCACCAGCTGGGCCTGCATAATGGGGGCGATGACCTTTACCAGAGGCTCCCTGGGGAAGACCACGGTTCCTTCGGGAACGGCGTAGATATCGCCGGTAAATTTAAAATCAGCCAGATATTCCAGGAAATCCTCTTTAAAGATCCCAGTGGAGCGCAGATAATCGATGTCCTCGGGATCGAAATGGAGATCCTCGATGTATTCGATGACCTGCTCCAGCCCGGCGGCGATGGCAAAGCCGTTGCCGTCGGGATTGTCGCGGTAAAAAGCGTCAAAGATCACAGTTTCATTGGCGTCCTTGGCATAAAAATAACCCTGCATCATGGTCAGTTCATAGAGATCCGTCAGCAGCGTCAGGTTGCGTTTACTCATAATACCTTCTCCTTGTGTACTATCCCATATCGTTGCCGACATTATAGCAATAAAGGAAGGAAAACGCAAATTCTTTGTTAAACAAATAACAAAAACCTTGCTTCCAATAAAGCAGTTTATAGGAAGCAAGGACGCAGAAAATTCTTTCCATTCAGCTTAATTTTACCATTTAATTCTGACGTTTTCAACCATTTAAAGGGCAGAAACTGCAGATTTGCTGTTTCTTGACTGCAATCTGCCTGGAATGGATGTGTTTTTCTTCCAATAAACTGCTTTATTTGCAGAGGTTCCTTCCATTGGGAGCCCAGCTTCTGGAGAGAACTGGAAATTATTCAGAAAGAAGGTAGAGTGTGTGAGAAACAGGCAAACGATGAAACAGGCAGGAGCGCTTCTGCTCTCTCTGGCCATCATAGGCGGGACGGTGTTCCCGGCCGGTCAGATCCGGGCAGCAGCGGAGACAAAGCAGCCAGAAAACGGCATGAAAGCAGCCACCGTTTCCGATGCGGAGAAAATTCCTGGAACAACAGTCCCGGGGCTTTTATCCAGACGGCCGGAAACGATGGGGAAAAAACGGAGCAGCGGCGGAGAGGTCTATGTTTCCGCTTCCTCCAGCAATGCCCGGTGGGATTCGGGAGCAGGGACTGAGGAGGATCCATATATTTCTCTGGCTTATGCAGTGGACCAGGCAGAGGATGGGGATACTATCTGTCTGATGTCAGATCTTACTGAGACGAAAAGCGCCAGGTTCTGGGATAAGGATCTGACCATTGACGGACAGGGCCATACGGTTTTCCGGGGAGATGGCTTTGAAAAGGCGCAGGACCTGGCCAGAGGCGGTTATCATCCAGCTATGATCGAGGTGGGAGGAACAAGGCCGGGCGAGGCGCAGACCGCGTCCCTGACACTGACGGATATCGTTCTGGACGATGGCGGAAAGACCGAGGGTGTGAACTTTAAACAGGCCTCCACGGATGGAAAGGGAGGAAATGAAAGTCTGGTACAGGACGCCATTGTGGCGACCTATAACGGAACGGCAGAGATCATACTGGCTTCCGGGGCCACCCTTCGGAATTTTGGAGGAATGTCAGCGGTCCGGCTTTCCGGCGGTGACCTGGTGATGGAGGATGGGAGCCAGATCTGTGATGATACGGACGGTGTTGCTGACAGGACGAAGGAGAAGGGGGATTACGGAGCCGCGGGAGCTGTATGGATCCAGGGCGGCAGCTTCCGGATGGAGGCCGGAGCGGAGATCAGCCATATGCGCGGCCGCGCCGTTTACCTGGACGGCGGCAGCGCGGAGATCGGCGGATCGATCTCTGATATACGGTCAGATAAGGACATGTGGCAGGGAGGAGCAGGCGCGGCTGTCCATGTACGGAATGAAGGAACAGCGGTCCTTTCCCAGAGCGGCAGCATTAAGGGGATCGCAGGAGAGAGTGCAGAGCATACGGTCATTGATACAGCCAGCGGAGATTTTGAGGCCGTATCGGGATCAGAGATCTCCGGCTGCCGGGACATTATGGTGGCCAGCGCCAATGACTATGAAAACGATTATGTCCATAAAATGCTGCTCAACGGCCTTATCTCCGATTGTACCACAAAGGACTCTCTGATGCGCAGCTGGTATGCGGAGATCACAGTGGGCCCCACCGGCCAGGTGACAGGCTGTACGGCAACGGGAGAGGGAGGACTCTTGTATACACACAATGGTTCCAGATACGTATTTGAAGGAAAGATCACTGGAAATACGGCCCTCAAGGGGATCGTCTATCTGGCCAACCAGGGCGGAGGAAGAGTATCTGCCCGGATGCTGGAGGGAGCAGAGATCAGCAATAACAAGGGCCTGGGCATTAAGGTGAACAATGGCGCCCTGCTGACTATGGAGGGAGGAAAAATCTCGGGCAATACGGGAGCCGGGATTGAGGTGAAAGGAAAAACCGAAAAAAAGGGAGCAGCCTTTATTATGAACGGTGGAGAGATCTCCGGAAACGGCAGTTATGGGATCTCGTATGCCAATGCAGGAGAATCTGTTGTGGAGCTCAACGGCGGAACGGTTTTTGGAAATGGGAGCAGAGCGCAGATCTCAGTAACAGGAGGAAGCTCCAACGACAAAAACGAGTTCATCCATATTAAACCAGGAACACTGGCGGGAAACCGGGAAATTTATCTTTCAGCCGGAACGATGACCCTGGATGAGGATTATCAGGAGGTATGGCTGGGAAAGGCAAAGCAAGACGCAGTCGATAAGATAAAGGAGCTGCTGGCAGTATGCCAGCCCTCCTGGAAACTGGCGGGGACAACGAGTCTCTGGATCCGGCCATCTTCGGAAGATTATCATTTCCTGATATCCAGACCGTACAGCGCAGATACCTCCGGGCTGTATGCAGTCTATATTCCCTTGAACGCCGACGGGCTTCCCGCTGCAGATCTTACGGCAGAGGATATGAAGCTGATCCCGGTGGAGAACCAGAAGACCCTCGACGTCACCATGGAGGGCGCAGAGGGGAACCGGTCCTATGCGCTGATGTTTGTCAATAATGACCAGTACACATTGTATCCGGACCAATGTGGGATCTATTCTGGAAACGCCATGCCGGAACCAGAGGATTTCTCCATCGGAGGACTGAATAAGATCACATCCATCAGCGTGGATGGAAAAGAAACCGTCTATAAGACGTATGGAAACGAAAAGGAAAAGGCATGGAGCGATCTAAAGGCTCTGTTTACCGTTCATTATGTGAAAGCCGATGGGAGCCCGATGGATGGAGCGGAAACTCCGGGCGCTTACAGGGCCGTGTTCCAGTATGCGGATCCGGATCTGGATGGAAAGGTACGGATCAATAAAAATGAGGTGAAGCTGAAGGATGGCGTTCTTGTGATCCGCTACACCAGCAGTCCGGCAGAAGAGCTGTCCAGTCCGCTCCTTTCCGGAGAACCGGCGGAGCTGCCGGATCAGGCGGTGGCTGTGGAGCAGAAGAAGAATGGCACCCGTGATGCGGCCTATTATCTCAACGGCGACCAGGACCGGGAGCTTTCAGATACGTCCGGGATCGTGCTTCTTGAGGACCGCCCCTATGTGACAGGCGCCCCCGACGGGGAGGAGCAGCTGGAGGAACGGATCGAAGAGCATCTGGGGACTGTATCAGGAATGGAATATCATTTTGAATTCCGCTATCTGGATCTGGTGGATCAGAACAGCGCCAATGCGTGGGTGACCTCCAATACGGAAAAGCTGGTCTATCTGCCATACCCGGAGGGAACAGACAAAAATACAGAATTTACTCTGCTCCGGTTTCCGGAGCTGAACCGGGAATACGGAATGAATGGACACCCGGGACTAAGGACATCCATTGCCACCACTGGGATGGAAACGATCCCGGATCTGGAGAATACCGATCAGGGGATCCAGTTTCCTGCGTCGGAGTTTGGATTGTTTGCCGTAGTATGGGGGGTTCCGCAGAATACCGTGACCATCCGGTACCTGGATGAATCCACTGGAAGACCGATCGCCGGAGATTCGGTACGAAGCTTTGCTTCTGGTACAGAGTACGATGTGACCCAGGATGCGGGGATGGAGATCTCTGGATATACCTTGAGCAGGATCGACGGCAGTGTGACGGGAACGATCACAGAGGATCTGGTCATATGCGTTTATTACACAAAGGACCAGGAGCCGGCGGCCCCCTCGGACCCTGCTGAGCCGACGGATCCCACCGACCCCACAGATCCGGCCGATCCCACTGACCCTTCCGGATCTGAGACTCCCGAGCATCCGGAAAAGGAAACTGCCCAGGTGGTCTTCCGTGTGGTGAATGGCACGTTTACTGAGAACGGGGGCACCGAGATACTGAAAACGTATGAGGTGGGCAGCATCATCGATTCTGTACCCGCAGTCAGAGCCGACAGAGGATACAGAAGCCGGCGGTGGGACAGAGATCCCATCGGAAGAACGGTGGAGCCGGGAGGCATGACCTTTGTGCTGACCTTTTACGCAGAGTCTGTGAGCGGGGATGACGACGATGAGGAGGATACGGGCCGCAGCCGGCAAAGGGCAGTCAGCGATACCGGAAAGACGGGACGCTGGATCCTGGAGGGCCGTGAATTTACAGAAAATAATGGAAGGCTGCCGTCCAATGAATATCTGAAGATCGGAGGAAGTATTTACGGTTTTTATACCCATGGGATCGCCATTGGCTTTGACCATACAGAGCGTTACACAGAGGAAGCCATTGCTGCCGGAGGCGGATACAGGGATGCGGAGGGAACCTGGCGTCTGAACGGCTGGTGGTTCTGCTATGACGACGGTACATATCCCCATGGAGAGTGGGAATACCTGGCATACAATGGACGCGGAGACTGGTATTACTTTGACGAGGACGGCTGGATGGAGGATGGATGGCTGTTCTGGAATAACAGCTGGTATTACCTGCACACCGGCTACGATGGTTTCCGGGGCCACATGTATACGGGATGGCATGAGATCGGCGGCAGCTGGTATTACTTCCGCACAGGGACAGACGGAGGCCCGGCAGGAGCCATGCTGGAGTCGGCGGTGACTCCCGATGGCTTCCAGGTCGGAGCTGACGGTGCGTGGATCCAGTAAAAAGCTGATTGATTTGCCCATCGAAGTCTTGACATTTTTTTGCGAGATCCGTATAATAAAAGGGCGTAACGCATAAGAAAAGGCGATGACGGAGACAGTAGATCTGCGGGAAGGCCAAAGCGAGCCGGGGATGATGGAAGCCTGGCGCCGGATGCAGATGGAAGATCACTCCCAAGCTGGCGTCTGAACGTCCGGGAAGTCCCTGGGCCAGTAAGTCAGCCCGGTTTTCCACCGTTAAGGGGAACTCATATGTCAGTATGCAGTAATAGGTGGTGCAACGAGTATATTTCGTCCTGTTCGCAAGAACAGGACGATTTTTTATATCATAGGAACGGATATCCTGTGACATAAAAATGCTCCACGGGATCTTTTTATCAATCAGACCGCATCCCGCGCGGGAGCCGCAGACACAAACTGCATAACCGAAACGCGCAGGGAAGAGAAAGCTGCGCATACAACAAGATTGGAGGAAATGTGTCATGTACCAGAAGGTGTCAACAGATCTGAACTTTGTGGACAGAGAAAAGCAGGTGGAGAAATTCTGGAAGGACCAGAAGATCTTTGAAAAGAGCATCGACAGCCGCCGTAAGGGACAGCCCTACGTGTTCTACGACGGACCGCCGACAGCCAACGGAAAGCCCCATATCGGCCACGTCCTGACCCGGGTGATCAAGGATATGATCCCCAGATACCGCACCATGAAGGGGTATATGGTTCCTCGTAAGGCCGGCTGGGATACCCACGGACTTCCGGTGGAGCTGGAAGTGGAGAAGATGTTAGGCTTAGACGGCAAGGAGCAGATCGAGGAGTATGGCCTGGAGCCGTTCATTGAGCATTGTAAAGAGAGTGTCTGGAAGTATAAGGGCATGTGGGAGGATTTCTCCAGCACCGTCGGCTTCTGGGCGGATATGGATAACCCCTATGTAACGTACCATGACGATTATATCGAATCCGAGTGGTGGGCATTAAAGGAGATCTGGAACAAGGGCCTTCTTTATAAGGGCTTTAAGATCGTTCCCTACTGCCCGCGCTGCGGTACCCCCCTTTCCAGCCATGAGGTGGCCCAGGGATATAAGGACGTAAAGGAGCGCTCGGCGGTGGTTCGGTTTAAGGCCAAGGGAGAGGACGCATACATCCTGGCATGGACCACGACTCCCTGGACTCTTCCCAGCAACGTGGCTCTCTGCGTAAATCCGAAGGAAACGTATGTGAAGGTCAAGGCTGCCGACGGCTTTACCTATTATATGGCAGAGGCTCTGCTGGACACGGTTCTTGGAAAGCTGGCGGACAAGGAGAATGGGACTCCGGCCTACGAGATCCTGGAGACCTATGTGGGAACGGATCTGGAGGGCAAGGAATACGAACCCTTATACCAGTGCGCCGCCGATGTGGCAGAAAAGCAGCATAAAAAGGGCCATTATGTGACCTGTGCAGATTATGTTACACTGACCGACGGTACCGGCGTGGTACACATCGCCCCGGCCTTCGGTGAGGACGACGCCCAGGTGGGAAGAAAATATGACCTGCCCTTCGTGCAGTTCGTGGATGCAAAGGGAGATATGACAGAGGAAACGCCCTTTGCAGGTCTTTTTGTGAAGAAGGCGGATCCGGAGGTATTAAAGGATCTGAGAGAGCGGGATCTTTTATTCGAGGCTCCCGTATTTGAGCACAGCTATCCCCATTGCTGGCGCTGCGATACTCCGCTGATCTACTATGCCCGTGAATCCTGGTTCATCAAGATGACCGCCGTGAAGGAGGATCTGATCCGCAATAACAACATGATCCACTGGATCCCGGAATCCATCGGAAAAGGCCGGTTCGGCGACTGGCTGGAGAATATCCAGGACTGGGGCATCTCCAGAAACCGTTACTGGGGAACTCCGCTTCCCGTATGGCAGTGTGAGTGCGGCCATATGCACTGCATCGGCAGCCGGGAAGAGCTTAAGAAAATGAGCCCCAACTATATGGATGTGGTAAAGAAATACAGTAAGGAAATGAACGGCGACCAGGGAGAGGTGGAGCTCCACCGTCCATTCATCGACGACGTGGTCATCACCTGCCCCCAGTGCGGAAAAGAGATGCACCGGGTGCCGGAGGTCATCGACTGCTGGTTCGACTCCGGAGCCATGCCCTTTGCCCAGCACCATTATCCCTTTGAGAATCAGGAGCTGTTCCATGAGCAGTTCCCGGCCCAGTTCATCTCTGAGGCCGTGGACCAGACCAGAGGATGGTTCTATTCCTTACACGCCGAGTCTACCCTGCTGTTCAATAAGCCCTGCTTTGAGAACGTGATCGTTCTGGGCCATGTACAGGATGAGAACGGCCAGAAGATGAGTAAGAGCAAGGGCAACGCCGTGGATCCCTTCGATGCCCTGGAAAAATACGGCGCCGACGCCATCCGCTGGTACTTCTATATCAACAGCGCTCCGTGGCTGCCCAACCGGTTCCATGGAAAGGCTGTAATGGAAGGCCAGAGAAAGTTCATGGGAACCCTGTGGAATACTTACGCATTTTTCGTGCTTTATGCGAATATTGATAATTTTGACGCAACAAAGTATGCCCTGGATTATGAGAAACTGCCGGTGATGGATAAGTGGCTCCTGTCCAAGTTAAACTCCACAGTGAAGGAGGTAGACGACGATCTGGCCAACTACCGGATCCCCGAGGCTGCAAGAGCCCTCCAGGATTTCGTGGACGACATGAGCAACTGGTACGTAAGAAGAAGCCGTGAGCGTTTCTGGGCAAAGGGAATGGAGCAGGATAAGATCAATGCCTACATGACCCTTTACACCGCGCTGGTGACCATTTCCAAGACAGCGGCTCCCATGGTTCCGTTCATGACCGAGGAGATCTACCAGAACCTGGTACGCTCCATCGACGAAACGGCTCCCGAGAGCATCCATCTCTGCGATTTCCCGCAGGTGGAGGAAGGCTTCATCGATAAGGAGCTGGAGGCCAAGATGGACGAGGTATTAAAGGTGGTCGTTATGGGCCGTGCAGCCAGGAATACGGCTAATATCAAGAACCGCCAGCCCATCGCAAAGATGTTCGTGAAGGCAGAGGCTCTTCCGGAATACTACCAGGAGATCATCGAGGACGAATTAAATGTGAAGGCTGTGGAATTTACCGACGACGTCCGCGCCTTTACCTCCTATACCTTCAAGCCCCAGTTAAAGACCGTGGGCCCCAAATACGGAAAGCAGCTGGGAAATATCAGAAAGGCCTTAACGGAGCTGGACGGCAACGCCGCCATGGACACCTTAAACGAAAAGGGAGCCCTGACCTTTAACTTTGACGGGGCTGAGGTGGTACTCACCAGAGAGGACCTTCTGATCGATATGGCACAGACGGAGGGCTATGTATCTGAGGGAGACAACACAGTGACTGTGGTCCTGGATACCAACCTGACTCCGGAGCTTGTGGAGGAAGGCTTCTACCGGGAGCTGGTCAGCAAGATCCAGACCATGAGAAAAGAAGCCGGCTTCGAGGTCATGGACCATATCTATGTGTACGCAGACAACAATGATACCATCACCGGCATCATCAAGAAATATGCGGATCAGTTAAAGGGCGAGGTACTGGCAGACAGCATCACCCTGGGCCAGATGGCCGGCCACGCCAAGGAGTGGAATATCAACGGCGAGACTGTCATGCTGGGAGTTGCAAAGGTAACAAGATAATCAGAAACAGGAGGGTATGAACGTGGACCACACCATTAATAAGACGGAATTTAAAAAGGCTGTGATTTACAATCTGAAGATCTCATACCGGAGGACCATTGAGGACGCCACCGCCGCGCAGATGTACCAGGCGGTGGCTCTGGCGGTGAAGGATATGATCATCGACCGCTGGATCGCGACCCACAAGGAGTATGAGAAGCAGGATGCCAAGGTCGTATACTATATGTCCATGGAATTCCTGACCGGGCGCTTCCTGGGCAACAACATCATCAGCCTCTGCGAGCAGGAGGAGATCCGGGAGGCCCTGTCTGAAATGGGATTTGACTTAAATACCATTGAAAACCAGGAGCGGGATCCGGCTCTGGGAAACGGCGGTCTGGGACGTCTGGCCGCCTGCTTCCTGGACTCCCTGGCTACCCTGGGCTATCCGGCCTATGGCTGCGGGATCCGTTACCGCTACGGTATGTTTAAGCAGAAGATCGAGGACGGCTACCAGATCGAGGTGCCGGACGAATGGTTAAAGGACGGCTATCCCTTTGAGATCCGCCGCCCCGAATACGCCACAGAGGTAAAATTCGGCGGCTATGTGGATACCGAGTGGGACGGCCACAGGAATCATTTTGTCCAGAAGGGCTACCAGTCGGTTCTGGCAGTCCCCTACGACATCCCCATCGTGGGCTACGGCAACAACGTGGTCAATTCCCTGCGGATCTGGGACGCCCAGCCAGTGAATACCTTTAATCTGAAGGAATTCGATAAGGGCGATTACCAGAAGGCAGTGGAGCAGGAAAACCTGGCAAAGACCATCGTGGAGGTGCTGTATCCCAACGATAACCATTACGCAGGCAAGGAGCTGCGCTTAAGGCAGCAGTATTTCTTCATTTCTGCCAGCGTCCAGAGAGCCGTTAAGAAATATCTGGAGAACCACGACGACATCCATAAGTTTTATGAAAAAGCCGTGTTCCAGATGAACGACACCCACCCCACGGTGGCGGTGGCAGAGCTCATGAGGATCCTTTTAGACGAGCAGAACCTGGAATGGGATGAGGCCTGGGAGATCACCACAAAGACCTGCGCCTACACCAACCATACCATCATGTCCGAGGCCCTGGAAAAATGGCCCATCGAGCTGTTCTCCCGCCTGCTTCCGCGTATCTACCAGATCGTGGAGGAGATCAACCGCCGGTTTGTGGAGCAGATCAAGCAGGCATACCCGGGCGACAATGAAAAGATCCGCAAAATGGCAATCATCTACGACGGACAGGTGCGTATGGCACATCTTGCCATTGTGGGAAGCTTTTCTGTCAACGGCGTGGCAAGGCTCCATACAGAGATCTTAAAGAACGAGGAATTAAAGGACTTCTACCAGATGATGCCCACAAAGTTCAACAATAAGACCAACGGCATCACCCAGAGACGGTTCCTGCTCCATGGAAACCCGCTTTTGGCCAGCTGGGTCACCGATAAGATTGGAAACGAGTGGATCACAGACCTGTCCAATATTAAAAAGCTGGCCATTTATGCGGACGATGAGAAGTGCCAGAGAGAGTTCATGAACATCAAGTATCAGAACAAGATCCGCCTGGCAAAATATATCAAGGAGCATAACGGCATTGACGTGGATCCCAGGTCCATCTTCGATGTGCAGGTAAAGCGTCTCCATGAATATAAGAGACAGCTGATGAACATCCTGCATGTGATGTATCTGTATAACCAGTTAAAGGATAATCCAAATATGGATATCGTGCCCAGGACCTTTATTTTTGGGGCAAAGGCTGCGGCCGGTTATACCCGGGCGAAGCTGACCATCAAGCTGATCAACGCCGTGGCCGATGTGATCAACAACGACCGTTCCATCAACGGCAAGATCAAGGTGGTATTCATTGAGGATTACTGTGTATCCAACGCAGAAATGATCTTTGCGGCAGCTGATGTCAGCGAGCAGATCTCCACCGCCAGCAAGGAGGCCTCCGGTACTGGAAACATGAAGTTCATGTTAAACGGAGCCCTTACCATCGGCACCATGGACGGAGCCAATGTGGAGATGGCCGAGGAGGTGGGAGCTGAGAACATGTTCATCTTCGGCGCTTCCTCCGACGAGATCATTAATTGGGAGAACCACGGCGGCTACAACCCCATGGAGATCTTCAACAGCGACCAGGAGATCCGCCGGGTGCTGATGCAGCTCATCAACGGCAGCTACAGCCCGCAGAATCCGGAGCTGTTCCGGGATATCTACAATTCCCTGTTAAATACCCAGTCCAGCGACCGGGCGGATACGTACTTTATCTTAAAGGACTTCCGTTCCTATGCGGAGGCAGAGGACCGGATCGACAAGGCGTACCGGGATGAGAAATGGTGGGCCCGGACGGCCATCTTAAACACCGCCTCCAGCGGCAAGTTCTCCTCAGACCGTACCATTGAGGAGTACGTAAGGGATATCTGGCATCTGGATAAGATCAAGGTAGAACTGTAATACAAACCAGGGGAACGCGGCCCGTCCGGGGACGGAGCTGCTCCCCAGGTTCTAAAAAGAAAGCCTGTCTCATAGACTTTACAAAAAAGGATATGAGGTGGGCTTTTTTATGAAGCGGTTTCTGACTGTTTTGATGATCATGGTGATGATCCCCTATGTGACGACCATGGCCTGGACAGGCCGGATCGGCGGCGGGGATTTTACGGGCTTTGAGGAGCTGGCGGGAGCCGGGGGAGAAGGAAGCCAGGGCGGCTCTCTGGGAACTGATGGGAACGGAGTGGCCGGAAGGCGGTATGTGGCTGTGGAGCGGGAAGGAAAGGTTTCGCGGGTCCCGGCGGAGGATTTTCTGGTCCATGTGCTGGCGGCCCAGATCCCGGCAGATTTCGGGCCGGAGACTCTGAAGGCCCAGGCAGTTATAGCCCGGACGTATATCTACCGGGAGATGAACGGGGCGGAGGAGATCCCGGAGGAGGCCCTGGACATGGACGCCTTGAGCGGAGCGCAGATGGAGGAGCTGTGGGGCGGGACTTACCAGGAGGATTACAGCAGGATCAGGGAGGCGGTGTCCGCCACCAGCGGGCTTTATCTGGCTTATGAGGGAGAACCGGCGGAGGTGTTTTTCTGCCGGGCGGCCTCGGGGGCCACAAGGCCTGGAGGACAGGAGCATCCATGTCTCAGACAGGCGGAAAGCCCAGGGGATCTTCTGGCCGACGGATATCTGTCCATTGCGGTCTTCACGCCGGAGGACCTGGCCCGGAGGGTGAGCGCCATTCCGGGGGCGGTCTCTCCGGATGCAGACCGGCTCCTGGAGGAGATCCAGGTGGCGGAGCGGGATGGGGCCGGATATGTGGTCCAGATCCAGATTGGTCCGAAGACCTACTCCGGGGAAGAGGTCCAGTACGCCCTGGGCCTGTCCTCCCCGTGCTTTTATTTCGATGAGCTCCAGGGAAAGGTCCGGGTCACCTGCAAAGGGATCGGTCATGGGTACGGCTTCTCCCAGGCCGGAGCCTCGGCGCTGGAAAAGGAGGGGCTCGGCTTTGAAGCACTTCTGGACCATTATTTCCAGAATGTGGAAATTTTAAAAGAGGGAATCTGAATAAGACGTGTCACTTTGGTAAGAATAGTACCGAGGTGATAAAACGTGAAAGAGAGAGTAAACCAGCTTTTCAAGGATAAGTTAGTTCTTGTGATGCTAGTGCTGGGCCTGCTGACTATTGTTGCCGCAGCAGGCGCTGTGAGGATCCGGAAGGGCGCCCAGAACATGGAGGAGAGTCCGTATCTGGAGATCAAGGAGCCGGAGGGGATGATCGCCGGGGAGACAGAGCCGCCCAGGACCGTGGCGGGAAGCTCCAACGCCCAGGAGGCGGAGCCAGCCGGGGCCGGAGCCGGTTCCCATGTAACTGAAAACACCATGGGAGCGGCAGAGACAGAAGCCGCGGCCCTGGAGGATCCGCCGGCAGACGAGGCCGGAGCAGCGGCCGGGGATTCTCTGGTCCTGGATTTTACGGAAAGCGACAGGCTTTTGTGGCCGGTACAGGGAAATGTGATCCTGGGATACAGCATGGACACCACCACCTGGTTCCCGACCCTGGAGCAGTATAAATGCAATCCGGCCAACGTGATCCAGAGCGAGGTGAGCACGCCTGTTTCTGCCCCGGCCGATGCCAGGATCCTGGAGGTAGGCGTCAATGAGGAGATCGGCAATTATGTGCGGCTGGATCTGGGCAACGGCTACCAGGCCGTCTGCGGCCAGTTAAAGGAGATCCCGGTGGTGGAGAACGAGTACGTCAGCCGGGGCGATGTGCTGGGCTATGTGGCCGAGCCCACCAAATATTATTCCCTGGAAGGGGCCAGCCTGTACTTTGAGCTGCTTTCCGGGGACGAGCCTGTGGACGCTCTGGATTATCTGGAGTAGGGGACAGGGAAGAAATTATAAGGATCTGGAAAAATGGACCGCCTGGAAAATACCCGGCGGTCTGTTTTTTGACGTTAATATGAATTTAATAAAAAGTTCACAGAGTTTTCGTGAAAATGTGAGAGAAATATGGTAAACTGTACATAACTTTACAGAGCGGTAAGAAAAAAGATGGAGGAAAAGCAATGGATTACGGGAAATTAAAAAAGAATTTTGAGGACCACCGGTTTCTCACCTCGTACTTTGAGACCAGGGAGGAAGCGGCTGCTTATCTGAAGGAAAAGATCCGCGGGGAAAAGGTGGGCTTTGGCGGCTCCATGACCTGTCAGGAAATGGGGCTGTACGAGCTTCTGAAGGAAAACAACCAGGTGGTCTGGCACTGGAAGGACGAGATGACGGCGGCAGAGGCCAGAAGAGCGGCCATGGATTCCACCGTATATATTTTAAGCGCCAACGGCGTTTCGGAAACCGGGGAGCTGGTGAATATTGACGGTACGGGAAACCGGGCGGCGGCCAGCCTGTTTGGTCCGGAACGGGTCTTCTATGTGATAGGAAGGAATAAGATCGCCCCGGACCTTCACAGCACCATTGCCCGGGCTAAAAATACGGCCTGTACGAAAAATGCCAGACGCCTTGGGGTCAAGACGCCCTGTGCCGCGTCGGAAGAGCTGCGCTGTTATGACTGTAATAGTCCGGCCCGGATCTGCAGCGCCACAGTGATCCTGGAGCGTCCCTGTAACGGAATGACCGTGGAGCTGGTCTTCATCAACGAGGACCTGGGATATTAGGGCACAGGGAACGGGCGGATATAGACTAAAGGAGAGAGATGAAATGAATATATTGTTTTTTCTGACACCGAAGAGTGAGGTGGCTTACATCCATGATGATGAAAGCCTCCGGCAGGTTCTGGAGAAGATGGAGTACCATAAATATTCGGCGGTGCCGATCATCAGCAGGCAGGGGACCTATGTGGGGACCATCACCGAGGGGGATCTTCTGTGGTACATAAAAAACCAGCTGGATCTGAACCTGCAGGAAGCAAGAAGGATCCTGATCACCAATGTTCCCCGCCGTTCTGACAATACGCCGGTGAGCATTGACAGCAATATGGAGGACCTTTTAGACAAGGCCATGAAGCAGAACTTCGTTCCGGTCCTGGACGATAAGAAATCTTTTATCGGGATCGTCACCAGAAAAGACATTATGAAGTATTTTGCGGATAAAATGAAAAAAACAGAATAAATGCAAAAATTTTCTTTTCAAAAAACGTCTGATGTGTTATACTGGGCGTCATGAGACGGGGAAATAGGATCCGGCCAGAAATCTGATTCTGACCGGATTTTTTATTTGATAGGAAATTCCTATCAAATAAAAAAGCACTTCGTGCAGAATCGCACTGCGGCGGTATGGAATTTCGTCGCAAATGCGACCCGCCGCAGGCGGAGAATCCTGCAAGAGCAGGATTCTTTCTTGTGCCATGGGGACCGAAGATCCCCTAAAAAATGGATACTCCGCAGGCAATAAATCTGATCCATAGGAGGAAAGTGTGAAAAGAACTGTGAAAAAGAGAACGGGAATGCGGTCGGCAGCGGCTCTTCTGGCGGTCCTTATGGCTGTGCAGAGCCCACTGGGACGGACGGGAGCCATGGGAATGCCGCAGAAAAACCAGAGGACCCGGATGACCGCCACCATGTCGGATGCGGCGGCCGGGGAAGAAGCCTTAGCCGGACTTCTGGAGGAGAGGAACGGGATCCTTAGGGTGGAGGTCCAGGGCGTCGTAAAGGCTCCGGAGACCACCTGGAATGTGGAGCTGTATCCGTCGGAGGAAGAGGATGCCTCCATAGCCGAACCGGCCTTTGGAAGCCTTACCCTGCCGGCCGGAGACGGGAATACATACACAGAGGGGAGCTGTGAGCTGACGGAGCTTCCCGATGGGACGTATGATCTCAGGATGGAGCCGGAAAACGATACGGTCTCCTATGTGGCCTATGAGCAGAAGGGGATCCGGATCCAGGGGGACATGGTCTCCATCCGTTTAATGAACGATGCGCCGGAAAACCACGGATACGGGGAGAGCGGAGCCGGAAGCCGCATCGGTGTTCTGGCCATGGGCGACATTGACGGCAGCGGGGCTGTGGATGAGGACGATAAGGAGGAGCTTCTGAAGCTGGCAGCCTCCGGCCAGGTCCATGACGATCTGTTTTATGACCGGGCCGATCTGAACGGCGACAGTCAGGTGGATCTGGCGGATGTGGCATGTTTTGCAAAGTATTATAAGGAAGATGTAAGGACTGCCCGGGAGATCCGGACCATGCGGATCACAGAGGAAGAGATCCATACGGCGTCCGCCAGCAACGCGGAGATCTCCCAGGGAACGGTGGAGCAGCTGTTTTCCGGTGCGGCCAGCCTTACACTGGAAAGTGAGGAGGCCATTTCCGGGGAGAATCCGGTGACCATTTCTGCGGAGTTTGACTCCGGAAAGACCATGGCCGGGTTCGTCATCGACCCGGTGGACGGCTCCGGCAACACCATTGTGGACGGAACTGTTTCTGTGGAGACAGAAAAGGGAAAAGAAAAGGTCTTTGAGATCGAAAACGGAAAAGTAAAGGAACGGAGCCTGGGAAGGGCGCTTCTGGAATTTTTCACAGGAAAAGAGGAGACCGTAAGCCAGGGAGGCCCCATCGTCATCGATCTGAAGGGCCAGACAGCCGTGAAGAAGGTGACCATTAAGATCAGCCGGACCCTGGGGAACACTGCCCTGGTGGATATTGCAAAGGTGGAGTTCCTGGGGGATATGAAGGAACGGATCCCGGAGCCGGAAATGACAGCGCCGGAGCGGGTGCAGGTGGAGAACGGGGACGCGTCCTTTACCGTGACCTGGCGGAAACAGCCCAATGTGACGGGCTACGAGGTGACGGTCCATGGCGTCAACAGTAAGAAAAACGAGGTGACACAGACCTTCCAGACGGATAAGCCGGAATTCCGGGCAGAAGGCCTGGGAGACGGGGCGCTGGCCAATGGAAATTCCTATGAGATCCAGATACGTTCGGTGAACGGGGCCTGGAAGAGCCCGGCGGCAGAGGCTGTGGGACAGCCCAGGGCGGCCAGCCTTCCGCCTGCGCCGGAAAATATCACGGTGACATCCCGGTATAAGGGGCTTTCCATCAGCTGGAAGGATATGATGGATACAGACAGCTATAACCTGTATTACAGGAAGTACGGCGACTCCCAGGGAGCGTACACGAAGATCCCGGATATCCAGGAGAACCGGTATGAGCTTAAGGGGCTGGAGGATAAGACAAAGTATGACGTTTATCTGACCGGCGTGAACCCGCTGGGAGAGGGGCCGGAATCGGTCCACTATACGGGAGTGACGGCGGCCCTGGATCCGCCGGTGACGCCGGATTACAAGCGGATCAATGTGGAGGTGCCGGGAGAGCCGGTGACCGCCCATATCGAGTCGGTGCGCTATGGGTATGATGTCTCCAAAGGTGAGTATGATATTGTAGATGGAGACTATGAGACCTCCTGGGTCCGCAAGGATGACTGGGATTCGGGAGCAGAATACTATGATCTGAAAAAAGCCCCCATTGTTTCCTTTGACGGGTCCTATGAAATGGATACTCTGGTGGTGATCCCCGACGGGGACCAGATGTATTCCTATTATAAAGCAGTGCTTTATTACTGGACAGACCGGAACGACATCCAGGACAGCACAAAGAATTCTGTTTCCGGCGTCCTGGAGAAAAAGACCAGCAACAATAAGGCCTACTACGAATTCCGGGCGGACAGGCCCATTGAGGCCGAGGCGGTGCAGCTGACTTTAAGCGCCAGCGGCCGCCGGATCTCCATGGCAGAGCTTAAGTTCTACTACTACGACTCGCTGGAGGACGAGATCATGGACCTTTACGGGGATCCCTACCATGTGAGCCTGCGGTCGGACGAGGACCGGGAGACCATGGGAAAACGGATCCAGAGCCTTAAGGACCGGCTGGACCAGCCGGATCCGGTCAGCGGGGAGCTGCACCCCAGGAAGGAGATCCTGGAAACGGAGCTGGCCAACGCAGAGCGGATCTTCAAGGATGGTGCGCTCCAGGCGGAGATCCAGGCGGTGGACAGCAAGGACACAGGAAGCTCCGACGGCCACATCACCTTCAAGGGCGGTCTCAATACGTACCAGCCCCTGGGCGTGACTGCAAGGGCCGGGGAGACGGTCACCGTCTATGTGGGAAGCCCCGCCCATAAGACCGGGGACGGCACCAGGCTTCAGCTCGTTCAGACCCAGTACCATGGAAGCTCTGCTGCCTGGACCAGGACATTGGGGAATTTAAAAGCCGGAGCTAATGATTTTACGCTGGAGGCCCTGGACCATATGGACCTGGAGCGGGGCGGACAGCTTTATGTGGTCTACACCGGAGAGGCAGGCCGGGAGCAGTACGGTGTCCGTGTCAGCGGAGGAACGAAGATCCCGGTGCTGGACCTTTCGGATACAAAGGATCCGGCGGAGCGTCTGAAGCTGGCGGAGGCCTATGTGAACGGGCTGGAGGCCATGGTCCAGGATATGGAGGCTCTCCATAACAGGGATCATCAGGACTATTCTTATGATGAAAAGAACTGTATCTACGGAGCCACGGACATCGTGAGCCGGTATACCATGATCTCCGGCCCCTCGGACCAGATCCTGGAGGGACTGTCCGGGAATACGGCGGCGGAAAAGGCAGCGGCCCTGGAGCAGTCCATGACAGCCATGGATCAGATGGTGGAGATGTTCTATGCCCATAAGGGCTTAAGCACGGCATCCGATGCCGAGCCCCACAACCGGGTACCGGCCGGCCGTCTGAATATCCGCTACCAGAGGATGTTTGCCGGTGCCTTCATGTACGCCGGAGGCCTCCACATCGGTATCGAGTGGCCCCAGTTTAAAGAAATGGTAAACGGAAAGCCCGTGATTGCGGACGCAGAGGGAAGGTATCAGTCCGGCAGCCTGTTCGGATGGGGGCTTTCCCATGAGATCGGCCATGAGATCAACGAAGGGGCCTACGCGGTGGCGGAGGTGACCAATAACTACTATCCGCTGCTGGCCCAGGCCAGGGATACCAATGATTCCCTGCGGTTCAAATACGAGGACGTATTTAAAAAGACCACCTCGGGAGCCAGGGGAAAGGCGTCTGACGGGGCGGTGCAGCTGGCCATGTACTGGCAGCTCCATCTGGCCTACGATATGGGCGGCTATAATTTCAAGACCTTTGATACCAGCAAAGAGCAGCTGGAAAATCTGATCTTTGCCAGAATGGATTCCTATGTGCGCAAGCCATCCTCGGCACCGGGAGCGGAAGGAAATAAGCTGAAGCTTTCCGGGACCGATAAGGACAATGTGCTGATGCGGCTGGCGGCGGCTGCGGCCCGGAAGGACCTTCTGGACTTCTTCCGCCACTGGGGCATGGAGCCGGACGCAGACACTGTGCGCTATGCCTCCCAGTTTGAGAAGGAGGAGCGGGGCATCTGGTTCGCCAACGATGAGAACCGGGTATGGCAGATGGAAAACCGGAACACCTCCCAGAAAACGGAGTCTTCCGCCAAGGGAAGCGTTCCCCAGGGAACCATCCAGTATGTGAACGGAGAAAACCAGGTGAACCTGGAGATCTCCGGGGACACAAACGTATGGATCTACGAGATCGTCCGCTGCGAAAGGGACGGCGGAACGGAGAAAAAGCAGTCTGTGGGCTACGCATACGCACATGATGGAGAGGCTGTATTTACGGATGTGGCCGCCACAGCCAACAACCGGGTCTATACGTATGAGATCACCGGATACGACAAATGGCTGGCGAAAACGGCTCCCGGAAGAACGGGAGAGGTGAAGGTGAGCCACAGGGGCGACATCGACCGGACCTTATGGACCGTCAGCACCAACCTGACCAACAGTGAGCTGGAGGAGCCGGGAGAGTATCATCCGGATACCTATGTGCAGCCAGGGCTGGAAAAGATGGTGGATCTGGAGACTGAGGGCGCTGTTACCACCTTTACAGGCTCTGTAAAGGCCGGCCAGACGCCGGAGATCGTCCTGGAATTAAACCAGCCGGAGCTGGTGACCGGGCTCGTTTACACGGCGGCTGAGGGAACTCCCATAGGAAAATTCAGCGTCAGCGTCAGCCAGGACGGAAGCTCCTGGGAGAGGGTCCCGGTGAGCGCAGATACATTTACCCTGGAAGACGGCAGCCAGACCGTGTACTTCCATGACGGCACCGTTCTTTATACGTACGACGCGGCCTTTGTGAAGCTGACGGCAGACGGCCAGGGAGGCCGGGAGCTTTCCATATCGGATCTTTCCCTGCTGGGCCAGACAGGAGATAATGTGGAAATGGATACGGCCGGTATGGGAAGGCTCACGAAGGACTTTGCCATCAACGGCGGGGCAGACGGAGTGATCCCGGAGGGCAGCATCGTGTTTACAGGAACCTATAAGGGAAACCCGGCCTATAACGTGGTGCTTTTATGGGACGAAAAGGGCCAGATCGTGGGAGGAACGGATGCGGATGGAAACATCCAGGCAGAATCCCTGATCCTGGCAAAGGTTCCGGAAAACGGCCTCCTGGGAGAGGTCAGCGACGGCATCTGGATCTATTACCTGCCGGAGGGGACCAGTCTTCCAGAGCATGTCCGGGCAGAGCTTTACCGGGTGGACGATGCGGAGACTCTGGAGGGCCAGAGGACCGTCAGCTCCAGTCTGACCATAACGGTTCCGGAACAGCTGCCGGAGCTGGAGCTGGATCCCGGCTCCGGCCCGGCGGCCGGGAATGAACGGCTGAGGAAAAGAGACGGCCTTGGGGGCCGGACCAGAGAAGGAGAGAAGAATTAAGTGAGACGAAGGATCATAGGAAGCCTTATGGCCGCGGCATTTATAGCCGCGGGGACGGGGATCGCTGCCCTGGCTGCCGGAGGCGGATATATTCAGATGGAGTCTGGAAAGAAGGAGAACCAGGTAAGGATCTCCCTGGATTTTTCCGGAGACCGGGAATTCGGGAAATACATGGAGGATATTGGAGCTGTCCAGGTGGATCTGGCCCTGGAGACCCCGGAACCGGAAGATATCACCCGGGCAGAGTTTACCTTTGAAGCCAGTATCCAGAAGGATCCGGATGTGAAGATCCGGGATGGGATCTTTTTAGAGGATACCGGCCGGTTCAGCATTTTCCTGGCTGGGAACGGAACGGGAGACGGCCTGTTTAACGGCGGGAAAAAGCTGGAGCTGGGCGTGCTCCAGACGGCCTCCACGGAGGACATCACCCTCCGGGTGGAACGGATCGCCGCAGCGGCCGGAGAGGAGCTGGTCTTTGAAACGGACGGAGGAAGAGAAAACGAGTTTCTGCTGAGAGCCACTGACCCCGGAGAAGACCAGGGAGAGAACGGCGGCTCCGGAGACGGAGATAACTCTGGAAATGGAGATGGTTCTGGAGGGGAAGATGGAAACGGCGGAGATCCCGGAGACGAAGGGGGTTCCGGGGATGACGGCACCAGCGGCGATGGAGACGGCACTGACGGAAATACTGGCAATGGCCAGGGAAATAACGGCGGTTCTGGGAACGGCTCTGGAAATGGCTCCGGAGGAAGCTCCGGCGGCAGCTACCGCCCTGTGAAGAGCACAGGCTTTATCTGTCCCCAGGTATCTGCCAGAGAGACTGCAGGCCAGTGGATCCAGACAGGAGAGGACTGGCAGTTCCGGTTTTCTGGCGGCGCGATGGCTATGGACTGCTGGATCTTTAAGGGCGGCGAATGGTACCATATGGGAGCAGACGGCCTTATGGACCGGGGCTGGCATTACCAGAAGGAAACAGGAAGCTGGTATTATCTCAGGGAGAACGGCGCCATGAAAAAGGGCTGGATCCAGCTTTCCGGCATCTGGTACTACCTGGGAACGGCAGACGGCCGCATGGCTGTGGGCTGGCAGAGCATCGGTGAGAAATGGTATTACTTAAATCCGGCGGAGCCTGTGCCTGTGCCGGCAACGGATCCGGTCACAGGACAAACGGTGCAGAGCACGGAGGGACAGCTTCCCTACGGGGCCATGTACCAGAACCGGAAGACTCCCGACGGCTTCATGACAGGAGCCGACGGAGCCTGGATGGAATAGGAAACGTCAGGAGAAACAGAAGACAGCTTTGGCAGACAGCCGGCGTCCATGGAAACTGCATTCATGGACGCCGGTTTTTTATGTCATAGGAAAGTACGTCCCATGACATAAAAAACGCTCCGCGGGGATCGCCATGCGGCGGAAGGGAATTATGCCGCAGAAGCGGCCCGCCGCAGGCGGAGAAGCCCGCAATCGGGCTTCTTTCTTGTAGGAAACTGTGGCAAAGGCGCTCCGCAGGGACCGCCATGGGCCGAAGGGAAGAAAGGCACCGGGACCTGTCCTCTGGCCTGGAAAAAGGAAACAGGCCTTCTATGTACCGGAACGGGAGAATATGCATACCTTATTACTAGAAAATGAAAGGAGAAGGAGCTTATGAATTGTAATCAGAATCCTGACGGGACCGCCCGTATTCCCGGGATGATGCCTGTTCCGGGACCTGGACCGGTCCATGTGGATGGAAATATGCCGGGCGTCTGGGACCGTTTTCCGGTGGGCATGGGCTATGTTCCCATGCAGAACTGGGAAACGCCATATCCCATAAGCCACGGTTTTATGCAGGGAACGATTTTCCCGTCTTTAGATTATCCGTTTATGATGGGAGGGTGCAGAAAATGGCAGAGATGAATTGTGGAGCCAGCGGAAAAGATCCCGGCGTAACGGGACAGTGCTGTAAGAAGAGCTGCCAGGGCCAGATCCAGGTCCAGGCTTCCGTCCAGGCCAGACCCCAGGGCCAGACCTGCTGCCGTCCGGTCTGTCCGCCCCCGGCCCCCGGCGGAGGCGGCTGCGGATTTCCTGGTATGTATCCGCCGGCAGGAACTGCCTGCGGGATCCGTCCCGGTACGGGCCAGGGCTGCGGGATGTGTCCGGGAATGGATCCGTCCCGGCAGGCGCTGATGAAGCAGATCAACGAGGCCAGCTTTGCTGTAGATGAGGCGGTCCTGTTCCTGGACACCCATCCGGACTGCGCCCAGGCCATGCAGTATTACCAGAGCGCTGTCGGCGCCAGGAAAGCGGCCATGGACGCATACCAGAGCCGGTTCGGCCCCCTGCTGGTGGATGACGTTATAGGGAATACCTGGACCTGGGTGACGGAAAAATGGCCCTGGGAAGGAGGATGTTAATATGTGGAGGTATGAAAAACGGCTTCAGTACCCGGTAAATATCAAGGAGCCCAACGCGGGGCTGGCAAAGCTGATCATTAGCCAGTATGGTGGCCCAGACGGTGAGATGGGAGCGTCCATGCGTTATCTTTCCCAACGGTATTCCATGCCCTATGGGGAGCAGAAGGCAGTGCTTACGGATATCGGCACCGAGGAGCTGGCCCATCTGGAAATGATCGCAGCCATTGTGCACCAGCTCACGAGAAACCTTTCGGCAGAGGAGCTGGAGGCCCAGGGCTTTGCTCCCTATTATATCGACCATACGGCCGGGATCTGGCCCCAGGCGGCGGGCGGGATCCCCTTCAATGCCTGTGAGTTCCAGTCCAAGGGCGATCCCATCACAGATCTGTTTGAGGATCTGGCAGCAGAGCAGAAAGCCCGCACCACCTACGACAACATTCTGCGTCTGGTGAAGGAAGCGGATGTGTGCGATCCCATCCGCTTCCTCCGGGAACGGGAGATCGTTCATTTCCAGAGATTCGGTGAAGCAAACCGGGAAGATTGTAGTAAAAATTCAAGAGTGTTGAAAGCCCACAAATACAGCATTTTTGGAAATCTACTATCAATCAGAAAAATGCAGGACGTAGGCATAAGCCGCCCTATCTGCTGCTATACCTCAAAATTGATAAGAAAAAAAGAGATAGAACAAGCTATTTTTATTTACAACTTAATATTGACCCGCAAGGCGGCGTTTCTCACTCCTACACAGGAGAACAGGAACGCTGCTTTTTTTATGCCCTCATGTTACGCAGTAAGGGCAAATAAAGCCTTGATTTATGCGGCTCTTAGAGCGCGAAAATGAGAAAGACAAGGGTTGATACCTTTTCCCTCAAAACCGCGTTTCTACTGCGTAACAAATCCAACCAAAGGAGTGATGAAGCTATGGCAGTTTTCCGCGTGGAAAAGAACAAAGGTTATACGGTTATGAGCAACCACCATTTACGCAACAAGGAACTTTCCCTAAAGGCAAAGGGCTTGTTATCGCAAATGCTCTCACTTCCTGAAGATTGGGACTACACCCTTGCAGGACTGTCCCTTATCAACCGGGAAAGTATCGACGCTATCCGCACCGCTGTATGGGAGCTTGAAAAAGCCGGATATATCACAAGGCGGCAGGGACGCGACGAGAAAGGCAAAATGACCGCTATTGAGTACACCATTTACGAACAGCCACAGCCCCCGGCATTGGATTGTCCGGTATTGGAAAATCCAACAGCGGATAAGCCGATATTGGAAAATCCGACACCGGATAACCCGACGTCGGAAAATCCAACGCAATTAAATAAAGATATACAAAAGACTAACTTACCAAAAAAAGAAAAATTAAATACAGATATATCAAGTACCCATTCCATTCCTTTCCATTCCCTAAATCCCTCTCCCTTAGAGGACGCGGCACAGCCGCCGGAACGGAAGCGAAAGGAAGCGACAGACGCATACAGCGTGTATGAGGAAATCATCAAGGACAATATCGAGTACGACTATCTGATACAGGACAGATACCTTGACCGGGACAGGATAGAGGAAATCCTTGCCCTTATCCTTGAAACTGTCTGCACCAAACGAAGAACAATCCGTATCGCAGGGGACGACTACCCGGCAGAGCTTGTAAAAGCAAAATTTATGAAGCTGAACGGCGAGCATATCCGCTTTGTGCTTGATTGTATGCAGGAAAACACCACCAAAATCCGCAACATCAAGCAGTACATGAAAGCTGCCCTTTTCAATGCCCCGTCTACGATTGGCAGCTATTACACGTCCCTTGTATCTCACGATATGTACGGCGGGCGCGCTATCCAGTCGGCAAGAAGCAAGGGCATACCCGATTACACCTGCAACGAGGGCGAAAGCCTGTAAACCAACCCAAAGGAGGATTTTATGATGACACTGAAAACAGGAGCTTTGATTTTTGATGAAACCGCTGACCGCTACGACATTCGCTTTGACGTAAACGACTATTACGGGGGCTTACATTGCGGCGACTGCATGGAGGCTTTTGTGCGGGGCAAATGGAAGCCAACCCGTATGGAGTACGGGGACAACTGGTATCTTGTGGGTATTCGGGCGGCAGACCTTTCCGGGCTGCGGGTACGGATTTAACAGGGCGGCGTGAAAACGGACGCTCTTTTTTCATGCCCGCCCCTCTTTCCGGCGGCGGGCATACCACCATAGAACACGAAAGGAGGAACCCCATTGCAGGAGGAAACCAACGAAAAGACCATAGCCCTCTACATTAAGACCGGGAAGCTGACCGCGCAGCAGCTCCAAAAGGCTATGAAAGTCCTGCTTGCACAGATGAAAAAGCAGCATGAGAAACAGAAAATCCCGCATGGCAAGCAGACCCTAAAGCAGCTTATGAAGCAGAACGCGGGCGTTTCCAACATCGAAATCACAAAGGACAATATCAAAGCCTTTGAGAGTACGGCGAAAAAATACGGGATTGACTTTGCCTTAAAGAAAGACAACACCGAAACCCCGCCCCGCTATCTTGTATTTTTCAAGGGACGGGACGCGGACGCACTGACGGCAGCTTTCAAGGAGTTTTCCGCAAAGAAGCTGACGCAGGAACAAAAGCCCTCTATCCGTAAGCTAATTGTTTCTCTCAAAGAAAAGGCGGCGGCTCTGAACGCACAGCGGGAAAAAGTGAAGAAAAAGGACAGGGAGGTATCGCTATGAAGCCGGAACTTAAAAAGCTGCTTATCCTAAATGCCCCCTATCTGCTCTTTGTCTATCTCTTTGATAAAATCGGACAGACAGTGCGGCTCTCTCCGGGAGTTGACCTTTCCGGCAAGGTGCTGTCGCTTGGGGAGGGCTTTTCTATGGCTTTTGCAAATCCACTTCCGAGCCTTGCTCCTATGGATTTACTGATAGGGCTTTTCGGCGCGGTGCTTATCCGGCTGATTGTCTATGTTAAAGGCAAAAACGCGAAGAAATACCGAAAAGGTGTGGAATACGGTTCTGCCCGTTGGAGTGCATAATTTTAAGTGTAAATGACACATACATGGACGCACAGGAGGTTATGCACATGACTGATTATAGCAAAATTACAGCCCTTTACTCCCGCCTTTCCGTGGGCGACGAGGACAGGGACGGCGGCGAGAGCAACAGCATACAGAACCAAAAAATATTTTTGGAGAACTATGCCAGAGGGCAGCACCTAACCAATATCCGGCACTACATCGACGATGACGAAAGCGGCAGGTTTTTTGACCGTTCCGCCTACTCCCGCATGATGGACGATGTGGAAAACGGGAAAATCGGTGTCTGCATTATGAAAGACCTCACCCGCTGGGGGCGCGACTATCTCCAAGTCGGCAACGCGATGGAGATATTCAGGCGGAACAATGTGCGCTTTATCGCGGTCAACAACGGCATTGACAGCGAGAAGCCCGATACATTGGAGTTTGCGCCCTTTATCAATATCATGTCGGAGTGGTACGCAAAGGACATCAGCAAGAAAGTGAAAACGGGCATTAAGACCAAAGGCATGAGTGGAAAGCCGATTGTCACCGAAGCCCCTTACGGCTATGTCAAAGACCCGGACAACAAGGATTTTTGGGTAATCGACGAGGAAGCCGCCGAGGTTGTCCGCTTGATTTTCCGTCTGTTTATCGGCGGGAAAAACCGCAACCAAATCGCCGTATATCTGACACAGGAGCAAATCCCAACCCCCACTTTCTATATGAAAGACCGAGGGCGGGGAACCTGTAAAAATAAGACGCTCAACGAGGATAACCGCTGCAAGTGGAACAAAGCCACCTTGACCAATATCCTCACACGGCAGGAGTATTGCGGCGATGTAGTCAACTTCAAGACTACAAAGCATTTCCGGGATAAACATAACCACTATGTAGACCGGAGCCAGTGGCACATCACAGAAAATGTGCATGAGCCGATTATCAGCCGCAGCGATTTTGAAACCGTACAGCGGATTTTGGAAAACGCACCCGTCAGACGCCCCAACGGGGACGGGGAAATCCACCCTCTGTCCGGCTTGCTTTTCTGTAAAGACTGCGGCGCAAAAATGCACATTCGTATAGATTACCGGAACGGCGGCAAGCGGCACGTTGCTTTTTGCAGCGAGTACCACAAGGGAAAAGCCAAGAACCCCAAGTGTCACTCCCCGCACATCATGGACGCGGACTTGCTCATGCAGACCATCGCGGAAGTGCTGAAGAAAATCGAGGACTATTCTATCAGCAACCGGGCGGAGTTTGAAGCCTTAGTGAAAAAGAACCTTGCCATGCAGCAGACCGACCAGACCAAAAAGCAGCAGAAGCGTATTCCGCAAATCACGACGCGCCTTGAACAGGTTGACAAGGTGCTGAATAAGCTCTACGAGGACAACGCCCTCGGCACGATCCCGCAAGACCGCTATGAGCAGATGTCGCAGAAGTATTCGGAAGAATACTATGCGCTGAAAGCGGAGCTTGCCACGCTCCAAGAGCAGCTATCCGCTTACGAGAACGCGGGAGGACGGGCGCAGAAGTTTTTGAAGCTGACGGAACGCCATGCTGCCTTTACCGACCTTACACCCACCATTCTCAACGAGTTTATCAGCCGGATTGAAGTGCATGAGCGCGACCAGAAAAGGGCGAGATACGCAATCCAGCACATCAGCATATATTTCAATTATATCGGCAAGTTTGAGAACGAAGTGACACAGCTTGCAGAGCCGACCGAGCAGGAAATCCGGCAAATGCGGGAGGAAATCGAAGAAGCCAAAAAGGAAAAGAGCCGTGCCTACCACCGCAACTATTCAAGGGAATACCGGGCGAGAAATCTTGAAAAGCAACGGGAGTATGACCGCATGAAAGCGCGGGAATACCGGGCAAGGCGAAAGGCACAGGCAGCCGCACAGCCCGCACAGTAAAACAGAATAACCGTCAACCAAGAGGGATTTTCCGAACTACGGGAAATCCCTCTTTTGCGCCCAAAGAAAGGAGCCGCCTATGGCAGAACATACCCCCGACAGTATCATCACGACCCAGAGGAACGGGCAGACCATTGTTGCGGAGTTATTTTTCAATCACAGCAGCACAGAAACATTCCGCGACAAGCTGCTCAAACTGGTGCTTGCCGACAGCTCGCGTTTATCCGCGTCTGACGGTCAAGAGCCGGAAAAAACAGAAATCTTGCGATAACAGCCGCCCCGACGATACACTCCCTGTCCGGGCAGTTTCTATTTGAAAATCCTCATTTTCCCCAAGTCAAGAGCCGGGAAAAACACTCGAAAAAAGCCCCTATTGCGCAACAAGGGAGCAGAAAGGAGAGTTTATGAGAACAGGGCTTACGAAGCAGGAAAAGACTACCGATATTTGGTTTGACGAGAAAGACCCGCTAATCCATATCCGCACCCACAACACCGCCCTCAAAAGGCGGCTTGCCGCTTATGCCGAGCAGTACCCCGACGAGTGCTGCAAAACCGACACAGACCCCGAAACGGGCTGCATGGAGTTTGATATTGCAAAGAGGCGTTTCTCTTTCCGTCTGACCGCCCCATACAGCGAGGAACGCCGGAGAGCCGCCAGCGAAGCGGCGAAAGCTAACGCAAGCAATCTCACGCGAAGTGTGGTATAATTTTTTTGAAAAAGTTTGAGATTTGATGTAGTATTTGCCGCTAAAACCGTAGTGTATAGGTGAAGCCGGAAAGGAGGCGGTGTGATGATAGACGATGAAAAAATCATAGAAATGTTTTTCGAGCGTTCAGAGCAGGGCATACGGGAACTGGACATAAAATACGGAAAAGTTTGCCACAATCTTTCCTATCATATCGTAGGGAGTCGGCGGGACGCGGAGGAATGTGTAAATGACGCTTATTTGGGTGCATGGAACGCCATTCCCCCAGCGAAGCCTAACCCTCTGCTGACCTATGTTTGCAAAATCGTTCGGAACATTTCGCTCAAAATCTATTGGAGAAAGGAAGCAGCCAAACGAAGCAGCCATTATACGATTGCTTTGGAGGAAATTGAAGCCTGTATAGCAGCCCCTAACACAGTAGAAGCAGAAATTGAAGCCAGAGAATTAGCCCGTATCATTGAAAGTTTTTTGGATACGCTGACTACCGAAAACCGCGTTATCTTTATGCGCCGCTATTGGTTTTCTGACAGCTACAAGGACATAGCCGAGTTTGTAGGGCTTTCAGAGAAAAACATCTCTGTCCGGCTGACCCGTATCCGCGAGAAAATGAAACAATACTTGATTGAAAGAGAGGTATTCGTATGAACGCAAAGAAGTTTTCCGACGCTATGAGCGAACTTGATACAAAATATGTTGATGAAACCCTCAACTACAAAAAGAAAGCAGGAAAGAAAAAGGAGAAACAGAATTGGACTAAGTGGGGAGCTATGGCAGCTTGCCTATGTCTTGTTATAGTCGGTGCATTTGCACTTCCCCGATTCATTGGAAATGATACCCCTGACACCCCACCCGCTATAGAAGAACACGCCTATGGGTTTACAATGGAAGGAAGCGATGTTCTTTATTTCCCAATTTCTTTTTCTGAACGAAAAATTTTCGGAATTATAGATGAAAATGCAACAGGATTGACTGCTGAAAACACCTATAAGATTACCGCAGATGATTTAGGCAATGTTATGGGTATTGTGGGGGATAGCGAAGATGAAAGAATGATTGGAGAAACGGTTTACCATTTTGTCAACTTCCCTAAAGATGACGCTATTTGCATTGTAAAGGTAAACGGGACATATCAGTTTTATGTCAAAGAGGGTGTAGAAAGAATTGAGCAAAACAACATTCCCGATATAATCATTGACGCGCCTGTTGATGAAGATACCTACCATGAGGTAGGTTCCGATACTCCTGCTGAATATGGAACAGGACATGATGATATGGAAACTTCTAATGGAACCATCACATTAGAATATATCACTGAATTACAAGCTAAAGTCAGCACTGCCATGAGTAATGGGGAGTTACCATTTGCTTCTTCTTCTGCTGTATATGAAAATCCATATCGACTTCATATTATTGTAACATCAAACGCAGAAACGGATTTGTCAAAACTAAAAGCATTTGATACGATTGGCGGAGCTTTAGAAATTGAGTATGACGCAAATCACATTTCCGCAGTAGAAGAAATTTTAACAGAATAAGAGAGAAAAAGTTTTTTCCCCAAAGGGCAGCCGAGAAAATCGACTGTCCTTTTTCTATGCCTATGAGCAGAAAGGAGCGACCAACCATGACAAAGCCAAGAGAGAAAACCCGCGAGGAGCTGCAAGCCGAGATTGAGGACGGAAAGAAGAAAATCCGGCAGTTTGAGAACCGGGAAAAGATGTTGCGTCAGAAGCTATCCAAAGAGGAACGCAGAACGCGCAGCCACCGCCTTATCGTCCGGGGCGCGGTCTTTGAAAGCATTGTGCCGGAAGCAAAGGACATGACCGACGAGGAAGCCGCAGCACTTCTTAGGCTTGCACTGACGAGTGAGCCGGTACGGGAGTTTTTGAGAAAACGAGCCGAGGAAACGACAAGCTGAAAATCCCTTAGGAACTAAGGGCGCACTTATACACCCTTACGGGCGTGTGCGCTCTGCCGAGGGCTTATATCCGCACAGGGAGCTTTCCCCGCGCTACGATATGGCGGCTTTGCCGCAACAAGGGGCTGCACCCCTTGCGCCGCTTCGCGGCTATCCCTGCACACCCACAAAAACAGTACACCCGCTTGCGCGTCTGTACTATTTTTGCGGGTTTTATTATCCTATCCGGGAGGTGATACCCATAGCCATTTACCATTGGAACATCGGCATTGTGAGCCGAGGAAAAGGCAAATCAGCCGTTGCCGCAGCCGCCTACCGAAGCGGCGAAAAGCTGACAAACGAATGGGACGGAATGACCCATGACTACACCCGCAAAGGCGGCGTTGCCCATACAGAGATCATGCTGCCGCCCCACGCGCCACCCTCATTTTCTGACCGTTCAACCTTGTGGAATAGCGTGGAACTTTATGAGAAAGCCGGGAACGCCCAGCTTGCGCGTGAGATTGACGCGGCGCTCCCCATAGAATTATCCAGAGAGGAACAGATCCGGCTTGTCCGGGAATACTGTTCCTCTCAATTTGTTTCTAAGGGAATGTGTGTGGATTTTGTTATCCACGACACCAACAGCGGCAACCCCCATTGTCATATTATGCTTACCATGCGCCCCCTTGACGAGCGCGGCGCGTGGGCGGCGAAGTCCAAAAAGGAATATGACCTTGACGAAAACGGTGAGCGTATCCGCTTGCCAAGTGGCAGATATAAGACGCACAAGGTTGACCTTACAGGCTGGAACGACAAGGACAACACCCTCTTGTGGCGCAAAGCATGGGCTGACTATACCAACAACTTTTTGGAGAGGAACGGAAGCCCGGAGCGTATCGACCACCGCAGCAACGCCGAGAGAGGAATTGACGAGCTGCCCACCGTCCACATGGGCGTGGCGGCTTGCCAGATGGAGAAGAAAGGTATCGCCACCGAGAAAGGCGAACTGAACCGCAATATCCAAAAGGCAAACCGCCTTATCCGAGAAATCCGGGCGCAGATTGGGAAGCTCAAAGAATGGATTGCCGACCTGTTCAAAGCGCGGGAAACCGCCCCGGAACAGCCGCCGCAATCTCCCAACCTTGCAAATCTGTTGATGAAGTATTTGAGCGTTCAGAGAGAAAAGAGCCGGAAGTATTCGCAGCGTTGGCAACAACAACACACAGCCGATGAACTGAAAACCATAGCGGCGGCGGTCAACTATCTTTCCGAGCATGGCATCTCGACCCTTGACGAACTGGACGCCTCTCTTTCCTCTGTCAGTGATAAAGCCTATTCAATCCGGGAGGGAATGAAAACCGCCGAGGAACGCATGAAGAAGCTGCAAAAGCTAATTGAATACGGGAAGAACTATACAGAGTACAAGCCCATTCACGATGAGCTGAAAAAGCTGCAAAACGGCTGGACAAACAAGCGCGACAAGTACGAGGAAGCCCACCGCGCCGAGCTGACCCTATGGGACGCGGCAAACCGCTATCTCCATGCAAATCTGCCGAAAGGAACAAAGACCTTGCCTATTGCGGAATGGGAACAGGAATATGCTGACCTCAAAACACAGAGGGACAGCGATTATACCAAACTGAAAGATACCCGCGCCGAGGTTGCCGAGCTTCAAAAAATCCGTAGGTGCGTGGATATTGCACTCCGCGCCGACCAGCCGGAGCAGACGCAGAGCCGCACCAAGCGGCATGATATAGACCGCTGAAAGGAGTTGAACTTTTATGTACTACACCCAAGAACAGATAGACCGGGCGAACCAAGCCGACATTGTTTCTTTCCTGCAATCACAGGGCGAGCAGCTTACCCGTGCCGGAAATGAATACCGCTGGAAGCGGCACGACAGCTTGACTATCCGGGGAAACAAATGGTACAGGCACAGCCAGAGTAAGGGCGGCGGCCCCGTTGATTTTGTCATGGAGTTTTTCGGCAAGAGCTTCACCGAAGCCGTAGAACTGCTGACAGGAGAAAAAGGCGCAGCCCAACCGCCGGACAGACCAAGCCCCGCGTCCTTTTCTGACTTCCGACTGCCGCCCCGCAGCCCCGACAACCGAACAGCGAGGAACTACCTCACAGCCGCCCGCCGCATTGATGAAGATGTGACGGGCTTTTTCTTTGCCAGCGGCGATATTTACGAGGACGCAACCCACCACAACGCCGTATTCGTCGGCAGAGATGAAAGCGGCATACCACGCTACGCCCACCAGCGCGGCACAGCCGGGAGCTTCCGGCTTGATGTGAAAGGCAGCGACAAAACCTTTAACTTCTGCTATCGGGGCGAGGGCGAAAGATTGTTTGTCTTTGAAGCCCCGATAGACCTCTTATCGTTCCTCTGCCTGTTCAAAAAGGACTGGCAGAAGCAGAGCTACCTGTCATTGGGCGGCGTGGGGGAAAAAGCACTGCTCCGCTTTCTCTCTGACCGTTCGAACATCAAGACCGTTTATCTCTGCCTTGACAGCGACGAAGCCGGAAACGACGCTTGCAGCCGCCTTGCGGAGCTTGTGCCGGAGGGCTTGACCGTCCACCGCCTTGTGCCGCTTTACAAGGACTGGAACGAGGTATTGCAGCACCGGGCAGAAATTGCGGACGGGAAGTATATCCGGGAAGCGATTTACGGCTTGAAAGAGCCGCCGCAGGAAGAAACCGTTGAGATTATCCGCATGAGCGAGGTTGACACGCAGACCGTTGAATGGCTATGGGAGCCGTATATTCCCTTTGGGAAAGTAACCATTGTGCAAGGCAATCCCGGCGAGGGCAAGACCACTTTTGCCCTACGCCTTGCCGCCGCCTGCACCACCGGGGGAACGCTGCCGGGAATGAAGCCCTTGCCGCCATTCCAAGTGATTTACCAGACCGCCGAGGACGGGCTGGGCGATACCGTCAAGCCCCGCTTGATAGAAGCCGAAGCCGACCTTGACCGCGTACTTGTGATTGATGAAGCCAAGCGGGAACTTACCCTCTCCGACGAGCGCATAGAAAAGGCAATCACGCAGAACGGGGCGCGGCTGATTATCCTTGACCCCATACAGGCGTATATGGGCGAAAAGACCGACATGAACCGGGCAAACGAAGTGCGCCCCATGTTCCGCCGCCTTGCCGATGTTGCCGAGCGTACCGGGTGCGCCGTTATCCTTATCGGACATCTCAACAAAGCTGCCGGAGGGCAGAGCGCATACCGGGGCTTAGGTTCTATCGACTTCCGCGCCGCAGCAAGGAGCGTCCTGCTGATCGGGCGCGTGAAGCGAGAACCGAATGTGCGCGTAGTCATTCACGACAAATCTTCCCTTGCGCCGGAGGGCAAGCCCGTTGCCTTTTGCCTTGACCCGGAAACGGGCTTTTCATGGATAGGCGAATACGACATCACCGCCGACGAGCTGCTGTCCGGCGCGGGCGGGAACACCGCCACCAAGACCGAACAGGCGGAACGGCTGATACTGGATTTACTGGCAGACGGGAAAGAGCTTGCCAGCGAGGACATTGTAAAAGCCGCAGCCGAAGCCGGAATATCCGAAAGGACGGTACAGAACGCCAAGCGCAACATGGGCGGCATTTTAGGCGCAAGGCGTGTCGGCGGTCAATGGTACAACTTCATCAAGAAGAAGCAGCCACCCGAACCCGCAATCTGAAAGTGCAAAACGCAGACCCTTTGCACTTTGCACTTTCGCACTTTCACGATAATTTGCGTCAATAACTCAAAAAAGCACTTGACAAAACGCTTCATGGGGGACTGCCGAAGATATAAAGCCTTACACCGACCCGGTATTTCAAAATAATGTGCTGCTAACACAGACAGAACGGCTTACCATGAACAGCCGCCCAAAGCAGCCGAAATATGCGAGGAATAAAAATATCCTTGTTATCGGGGGAAGTGGCAGCGGCAAGACAAGATTTTTTGTGAAGCCGAATTTAATGCAAATGCACAGCTCATACGTTGTAACCGACCCGAAAGGAACAGTTTTAATCGAGTGCGGCAAGCTCTTACAGCGGGGCGGGTATCGGATAAAGGTGCTGAACACCATTAACTTCAAAAAAAGCATGAAATACAATCCCTTTGCCTATCTCCGCAGCGAGAAAGATATTTTGAAACTGGTAAATACCTTGATTGCCAACACCAAAGGGGACGGGGAAAAAGCCGGGGAGGATTTTTGGGTAAAATCGGAACGGCTCTTTTACTGCGCCCTTATCGGCTACATTTGGTACGAAGCCCCGGAGGAAGAAAAGAACTTCACGACACTGCTTGAAATGATAAATGCCAGTGAAGCCCGCGAGGACGACCCGGAATTTCAGTCCCCCGTTGACCTCATGTTTGAACGGTTGGAGGAAAAAGACCCGGAACACTTTGCTGTCCGGCAGTATAAGAAATTCCTGTTATCTGCGGGAAAGACAAGAAGCTCTATCCTCATTTCCTGCGGTGCGCGGCTTGCACCCTTTGACATTAAAGAGCTGCGCGACCTTATGGAAACCGACGAAATGGAGCTTGACACCATAGGTGACCGCAAGACCGCCCTGTTTGTTATCATTTCTGACACTGACGATACTTTTAACTTTGTTGTGAGTATTCTTTACACACAGCTTTTCAATCTCCTTTGCGACAAGGCAGATGATGAATACGGCGGCAGGCTGCCCGTCCATGTGCGCTGTCTGTTAGACGAGTTTGCAAATATCGGGCAGATACCGAAGTTTGAAAAGCTCATAGCCACCATACGAAGCCGGGAAATCTCCGCTTCAATCATTCTGCAAAGCCAGTCGCAGCTAAAAGCCATTTACAAGGACAACGCCGATACGATAGCCGGCAACTGCGACACCACCCTGTTCTTGGGTGGCAAGGAGAAAACCACCCTCAAAGAAATGTCGGAAATCTTGGGGAAAGAAACCATTGACAGCTTCAACACTTCCGAGAACCGGGGGCGGGAGGTATCGCATGGGCTGAACTATCAGAAGTTAGGCAAGCAGCTTATGACGGAAGATGAAATAGCGGTTATGGACGGCGGGAAATGTATCTTGCAGCTACGAGGGGTGCGCCCGTTCTTTTCCGATAAGTACGACATTACAAAGCACCCCAACTACAAATACCTGTCCGACTATGACAAGAAAAATACCTTTGATATGGAGAAACACCTACGGCGCAGACCCGCCCTTGTAAAGCCGGACGAACCCTTTGACTATTACGAAATCAGCGAAGCAGATTTGCAGGAGGACACCGACCATGAATAGACGTATCAGAAAGAAACAGGATAAGAAAATCACAGAAGCCATAAATGGGCTTGTTTTTATTGCTGAACGACGGGAACAGCAGCGGCAGGCAGCTATCCGGCGATTTGTGAAACGGTGTGAAGCCCTGTATGAGCAGCAGCGAAAGGAGGGATTGACGCAGTAACAAAGAAACAGACAACTTACATGATACGCGCCCCTACTGGAAAATCCATAACGCCCACACTCAAAAACTGAATACCGCCGCGCGGCAGAATTTTACGCAGCGCGGGGACTTACGACCGCGGCAGTTTGAAACTGACCGCCGTTTTTATGCCCTTTTATGGGGCAAGCCGCATTTGCGGCAGAAAGGAGCTTTATGGAATTTTTTAACTCTGCTATCGACGTATTACAGACCCTTGTTATCGCACTGGGCGCAGGCTTAGGCATTTGGGGCGTTATCAATCTCTTGGAGGGATATGGAAACGACAATCCGGGTGCAAAAAGTCAAGGCATTAAGCAGCTCATGGCGGGCGGCGGCGTTGCCCTTATCGGCACTATCCTTGTACCGCTTCTTTCCGGTCTGTTCGGATAAAGTTACGGAGGGTAGCCTATGGAGAGCATACTTGACGCGATTAACGAATGGATAAAGGAAATCCTTATCGGCGCGATAAACGGTAATCTGTCAACTATGTTCGGGGACGTAAACGAAAAAGTAGGCACCATTGCAGCGGAGGTAGGCAAGACCCCGCAGGGGTGGAACGCAAACATTTTCAACATGATACAAAACCTGTCTGAAAATGTGATTGTTCCCATTGCGGGGCTTGTCATTACCTACGTCCTCTGTTATGAGCTTATCAGCATGGTAACGGAAAAAAACAATATGCACGACGTTGACACTTTTATGTTCTTTAAGTGGTTTTTCAAAGCCTTTGTTGCCGTTTTCTTGGTAACGCATACCTTTGATATTACTATGGCGGTATTTGATATGGCGCAGCATATTGTGTCCGGCGCGGCGGGGGTAATCGGCGGCGATACGAATATCGACGTAACCGAAGCCCTTGCCGCCATGCAGGAGGGACTAAAAGATATGGAAATCCCCGAACTATTATTACTTGTCATGGAAACGAGCCTTGTAAGCCTTTGTATGAAAATCATGTCCGTACTGATAACCGTTATCCTCTACGGCAGAATGATTGAGATATACGCCTACTGTTCCGTTTCCCCTATCCCCTTTGCCACCATGACAAACCGGGAATGGGGACAGATTGGGAACAACTACCTAAAGGGGCTGTTTGCACTGGGCTTTCAAGGCTTCCTCATTATGATATGCGTCGGCATTTACGCGGTTTTGGTAGGCGAAATGGTGGTAGCGGACAATCTGCACAGCGCGATTTTTTCCCTTGCAGCCTATACCGTTATCCTCTGTTTCTCCCTGTTCAAATCCGGCGCACTGGCAAAATCCATATTCAACGCCCACTAAGGGCAGAAAGGAGGTTTTTTTGTGGCGTATGTACCTGTACCCAAAGACTTATCCAAAGTCAAAACAAAAGTCGCTTTCAATCTGACAAAGCGGCAAATCCTTTGTTTTTCAGTGGCACTTCTTATGGGACTGCCGCTTTTCTTTTTGCTCAAAGACAGCGCAGGGACGAGCCTTGCGGCAATGGCAATGATTGTCGTTATGCTTCCCTGCTTTTTGGTTGCCATGTATGAAAAGCATGGACAGCCCCTTGAAGTGGTCATAAAGAACATCATTCAGACAAAATTGACCCGCCCCAAAGTGCGACCGTACCAGACGGAAAACTTATATGCACTCTTGGAGAAACAGCGGGCATTAGAAAAGGAGGTATCAGCGATTGTCAAAAGGACAGACAAAAAAGACGTGGGAAGCCGCAGGAAACAGGCGTAAGCTGACCCGCGCGGAAAAGAAACAGATAGCGGCGGTTATCCGGCAGGCAAAGGGGGACGGCAAAGCCCACACCGCACAGCAGACCATTCCCTACCTTGCCATGTACCCGGACGGTATCTGCAAAGTGGCACAGCGGAAATATTCAAAAAGCATTGCTTTTGAGGACATCAACTATCAGCTTGCACAGGCAGACGATAAGACCGCCATTTTTGAAAACTGGTGCGATTTCCTCAACTACTTTGACGCAAGCGTGAACGTGCAGCTTTCTTTCATCAATCAAGGCTCACAGCAGGAACAGGCAGCGCGGGCAATCCATATCCCGCCGCAAAACGACGATTTTAATTCTATCCGCACCGAGTATTCCGATATGCTGAAAGCGCAGCTTGCCAAAGGGAACAACGGGCTTGTCAAGCATAAGTACATCACATTTTCCATTGAAGCGGACAATCCGGCGGCAGCAAGGGCGCGGCTTTCCCGTATTGAAACCGACGTACTCAATAATTTCAAGGTGCTTGGCGTATCGGCGCACCCCTTATCCGGCTATGAACGCTTAAAGGTGCTGCATGGGGTATTCCACCCGGCAGGCGAGCCTTTCTCATTCTCTTATGACTGGCTGACCCCGACGGGGCTTACCACAAAGGACTTTATCGCCCCGTCCTCTTTCAAGTTCGGGGAGGGACGCTACTTTGCTATGGGGAAAAAGACGGGGGCGGTATCGTTCCTTGAAATCCTTGCCCCGGAGTTAAACGACCGTATCTTAGCGGATATGTTGGACTTGGAAACAGGGGTTATTGTCAATCTCCATATTAAAAGTATCGACCAGTCGGAAGCAATCAAGACCATTAAGCGCAAAATCACTGACCTTGACAAGATGAAGATTGAGGAACAGAAAAAAGCGGTTAGAAGCGGTTACGATATTGACATACTCCCGTCCGACCTTGCCACCTTTGGGAATGAAGCAAAGAATTTGTTGCAGGATTTACAGAGCCGCAACGAGCGAATGTTTCTGCTCACGTTCCTTGTGGTAAACATGGCAGACACGAAGCGGAAACTGGAAAATGACATTTTCGCGGCGGCGGGCATTGCACAGAAATACAACTGCGCCTTGACCCGTCTTGACTATCAGCAGGAAGCAGGGCTGATGTCCTCTGTCCCTTTGGGGGAGAACCTTATCCCGATACAACGGGGGCTTACCACATCAAGCACCGCTATTTTTATCCCGTTCATCACGCAGGAGCTATTTCAGACCGGGGCTGCCCTGTATTACGGCTTAAATGCCCTGTCAAACAACATGATACTCTGCAACCGCAAGCAGCTTAAAAACCCCAACGGCTTAATCTTGGGAACACCGGGCAGTGGAAAATCCTTTGCGGCAAAGTGGGAAATCACAAACGCCTTTCTCATTACCGACGACGATATTTTTATCTGCGACCCGGAAGCCGAGTATTTTGCCCTTGTAAAGCGGCTTGGCGGGCAAGTGATACGCTTATCCCCGACTGGGAAAGGCATGGACGGTACACCCCAGTATGTGAACCCTATGGATATGAACCTTAATTATTCTGAGGACGACAGCCCCCTTGCACTGAAAAGTGATTTTATCCTGTCCCTCTGCGAGCTTGTCATTGGCGGCAAGGAGGGGTTGCAACCCGTCGATAAGACGGTTATTGACCGCGCCGTAAGGAATGTGTACCGGGACTACCTTGCTGACCCTGTACCGGAGAAAATGCCTATCTTGGGCGACCTTTACAACGAACTGCTAAAACAGCCGGAGCCGGAAGCTGCCCGTATTGCGGCGGCGTTGGAGCTGTATGTTTCCGGCAGCCTTAACGTATTCAACCACAGAACCAACGTGGAACTGAATAACCGCCTTGTCTGCTTTGACATTAAACAGCTTGGAAAGCAGCTCAAAAAGTTAGGTATGCTTATTGTGCAAGACCAGATATGGAACCGCGTTACCATTAACCGGGCAGAAAAGAAATCTACCCGCTACTATATGGACGAATTTCATCTGCTCTTAAAAGAGGAACAGACCGCCGCTTACAGTGTGGAGATTTGGAAGCGTTTCCGTAAATGGGGCGGCATACCCACAGCTATTACGCAGAACATAAAGGACTTGCTTGCTTCCCGCGAGGTGGAAAATATCTTTGAAAACTCTGATTTTGTCCTCATGCTCAATCAGGCACAGGGCGACCGAGCTATCCTTGCAAAGCAGTTAAATATCAGCCCACAGCAGATGAAGTATGTAACCCACACCGAAGCAGGCGAGGGACTTATCTTTTATGGGAATGTGGTGCTTCCCTTTGTAGACCATTTCCCGAAAGATACCGAGCTTTACCGCATTATGACGACGAAGCCGGAGGAAGTGAGCAGCCTATGAAGCAGTTAAAACCACGCGATAAAATCACACAGAAAATGACCCGCGACGGTGTGGTGGAAGTCAACGAAACACAGCAGACCGCCGAGCGTATCAGCAGCCGGGAAGCAGACAGTGATTTTTCACAACCGGACACCACTACCGCCGAGCGCGTCATGGAACACCTTGACGCAGCCCATACCCGAAAGGCAAATAAAAAGGCAGTCAAGAAAGCGCCGGAAGCTACCGTTTTGCGTACTTCCACTTCCCGCTTGCAGTTTACCGAGGAAGAACGGGCAACGCCGGAACTGGAACCTTACATCAAAAAATCAGAAAAAGCAGCCGACAAACTGGACGAAACAAAGGCAGCCCTCCCGAAGCAGAAGAAACTGGTAAAAGAGCGCACCTTTGAGGAAGCCACCGGAAAGGCAAAGACCCGCCTGCACTTTGAGGAACAGGAAAAGCCGATACCCGGCGGCAAAGCCCACAGCAACCCGTTATCCCGCCCCGCGCAGGAAGCGGGTATTTTTGTTCACAATAAAATCCACAGCGTCGAGAAAGATAATTCCGGCGTGGAGGGCGCGCACAAATCGGAGGAACTTGCCGAGCGCGGCGCAAGGTACGGGACAAGAAAACTAAAACAAGGCTACCGCAGCCATAAGTTGAAACCCTACCGGGAAGCCGCAAAGGCAGAAAAGGCAGCATTTAAGGCAAATGTGAACTTCCAGTATCACAAAGCCTTGCAGGAAAAACCGCAGCTTACAAGCAATCCCTTTTCCCGGTTCATGCAGAAACAGAAAATCAAACGCCAGTATGCAAAGACTGTAAAGAAAGGCGGCACAGCTACCGCTAAAGCAGCCGCCGGAGCGTCCCAGACAGCGGCAAAGAAAGCGGCTACTTTTGCCGGGCGACACCCGGCAGGCGTGATAATCGCTATTGCTGCGCTGCTTCTGTTCATCATGGTATCCGTGGGGCTTTCCTCTTGCGGGGCAATGTTTTCCGGCAGCATGAACAGCGTGTTAGGGACTTCCTACACGTCCGAGGACAGCGACCTTGTGGCAACGGAACAGAGCTATGCCGCAATGGAAAATGAGTTACAAAGCGAGATTGACGCTATCGAAAGCACCCACCCCGGCTATGATGAATACCGCTATGACCTTGACACTATCGGGCATAACCCCCACGAATTAGCGTCGTACTTGACTGCCCTTTTACAGAGTTATACCCCACAGAGCGCACAGGCAGAGCTAAAGCGGCTGTTCGGCTTACAGTACACCTTGACGCTGACGGAAGAAATCGAGATACGCACCACCACCGACGAGGAGGGCAACGAGGAAGAATACGAATACCGTATCTTAAATGTGAAACTGACAAACAAGCCGATTGCTTCCCTTGCGGAAGAACTGCTGAACCCACAGCAGCTTGAAATGTTTAAGGTGTACTTACAGACACAGGGCAACAAACCGTTGATTTTTGGCGGCGGCTCTCCCGACGGAAGCCCCTCCGAGGATTTAAGCGGCGTGGAGTTTGTAAATGGTACACGCCCCGGAAATCAAGAGCTTATGGAGCTTGCAAAGCAGCAAGTCGGAAATGTGGGCGGCTACCCTTACTGGTCTTGGTACGGCTTTAACAGCCGCGTGGAATGGTGCGCCTGTTTTGTATCATGGTGCTATAATCAAGCCGGAAAAAGCGAACCGCGCTTTGCGGGCTGCGAATGGCAGGGTGTCCCTTGGTTTCAGTCAAGGGGACAATGGGGCGCACGCGGCTATGAGAATATTGCACCGGGCGACGCAATCTTTTTCGATTGGGATTTAGACGGCGTTGCCGACCATGTGGGGCTTGTGCTTGGCAGGGACGGCAGCCGCGTCTATACCGTTGAGGGCAATTCCGGCGATGCCTGCAAGATAAAGAGCTATGACCTTAACTATCAATGTATCAAAGGCTACGGGCTGATGAACTGGTAAAGCAGCCCCAAAAAGAAAGGAGAAATGACCTATGGCAAACAATAAAATCGACCGTATCAATAAGGAAATCGCAAAGACCCGCGAGAAAATCACAGAGTATCAGAACAAGTTAAAAGGACTGGAAGCGCAGAAAACCGAAGCGGAAAACCTTGAAATTGTACAGCTTGTACGAGCTATGCGTCTGACCCCGCAGGAACTGAACGCTATGCTGTCCGGCGGCGGTATTCCCGGCATGACTGCCGCACCCGCAGAAGAAAACGAACAGGAGGAAAATGCAGATGAAGAATAAACTGAAAAAGACCATGACTGCCCTTTGTGCCGCCCTTATCCTTATGGGCGGTTTTTCTGTCCCTGCCTATGCACAGGGCGCAGCCACAGAGCCGCCCGCAGAGGACGCAACTAATGACAGCGGCGTGATTGTGAAGGAAAAAGAGGAAACGCCGCCCCTTACCCCAAAGGGAAACGCAACACTGGTTGACGATTACGGCGGCAATAAGCAGCTTATCACTGTTACCACCAAAAGCGGCAACTATTTCTATATCCTCATTGACCGGGCAGCCGAGGGGGAACAGACCGTACATTTCCTTAATCAAGTGGACGAAGCCGACCTTATGGCACTGACCGAAACCGGGGAAGCCACGAAAAAACCGGAAGTTTGCAACTGTACGGAGAAGTGCGAAGCCGGAAAAGTAAATACGTCCTGCCCGGTATGTGCAACCACTCTGACAGGCTGCACAGGCAAAGAACCTACCCCAACACCAACAGAGCAGCCGGAAGAACCCAAAGAAAAAGGCGGCAATCCCGGCGCGGTGCTTGCCTTAGTCCTCTTTGTGCTGCTTGGTGGCGGCGCGGTGTTCTACTACTTTAAGTTTATAAAACCGAAGCAGAACGTGAAAGGGAACACTGACCTTGAAGATTTTGATTTTGAGGACTACGACGAGGACGAGCCGGAAGCAGACACCGGGGAAGTTTCCAAAGAGGAAGAAACGGAGGACGAGGAAGTATGACCCTGTTTACCGACAATCCCTTTGAAAAAATGATGATACAGAAACCGGACTACGGCAAAGGGGAAAAATCCCCGCCGGAGCTTTCTTCCCCACGCTGCGCGGGCTGCCCTTACAAGGGGCAGTCCCCTTGTGTGGGGTACTGTATCAGAAAACTGGAAAATAAACGACAGACTGAACGATAAAAGGAGGAAGTATCATTGATTTTAGTTATCGCAGAAAAGCCCAGTGTGGCGCAGACAATCGCTGCCGTACTTGGGGCAAAGGAAAAGAAAGACGGATTTCTCACAGGAAGCGGCTATATCGTTTCTTGGTGCGTGGGACATTTGGTAGGGCTTGCGGAAGCCGCCGCCTATGGGGAACAGTATAAAAAGTGGAGCTATGACAGCTTACCGATTTTGCCGCAGGAATGGAAATACACCGTTGCTGCTGGCAAGGAAAAGCAATTCAAGACCCTAAAGGAGCTTATGCACCGAGCAGACGTTTCCGAAGTCGTCAATGCCTGCGATGCAGGACGCGAGGGAGAATTGATTTTCCGTTTTGTCTATGAAGTTGCCGGGTGCAGGAAGCCTATGCGCCGCTTATGGATTTCCTCAATGGAAGAAGCTGCTATCAAAGAGGGCTTTTCTCATCTGAAGAACGGCGAAGCATACGACGCGCTCTTTGCTTCCGCACTATGCAGGGCAAAGGCTGACTGGCTTATCGGTATCAATGCCACCCGTCTTTTTTCTGTCCTTTACAACCATACCTTGAATGTGGGACGCGTACAGACCCCCACCTTAAAAATGCTTGTTGACCGGGATGCAGCGATTACCACCTTTAAGAAAGAGAAATACTATCATGTGCGCCTGTCCTTATCCGGCGCGGAAGCTGCAAGTGAACGAATTTCAAATAAGGCAGAAGCCGACGCATTAAAAACGACTTGCGAAGCGTCGCGGGCAGTCTGCACTTCCCTTGTGAAAGAGAAAAAGACCGCAGCCCCGCCGAAGCTCTTTGACCTTACTTCCTTACAGCGGGAAGCAAACCGCCTGTTCGGATATACCGCAAAACAGACCCTTGACCTTGCACAAGCCCTGTATGAAAAGAAGCTCTTGACCTATCCGAGAACCGACAGCAGCTATCTGACTGACGACATGGGCGATACGGCGACGGACATTATCAAGCTGCTTTGTGGGAAGTTTTCTTTTATGGAGGGCGTAGACTTCACGCCGGAGCTTGCAAAGGTGCTGAACAGTAAAAAAGTATCCGACCACCACGCGATTATTCCCACAATGGAGCTTGCAAAGACTGATATTATCGCGCTGCCGGAAAGTGAAAAAAATATCCTTACCCTTGCCGGGACGCGCCTCCTTATGGCGACCGCTGCACCGCATACCTTTGAAGCGGTTACAGCATTTTTTGAATGTGCCGGACAGTCCTTTACCGCAAGGGGAAAAACGGTATTGTCCGACGGTTGGAAAGAGATTGACCGAAAATACAGGGCAGCCTTAAAGAACAAGCCCGAAACGGACGACGCAGACAGCGACACAGAAAAGACCCTGCCGCCATTTACCGAGGGACAGACCTTTGAAAATCCGGCGGCAACGGTAACGGAGCATGACACCACACCGCCAAAACCTCACAACGAAGCGTCGCTGCTTTCCGCTATGGAGCGCGCCGGAAGCGAGGACACCGACCCGGACGCAGAACGCAAAGGGCTTGGCACTCCCGCCACCCGCGCCGCTGTTATTGAAAAACTGGTAAAGGGCGGCTTTGTGGAACGCAAAGGCAAGCAGCTACTTCCCACAAAAGACGGTATCAATCTTGTGTGCGTCCTGCCGGACACCTTGACAAGCCCGCAGCTTACCGCTGAATGGGAAAACAATCTGACGCAGATAGCAAAGGGCAAGGCAGACCCCGCCGTATTTATGGAGGGTATTGAAAACATGGCGCGGGAACTGGTAAAGACCTATCCGTTTCTTTCTGATGATAAAGCGCAGATGTTCAAGCCGGAACGGGAAGCGTTGGGAAGCTGCCCCCGCTGCGGTTCTCCCGTCTATGAGGGAAAGAAAAACTACTATTGCAGCAACAAAGAATGTATCTTTACCATGTGGAAAAATGACCGTTTCTTTGAGGAACGAAAAACCGCCTTTACCCCGAAGATTGCTACTGCACTCTTAAAATCCGGCAAGGTAAATGTGAAAAAGCTCTATTCTCCAAAGACGGGCAAAACCTACGACGGAACTATCGTATTGGCTGATACAGGCGGGAAATATGTCAACTACCGCATTGAGCTTCCGAAGAAAAAATAACTGAATAGCAAGCATAGGAAAAGAGTACCCTTTTCCGTAAAATCCCTGCTTTCTCTATCGAGAACGGCGGGGATTTTTGCTTGTTGGGAAGTGTCCCAAACCCTCTGAAATCTTGAAAAAATCTATAAAATCTTTGGCAAAACGCGGGCGCGGGGTACTGAATGATGAAACCGGAAAAAGCAGCGTCCGCGCTGCCTTTGGGAAAGGAGGTTACACATGGCAAGTTTACGGGACACCGTAAAGGACTATCAAGAAGAATTGCGGGACGGTATCGCTTGGGTGGCGTTTTGGAAAACGGGACGTTCTTGGAACGCCAAAGATTTCCACCTTGAACTGGGCGACTACCTCTACCCGGAGGACAGAAGCCGCATGGAAGAAATCAAGCAGGCTGACCCTGCCGCCGTTGTGGTAAACGGCTATTATTCCGGCTATCTTGGCGAGGACAGGAACCTTGACGAGCTGACCGCCGGGGTGCGCCGCCACTATGAAAACGGATATAGCAATATCGTGGAATTTATCGAAGCCCACGACGACAGGCTGCCGCCGGAGCTTATTGAGGAAGCAAGAACCGCCGCCCACGCTGCGGGGCTGCCGTTCTCTGAAAAAGCCTACCGGGACGGCGAAGAACCCGACCCCTACATTTTTGACGGGAGCATGAGCGTGGAGGACTACGCGCTTATGCACCGCATGATTGAGAAAGAAAGGAGTGAACGCATGGAACAACCGATTTTAAGCGGGTATCTTTCTAATCTTGGAAAGTACACCGAGGGCAGACCTGCGGGCGAATGGGTATCATTCCCCACGACTGCCGAGCATTTGAAAGAAGTCTTTGACCGTATCGGTATAGACGGCAAAAACTACGGGGAGCTGCACATCACAGAATACCAGTCCTCTATTGCGGGACTGGCAGGGAAATTGACCGAGCTTGAAAGCCTTGACGAGCTGAACTATTTGGGCGAGCTTTTGAAAATGCAGTTTGACGACGACTGGGAAAAATTTGCTGCGGCTATCACATACGGCGACCATACAAGGGACTTGCAGGACATTATCAACCTTGCACAAAACCTTGATTGTTACTGGCTTTATCCGTCCGTACAGAGCGAGGAAGATTACGGGCATTATCTGATTGAAGAACTGGACGAGTTGGAGTTGTCCGAAGAAGCAAAAAAATATTTCATGTATGAGGAATACGGGCGGGACGCTGCTATCAATGACGGGGGCAGATTTACTGAGCAGGGCTATATTTACAACAACCGCAACACCTTTACACAGTGGTATGACGGGCGCGACGTGCCGGAGGAATATCGGGTAATGCCGCAGCCGCAGGAACAGGCAGACCTTGACGCTGCCGCCGTACAGCCTGCACTTGCCACAGAGCAGCCCCCGGTTCTCCCGATTATCCTATCTTCCGAAAAGCCCGCCGACAAAATGAAAGAGATTACCGACCGACTGGAACAGGGAATTTTAGGACTGTATGAAAGCGAGCGTTACGCCGATTATCTGCGTACCATGTCAAAATTCCATGATTACAGCCTTAACAATACAATCCTTATCGCCATGCAGGGCGGTAATCTTGTGAAAGGCTATAAACAATGGGAAAAGGAATTTGACCGCCATGTAAAGCCGGGAGAAAAAGCTATCAAGATACTTGCACCGTCCCCGTTTACCGTTAAGAAACAGGTGGAAAAAATCGACCCGGACACCCAAAAGCCTGTTTTTGATAAGGACGGGAAGCCTGTTACCGAGGAAAAGGAAATCAAGATACCCGCCTTTCGTGTGGTATCTGTCTTTGATGTTTCACAGACCGAGGGAAAGGAGCTTCCCTCCCTTACCTATGAGCTGACGGGCAACGTGGAACAATACAAGGATTTTTTCACTGCCCTTGAAAAAACTTCCCCTTTTGCTATGGAATTTGAAGCACTAAGCGGCAGTATAAAGGGACGCTGCAATTATGAGGAAAAGCGTATCTCTATCAACGAGGGCATGGACGAATTACAGAACATCAAGACCGCTATCCATGAAATCGCCCACGCGACACTCCATGACATAGACAAAGACGCGCCGGAACGCCCCGACCGCCGCACCCGCGAGGTACAGGCAGAAAGCGTCGCCTATGCCGTTTGCCAACACTACGGGCTTGATACGTCGGACTATTCTTTTGGGTATATCGCCGGGTGGAGCAGCGGAAAAGAACTTGCAGAACTGAAAGGCTCTCTTGAAACAATCCGCAGCACCGCCGCAAGTCTGATTGATACCATAGACGGACATTTTGCAGAAATCCAACAGGCACAGGATAAGGAGCAGACCACCGAACAGGCACAGCCCGCGCAGGAAACCGCCAAACAGCCCGAAGCAGAAGCAGCCGCGCCGGAGCTTCCCGAAAAAACAGCCCCGGTACAGGAAAAAGAAACACAGACAGAGCCGGAAGCTGATACAGGTGCAAGAAGCGAAGCCCCACAGCCCCCACAGCCGGAACAGGCTGCCCCCGCCGCACCTTATTACACTATCAATGAAGCTGCCGCCAAACGTGCAAAGGACGCAAACAGCTTTTCCGATTATAAGCAAGGCAGCGCAACAGCAGAATACAGGCATTATGTAGATGAAGCCGTACAGCTTGCAGAACGGCAGAAACGCCGGGTAGACCCGATGTACCATGAGAAAATCGACAGCCTGCTTGATACCTACGCCCGGAAACTGGCGGCGAACATGAACAAAGGCTATGAGATTGACGCGCGTGTTCCCTCTATCCTCATTGCGGGCGGCTCTAACTTCCCCACAAGGAAAAAAGAAAAACAGAACGCAGCCCGCGACAGCAACTACCGGGAATGGCAGGACATACAGAGGCTTCTTGATAAAATCCGCAGTACCGGCATGGGCGGTATCAGTGCAGACGACCCGCAGGCAGTACAGAAGTTAGAAAAGAAACTGGAAAGCCTTGAAAAATCGCAGGAAACCATGAAAGCCGTAAACGCCTATTACCGCAAGCATAAGACCCTTGACGGCTGCCCGCATTTGTCGCCAGAACAGCTTGAAAAACTGAAAGCAGACATGGCGAGCAGTTGGCATTTGGGGGACAAGCCCTTTGCGACTTGGGCGTTATCCAACAACAGCGCAGAAATCCGACGCGTGAAAGACCGTATCAAATCCCTTTCACAGCAAAAAGAAATCGGGTTTGTCGGTTGGGAATTTGACGGCGGCAAGGTGGAAGCAAACACCGAAGCGAACCGCCTGCAAATCTTCTTTGAGGATAAGTCGGACGAAGCCACGCGGGAAGCCTTAAAAAGCAATGGCTTCCGTTGGTCGCCAAAAGCCGGGGCATGGCAGCGGCAGCTTACCAGTAACGCCTACTATGCGGCTGATTATGTGAAAGCCATTGCGCCCCTTACCGGGGAAAAGCCGACCGAGATACAGCGGGCGCATATCCGGGCGCAAAAGGTAACTGCACAGGAACAACCCACACAGGAGCAGCCGGAAAATTATCTGAAAGCTGCCGAGCAGACCACCGAGCAAAACTACAACATGATTGACGGACAGATAAATAATACCCCGACCGCTACGGAACTGGAGGAAAAGGCAAAAGCCGGGGGACAGATTTCCCTTGCAGAATACGCCGAAGCATTGAAAACCGATAAGGAACGCGGCAAGCCTGCTAAACAGGAAAAGCCCTCTATCCGGGCGCAGCTTAAAGCAGCGAAAGAACAGACACCGAAGAAACAGGCAAGACAAAAAACACAGGATTTGGAAAGGAGCTGACCTATGAAGTTACAAAAATTTGAAAATGTGGACGTTATCGCTTCCCTTGAAGCCATAATGAAACAGAACACCGCTTTTTATCAGAGCGATTTTGACATAGACAAACAGATTTTGCAGAAAGCGGCGGGAAGCCCTGTCCCGGAGGACAAACGGCTTTTGTGGTTTTCCCGCCCGTCCGGGACGTGCTGCTTCCGGGAGCGGGACGTTTTTCTAAAGGACACAAGGCAGCATAATACATGGAGGTTTTACGGGGAACAGACCCGCGATACTATCCTTGCCTATGCGGTGGAACTGACAGGCACAGAGCAGGGAAAAATCAAAGGCAATCTGTATGAACTGGATTATTTGCAGCATTTCCGGGAAGTAATCGAAAAATCAATCCCTGCCGACAACTACACGCTGATTTATGAGCATGGGGAGCTGACAAAACCTGCCGGACAATATTTTGACGGGGACACTGACCCGCAGCTTGGAAAATTTATACGTTTTGAAGCACAGCCAAACAACCCGGAAGCCTTAAAAAGCCTTTTGAGGGAACAGTACCAAAACCGAATACCACATACACAGGGGGATTTTCAGTTACATATCGCCGCCCTGCATGACAGACGGATTGAAACGGAAGCCCGCCGGATTGTGGAAAATGTAAAAGGACTTGGAGAACCGGACAGCCCCGAAAAGACCCATTGTGCAGTAGAGCTTTCTCCCTATTTTGTTCCACTGGCAACGGATAAGGACATGGAACGGCTGTTTTCCATGCTGCCTTACAAAACCCTTTCCTTTTCCACGTTGGAGGGCAGACATGGCGTTTATGCACTGATAGATAAAAGCGAAAGGAATAAAGAGATGAAAAAAGCCCGTCCTTCTGTCCGGGCGCAGTTACAAACAGAGAAATCCCCAAAAGTCCCGAAAAAGACAGCAAAATCAAAACATCACGAAATGGAGGTATGAGCATGATTAGACTGACCGTTGAAGAAATGAACCTGTTGAGTATTTACCATGAGGGAAGCAAGGCACAGCTTATGGAAAATATGACGGCTGCGCTGACATTCATGGACGAGGATATGTGCCCCTTTGTAGAGCGCACCTTACAGAAAATCTCCCCACTAACAGAAAACGAATATGCGGAGCTTGCTATTTTCGCCGCTGATGAGGTATGACCGGGGGTAAGCGGCTCACGCCGCCCCAAAGCCGGAAAGTCAACAGCCTTGTAAAAAAGGAGTGCTGCAACTGCGAGCGCGGACACTGTATCTTGCTTGACAACGGGGAGGAATGTATCTGTCCGCAGCTTATTTCCTATTCGCTTTTATGCAAGTGGTTTCAGATTGCCGTACTTCCTCTTGATAAGCTGCTGTATGCAGAGCTTTTCAAAACCGAGGACAAAAAGCGTTGTACCGAGTGCGGCACATTTTTTGTATCAAAATCAAACAGCGTCAAATACTGCCCGGACTGCCGGAAACGGATTACCCGTAAACAGGCAGCCGAGCGCATGAGGAAACGGCGCGCCGCGGTTACGCAATAAGGGCAAAAAAAGCCTTGATTTATAGGGCATAAATGGTGTGAAACTGGCATAGGCGATACAGAATCCCTTTTCCTTTGGAAACGGGGTTCTACTGCGTAACATATCAAATTATCTGCACTCATAAAAAACGGGCGCGGCGGCTATAATTACATGGCTGCTGCGTCCATTTTTTTGCTTTTTCTTTTGCTATCTGATATAATTTTACTATTAAATCAAAGGAGGTGCTGTATATGGCACAGAGTGTTATTGTAAAAAAAGAAGAAAAAGTCAATGCTGTTTTTGAAGCTATGAAAAACACAGAGGATATGGAGGAGTTTAAACAACTTTTCAAATCCATGTACCCGAAAGATTGGGAACGAGTAAAACAAAGATATAATCAGCATGAGCAACATAATACAACAGGTAAAGGGCACCCTATGCCGGAACCAGAAAAATATCTTGCTAATATGTTCAAGGTATATCACGATAAAAAAGCCCAATAAAAGAAAAGCAGAATGTGGTTTCATGTCACATTCTGCTTTTCTTTTATTGGAAAAATATTTTATTCCCGTTCCTTTCCTTTGTTCTGTTCCGGCTCTCTTGGCTGCCGCAAAATACTGTCTATGTTCTGCTTGATAACGTCGTATTCCTTGACCTGTTTTTTCAGTTTTCCATAATCAGCGTAAAGGGCTTTTTTCTGCGCTTGGAGCTTCCTGTATTCTTCCTGCATAGCGGCGAGATTGGGGAGTTTGGTAATGCCCGACGCTTTCAGTGCCTTTGCCGCCGCTTCATAAAGTATTAGACTGCTTTCATTTTTTGCCCGGTATGCGTTTTTATCCTTTGCCCTACGGTATGCTTCATAGGTGGGTTTTGTCTTTTGGTAGGTGGCAACGTGCTTCATCAGCACTACCATATCTGCAAGACGTTTCTCCACGCTCTTTAATGCGTCTGCGGTCTTTTCATTTTCTGAATTTATTTTCTCAATCCGGCTGATTAAATCCGCGTACTGCTCAATCTGATGTTCCGTCAAGAAATTCATAGTTTTTGCAGCCAGTTTCAGATTATGGATTTTCGCCCACTGTTCATAGCCCCGGCTCTCTTGTGCCTTGATACTGTTTTCAATGTCAATAAGCAGCGATACGCCGCGCTGCTCTTTGGGAGCTTTTGCCGCCTTTGTGCGCCTGCCTGCAATCCGTTCTTTGATTGCTTCCTCTGTATAATTTGCACCGAGGGTTTTTAAGCGGGTAAAGCGTTCCTGTCCGGGAGCGCGGCAGGAGATATATTTTCCCGGCTTTATCTCATAGCCTGCCGCCTGTAACCGCTGCAATAATTCTTCAAAACTTGCCACTTGGGGGATAAGCGTATCAACGGCAATTTTCAGCTTGCCTTTCCAACTTGTCCCGGCTTTTTCAGCTTGATATTCCGCATAGCTTTTTCCCTTACTGCCTTTACCCGGAACAACAACAGACAGCCCGTTTTCCCGGCACAGCTTATCGCTCATGTTCCGTATGTCGTAGTAGTTGCGCTTATTGGAATTGTACTTATGGTAGTCAACAAAATTGACCGCGCAAAAAATGATATGGTTATGGATATGTCCCTTATCTATGTGGGTGGTTAGGACGTATTCGTGTTGTCCCTTTGTTACTGCGTCGGCAAGCTGTTTTCCGATTGCGTGGGCTTTCTCACAGTCCACCTCTCCCGGTTCAAACGATTGTATCAGATGAAAGGCTAAGTTGTTCCCTTTCTGCTGAGCCTGCGACAAGGTATATTCAAATTCAATATCTGCCGTTTCATAGCTGCACCCAAAAGAGGACACAAGCGTTTTCCCCTCTGTTTTATCCGGGTTTTGGATATAGTCAAGGGCTTTGCTCAACGTGCTTTTAATAGGCTTAATCTTTGTAACCGCCATATCTCTGCAAGCACCCCCTTTATTTCCTCTATGTCCTCTTGGTAAATGCTGCCTGTCGCATTGACACGCTTTGCAATCTGATTGATGTTGACCCCGATTTTCTGTATCTCCGCTGTCATGGCTTTTATGTCGCTATGGTCTGTCTGAATGATATACCCGTCAATGGCAATCTTGCGAAGATACGCCGCCATGTTACGGGTGGGGACGAGCTTCATTTTCTGCTCAATCAATGCCCTTTCTTCCTCTGTTACATAGAATTTGATTTGTACTTTTCTTTTGCGTCCATTCATGCAATTACTCCTTTCCGCTCTGAGGGTTTGGGACACTTCCCAACAAGCAATTTCAACCGACACACCGCAGGACGGGAGGGCGAAAATACGGAAAAGGGTACTCTTTTCCTATGCTTGCTAAGAAAGTTTTTTCCTCACTTATCACTACAACGAAACTCCCAGTATGCCAAAAAAGAGCAAAAGAAAAACGCCGCAATCCTGCGACGCTTCAAGAACTCTATATAGACGAAAACGAGGGAACTTTATTCCCCCGTCCTGTCGTTGTTGGCTTCCTCTATGCCTTTTGCAGTAGCAGACATAATTTTCAAGTCCGTTTCGCTCATAGTGTCAAGCATGGTATCGAGCTGACGGCGACGTGTGGACTTCTCCTGTTCCCGTTCCGGGAAAAAGAATTGGTCTACTGATACGTCAAGCAGGGTTACAAGCTCATACAAAATCTGTAAACTTGGGTGTTGCCCGCTGTTCTCAATGGACGCGATATATCGGGGCGCAATATTCAGCGTATCGGCTAACTGATTGCGTGATATTCCCTTTGCTTTTCTTGCTGCTTTAATGGCTTGCCCGAAAGCCTTAAAATCGAATTTCTCTTTATTCTGCTTCATAATTATTTCACCCAGTTACATTTTACTGTTCCTCTTTTCTTTGAGATATGATTACACATATCATAGTATGGATAGAAATAGAGCATAGTATGATTGCGTTTTGCAAAAAACTTGACAGTGTAAAGTTTTATAGATATAATGTAGACAGTGTAAAGATTTGAGGAGGTAAATATATATGTCTACTGAGTTAAAGCAATCCTATCATCATAAAGATTTACGAAATGCACTAATTGAAAAAGGAATAGAAATAGTTAGTAAGGAGGGCATACACTCTTTTTCTTTGAGAAAAGTCGCTGCTGCTTGTGGAGTAAGCCATGCTGCACCTTACAGCCATTTTCAAAACAAAGAAGAACTGTTAGAAGCTATGCAGTTATTTATTACAGACAGATTTTCAAAATTATTAGAAGATACTATTCAGAAAAATCATAATATTTCAGAAATATTGAAAGACATGGGGGTAACTTACATATCTTTCTTTGTAGAAAATCCTGCTTATTTTCAGTTTTTGTATTCTCAATCCAACATTAAAATTGATTTATCCTTATCAATATCGGACAAAGAAAATTATAAGCCATATATAATTTATAAAGATATAGTAAGTAAATTATTAGAACAAGTGAATTATCCATTAGAAGAACAAAATGATGTTATCATCACTATATGGGCATTTATACATGGAATTACTTCGTTAGCAACTATGAGTAATGTTTATTATAATAACGATTGGAAACAGAAAGTGATTGACTTTATGGAAATCTTTGAACTTTCATTTTTGAATAACATGGGAGAAAAAGTATGATTGGAGTTTATTTTAGCGGAACAGGTAACACAAAATATTGTTTAGAAAAATTTGTTGCTTTATATGACGGTACATCTAAAATTGTTTCTTTAGAAGAAAAATCTGTAATAGAAAAAATTATGCTACATAAAGATATTGTTTTTGCCTATCCGATATATTATAGCAATCTTCCTAAAATAGTGCGAGATTTTATAAATGATAATCATACTATTTGGGAAAAGAAAAATATCTTTATAATTGCAACTATGGGACTTTTCAGTGGGGACGGTGCCGGATTATCGGCGCGCTTATTCAAAAAATATAAAGCGCATATTTGGGGTGGGCTTCATTTGAAAATGCCCGACTGTATATGTGATGTTAAAGCTCTTAAACATTCAACAGCCCAAAACCAACAAATTATTTCAGATGTAAATGAAGCTATTCCGTTAGCTGTAAATAAATTAAAGCAAGGTATTCCGACCCAAAATGGTTTAGGATTTCTTTCTCATATAGCTGGACTTTTAGGGCAACGTCTTTGGTTTATTGGAAAAACACGTCATTATTATGAAAATGTACATATAGATAAAACTGCTTGTATTGGTTGTGGTAATTGTATTTCTATTTGTCCTATGCAAAATCTTTCTTTGATACAAGAAAAAGCGGTTGCGGGGAAAAAATGTACTTTATGTTATCGTTGTGCTAATCAATGTAAAAGAAAGGCTATTACCATTTTAGGAAAACACGTAATTTCTCAATGGTCAATTAGTGATTGGGAGGCTTTTAATGAAAAATGAAAATTGGATATTATGTCCTTTATGTAGAGGAAAGACAAGATTAAAACTTCGAGAGGATACTGAATTAAAAAAATTTCCGTTGTATTGTCCAAAGTGCAAACAAGAAACTCTAATCAACGCTTATAAATTAAATATTTCAGTTATCAAAGAGCCAGACGCACAGACGCAGAGCCGATAACACATGAGGATATTTCCTTGTGGTTATCGGTTCTTTTTGTTGATAGCTACAATATGTTTTATGATTGCTGATTTTTACCAACAACAAAACTGTTACTCCAACGGGAAACGATTGATACATTGCTCAAATTCAAATGGTGGGATTGGTCTAAAGAGAGAATATCTAAAAATATTGCCGCTATTCAATCCGGTAATCTTGGATATTCATTGTAAAGGAAATACAGACCATATTTCTCTTGACTTTTACTATCGACAATAGTACTATTGATAATAGTAAAAGGAAAGGAGAAACAATATGTCATCAATAGATTTAGTGGTGCTTGGTATCGTGTTAGAAAAACCGCAAAGTGCTTATGACATACAGAAAGATGTAGAATATCATAACTTATCAAAGTGGACGAAAATAAGTGTGCCGTCAATTTATAGAAAAGTTCTGCAATTAAAAGAAAAAGGCTATTTAGAAAGTGATATTGTAAAAGGAGATAAATTTGCTGATAAAGCGATTTACTCTATTACAGAGAAAGGGAAAGAATATTTTGAAAAGTTAATGTTTACCTATGCTTCTCAAGATGTTCCTCTCTTATTTGATTTTAATGTGGTAATTGCAAATTTGAATAAAGTTAGTTCAAATGAAGCGATTAAACTTATTGCTCAATTAAGAGAAAGTATAAAAATCTCTGCTAAAGCTAATGAAGATTATGCAATTCAATATGCTACTATCCCACTTGTAGGGAGAACGATTTTTGAACAGCAGAAACTTCTCTATAATTCACTTTTAGAATGGCTTAACAATTTTGAAGCTCAAATGAGTAAGGAATGATGTTATGTCTGTAAAAAGTAGCTTGACGGTCATGTTTGAAGCTCCATTTTGGATTGGCGTATATGAACGATTTGACGAGGGATATTATGAAGTTTGTAAAATCACTTTTGGTAGTGAACCTAAAGACTATGAAGTTTACGATTTTTTACTAAAAAATTGGAATAGTCTTAAATTCAGTCCCCCTATCAAATCAGAAATAACAGAAGAACGAAAAATCAATCCTAAACGTATGCAACGAGAAATCAACAATCAGTTACAAAATAAAGGAATGGGAACCAAAGCACAACAGGCGTTGAAACTTCAACATGAACAAAACAAAATGGAACGAAAAGTTAAAAGTAAAGAACAACGGGAAGCTGAAAAAGAACGCCAGTATGCTTTGCGTCAAGAAAAACGAAAAGCTAAACATAGAGGTAAATAATGATGAATAGTGAAAATTGGATTTATTGTCCGGTTTGCAAAAATAAAACACGACTGCAAATACGGGAAGATACTGAATTAAAAAATTTCCCTCTGTACTGTCCAAAGTGCAAGCAAGAAACCCTAATCAACGTCTATAAACTAAATATTTCAGTTATCAAAGAGCCAGACGCACAGACGCAGAGCCGATAACACATGAGGATATTTCCTTGTGGTTATCGGCTTATTTTTCCTTTATATGTTAGATTTTAAAAAAGTTACGTCCATTTTAAAAAAGTTGTTGAAAATCAATTTAATTGCCCTTACGATTGATTTAGAAATTCTGAATATGGAGGGACAGCATTGAAAATTGAAGAGTTTAAAAACATTACAATCGCGTATATACGACGAACGGGCAATTATGGCTTCGAGAACAAAATCTTTATGGAAAATTTTAAAGAATATTTAAGAGAGAAAGAACTTTTAGACAAAAGCAGTGTTATTTTAGGAATAGCATTAGATAATCCCGCTATGACCGATAAAAATAAATTACGGTATGATGTTGGTCTTATAGTCAACGGGAACCCCGATATAGCATTAGATATTCGCAAAATTCCAGACGGTATATATGCTGTATTTGAACTTCCACATACGGAACAAGACATTACTGCTTTTTGGAGCAATATACAGAAATTAGTTGGTAGTTTATCGGTGGACGAAACAAAGCCAGTAATTGAGCGCTATCCTGCCGACAAAGTTGCAAAACATTTATGTGAATTTTGTATACCTTTGAAAAAACTTTCTTAAAAATTGGTAAAAAAATTCAAGCTGCCTAACGGTAATAAAAAAAAACGTTGTTACGGCGGCAACTTCCTCATGCGCCTAATTAAAATATAGATTGCCTAACGGCGGTTTTGAAATAACAATCAAAGCCGCCGTTTTCTTTTTCAAAAATGAGATTGCGGGGGGCATATTAAAGTCGCCCTTTTTTAAAGATATGGCGGTATCAAGGAGGTACTGTCATGTCCTTTTTTATCTATCATTCCCCACCTGACAATTACAACTTGTCAAAAAAAGCCATTATCCACCGACGGGGTATTCCGGCTATGTAGATGAACTGTCAAATCAATTAAATACTGCTGTTATTTCCTATGCGTCTGTCTGTATTTTGCAGGCAGGCGCATTTCGCATTTTGCAGAAGATTTTTCAAAAATTTTGCCCTCTTTTTGGCAAAGCAAAAAGTCGCCTGTATTATCCCGCGAAAAGGGGAGGTACTACCGCCTTTCGGCAGAAAGGAGGTGAACACCATGACACCTAATCGCAGGGAATTTGAAAAGCAATGTACGTTTCAAAAGTTCTGTAAATCAGTGCTGCACAATGAAGCGTGCAACGCCCATGAAGAAATTCGTCGGCGCAGAGTTCGGGAAGTTACTTTTTCCAACCTTGCCTTGCATGAGGAACGGCAGCTTTATACCATCGATAAGTATTTTCAAGACGAAGAAGCAGAGCCGTCTTATCAAATGGCAGGAAAAGAAATAACCCCAAAACTGCTGCTTGAAGCTATCCGGGCTTTACCCGAAGAACGGCGCAAAATTGTACTGCTGTATTACTTTGAGGGATTGACTGATATAGAAATCGGAAAGCAGCTCAATATCTCAAGAAGTACGGTACAGTATCGCCGGACAAGCTCCTTTGAGCAGTTAAAAAAATATTTGGAGGAAAACGCTGATGAATGGATTGAATGGTAAACCGACCGAGTACCCGGAAAATGCCCTTGTTCCCTATCCCGTTATTTTGGCAGCGAGCAAAGGCGACCCGGACGCAATGAAGATTGTATTGCAGCATTTCAGCGGCTACATAGCAAGTCTTTCCATGCGGAAGCTCTATGATGAGCGAGGAAATGTTTATTTTGGAGTAGACGAAGAAATACGCGAAAGGCTGCAAGCAAAACTAATGAGGGCAATCCTCACATTTAGGGCTGAATAAAGCAACGCGGTATTGGAACGCTTCCCCCTTTTCCGTTCCATATCGCAGAACAGCCCTCTGCTCTTTGACAAAGAAAGCGGCGCAATAGAACGGCGACGCAGCATAAGGCAAATCAGATACATTCGATATATGGGGAGCCGTTGGGCTGATACGCCATGACTGAAAGGAGGGACAAAACGAGCGAGAACTATCAGCGTTCCATAGCAGACTTAGCAACTCTGTCGCCATAATCTATATATCGGTATAATGATACTCCTTTACCGCCGTAGTCCGAGCGTTAGAAGCGTCGCAGGCAACGGGTAGAGCTGCATGAGAACCATGCGGAAGTGAAATTCTTGTGAGGTTTGCTAAAACCGTCTGAACTGTCTATTTTTACCTTGTAATAGTGTACTTGCTGTCTTTCATAAGATGTACGGAATACCAAAGGGGGTATATTTTATGGAAGATAAAGTTTCTTATAGGATTGATAAAGATGAAATCAATCAACAGAAAATGCAATTAGTTGTAATAAATCGTCGCCCACAATATTTACAGAAACCGCAGGAAGTTGCCAAACGAGAAATCGCAAGGCAGCTTTTTCAGATTTTTCGGAAATATGAATGATGTAATTGAAGGACTGTCTGTTCAATGCTATAATATAAGTGTGGGCGGCTTATGTCATAACGTCTTGTTCGGAGGTAACGAACATGATGTATGACGCATTATATGGACGCCAGTCAATCGAAAAAAAAGACAGTATATCCGTTGAAAGCCAGCTTGAATATTGCAGGTATGAAACTCATGGCGACCCTTATATCGAATATGCCGATAGAGGGTTTAGTGGGAAAAATACGAACCGACCGGATTTTGAAAAAATGATGAATGATATTCGGGCGGGGAAAATTAAGCGCGTAATTGTTTACAAGTTAGACCGTATTAGTCGTTCAATCTTGGATTTTGCTAATATGATGGAAGTGTTTCAAGAATATCATGTAGAATTTGTTTCTTCAACAGAAAAGTTTGATACTTCCACCCCCATAGGCAGAGCCATGTTGAATATTTGTATTGTCTTTGCTCAACTGGAACGAGAAACAATACAAAAACGTGTTACTGACGCTTATTATGCAAGAAATAAGAGGGGCTTTTATATGGGTGGACGTATTCCTTATGGGTATCGCTTAAAGGAAACTATCATTGACAATATCCGCACTTCCATGTATGAAGAAGTCCCGGAAGAAAGCGAACAGCTAAAACTTATTTATTCGTTGTATGCTGACCCGGCTAATTCTCTTGGCGACATTATACGGTATCTCAATAAGCATGGTATTAAGCAATTACGCGGAGGAAATTGGACTTCTGCAAGAATAAGTGAAATGCTGAGAAATCCTGTATATGTGGAAGCTGATATTGACGTGTATAACTTCTTCAAAAGTCAAGGAGCAGATGTTTATAATCCGGCAAGCGATTTTACAGGTTATAATGCCTGTTACCTATATAAAGGAACGGTATCAACAACAAGAAAACAGTGTGACCTTACGGACAAGGAAATAGTATTAGCACCACATAAAGGCTTTATTTCTTCTGCCACATGGTTAGCTTGCAGGATACGCTGTCTAAATAATCGCCAGTCAACACAAACTTGTAAACCGAAGAACTCATGGCTTACAGGAAAAGTAAAATGTGGAAACTGCGGTTATGCTTTGGTAATTCGGAAAGCAAAAACAAAATGGGGACGATATTTCGTTTGCAGTCAATCGGGACATAACGGTAACTGTAAAGGAACGGGAAGCACTGTTTATGCAGACGTTTTAGAGGAATATATGTTAAAAGCCATTCGTGAAAAGCTGTCTGAATTTAAGAAGCTATCAGATGAAGAAGAAAACAAATCTGTACCTAAAGTATCAAAGAACAAAATCCGTTTGACACAAATAGACGAGGAAATTAACGACCTGCTTTCCAAAGTAGGAAGTGCAAACGCTATCTTGATGAAGTACATCAATGATAAGGTTTCCGAGTTAGACACTGAACGCCAAACTTTACAGGAAGAAATCATTTCTCTTACTTGTACGCATACAGAAAACAAAATGGGACAAATAACAGACCATGTAAAGAAATGGGATAACATTTCCTTTGAAGATAAACAGGCAGTTGTTGACGCTTTAATCAAAGTTATCAAGGTGGCAAACGGGAATATTGAAATCACATGGAAAATCTAAGGCGGTTTTATCCGCTATCATTTTTGAGGTAAATCTACTTCAATCTTCCCGTTTCGGTGAAGCCCTGCGCGGCCTCCAGGACCGTCTGGACAGCCGGAACTTTTATGCCTTCAATCCCAGCTTTGACCAGGCGGCGGCTCCCCAGGGGCCTGGCGGCTGTATGAGACAGGGAAACGCATAAAAAACCAGAAATCACATGAGGCGGAAACGTCTGAAATAAGGATGGGCGGATAAAAAAGGCCTGGCGGCTGCAGATCGGTGCAGCTGCCAGGCCTTTCCCATACCCCGATGGCAGATCAGCCGCCTCAGGACATTTTATACTGGAAGGAATCACAGTCGGTACATTCCTTCTTTGTGGGGTTCAGTTCATGGGTCCCCACATGGATCCGGTCCAGTGTGCAGTAATCCGCAGTCCCCGCGTGGTGTACGCAGTTGTGGATGGAGCACTGGATACATTCGTTCTTTTCCTGGTTCATGGTCGTTCACCACCTTTGTTTTCTGGGATGGTGTTAGTATGTCACGGACCAGGAAAATCATGTTGGAAGATATTGGAATCGTTTAAAAAGATTTAATAATATCTCCATTCATGGATTTTACGATTTCTACGGCCAGTTTTACAGTGGCTTCAAAATCATAGTAGGAGGCAATGCCGTGGACGGAATGGATGTACCGCACCGGAACGCCGATGACGATGGACGGGATCCCATCTAAGGACGTATGGACAATGGCACCGTTGTTGCCGCCGCCCTCCCGGACAGACGCCTGGGCCATAAGACCGCGCTTCTCAGCCAGATCCAGGGCATAGCGCTGGTATCTGGGAGTGCAGATGATGGATTTGTCCATGAAGCGCAGCATGGGTCCTTTTTTGAAGGCCGTCTGGACTGCGTAAGGCTCAGTAAACGTATCGTCCGCCGGACAGCCCTCGAAGCAGATGGCGATCTGGGGCTTTATGTGGTTTACGGCCACCTTCATGCCGCGTTCGCCTACCTCCTCCTGGGAGGAAAGAACACCCACCACGTCCACGTCCAGCTTTTCATCCCTTAACCGGCGGAGCGTCTCGATGAGAGCTGCGCAGCCGATGCGGCAGTCAAAGGCTTTGCCGAACATCAGATCATGTTCTTCATCGTATTCCAGGGTAACATCCGGAACCCCCGGCTCGCCGATGCGGATCTTAAAGTTTTCAGCTGCGTCCTTTGCGCTCACAGCGCCGATGTCGATGGAGAGGGAGGAGATATCCGCTGCCCCGGCAGATGCTTTTTCTGAAGCCGACATAAAGTGTACCGGTTTTGCAGCAATGACGCCGGGAAGATATTTTCCCTCAGAGTTTCTCACAAGCACCTTGGAGGAGGCGAGGGAGCCCACGTTCCAGCCGCCTAAGGCCACGAAACGGAGGGTTCCGTTGGGGCGGATGGAATGGACCATGAATCCCACCTCGTCGCTGTGGGCATCCAGCATGAACACCGGCTTATTGCCGGAGTTGGCAGTGCGGTACATATAGAAGTTGCGCAGGCAGTCCTCTTCGGTGGTATAGCCCTCGCCAATGTGCTTTGCTGCCGCCTGGACTGTCTCGTCCTCGAAGCCGGAAGCGCCCCTGGCGTTGGAAAGATCGGCGATCATCTGGAGTGTTTCCTGATTTACTTTGATTCCCATAAGAATTCCCCTTTTATTTTTTTATAGAGCTGTTAGGCCTCTTTAAACTGGTCTTTGCCGACGGAGCATAAGGGGCATACCCAGTCCTCGGGAACGTCCTCCCATTTGGTGCCGGGAGCGATGCCGTTATCCGGATCTCCGGCTGCTTCATCATAAATGTAACCGCATACTTCGCATTCATATTTCTTCATAGTCAGTTCCTCCTGTGGATAAAATATAGTAGTATATTGTTGTATAACCATTTCCAGAAAAAATTATGCGAGAGACTGGAAAATGGAATCAACCAGAGCTTCCAGACAGTCTCCCTGGCAGTTCTTTAAGGAAGACCGGATGGTCAGACTTTCCTCCAGTACCTTCATGTTCTTTAAGGATGCGAAGGTATCCGTCATATGCTTTACAGACACCGGGGCCCAGGAGCCGTTTTCCAAGAAGGCCACAGTCCGGTTCTGGAGGTTATGGGCAGCGATCTGGTGCAGCAGGGTCTCCATGTTGCAGAAGATCCCATTGTTGTAGGTGATGGATGCAAATACCAGGGCTGAGCAGCGGAAGGCGTCAGCCAGGATATAGGACGGATGGGTCTTGGACACATCGTAAACGGCGATATTGGGTACTCCCCGCTCCGCTAACCTTGCAGCAATGGCATCGGCGGCCTGCTCTGTGTGGCCGTATACGGAGGCATAGGCGATGAGCATGGTTTTTTCCTCCGGCTCATAGGAGCTCCAGCGGGAATATTTCTCCAGGAGCCAGTCCAGATCCTTCCTCCATACCAGGCTGTGGAGCGGGCAGATCATGGAGATCTCCAGCCCGGAGGCCTTCTTTAATAAGGCCTGCACCTGGGGACCGTATTTTCCGACGATGTTGCAGTAGTATCTTCTGGCTTCCGGCAGCCACTGGTTTTTATAGTCTGTTTCATCGGCAAAGATATTTCCGTCGATGGCGCCGAAGGAGCCGAAGGCGTCTGCGGAGAACAGGATCTTCTCCGTGGTCTCATAGGTGACCATGACCTCAGGCCAGTGGACCATGGGGGCCATAACGAAGGTCAGGGTATGGACGCCCAGGGAAAGGGTGTCGCCCTCCTTTACGGGAACCACATACTGGTCCACATCGAATTCAAAAAACTGCTTCATCATATTTGCAGCCTTGGCAGTGCAGACGATCTTCACCCCAGGATACCGGAAGAGAATGTCAGCGATGGAGGCACAGTGATCGGGCTCCATGTGATTGACGATCAGGTAGTCCAGAGAACGTCCATCCAGCACAAAGGAAACATTTTCCAGGAGCTGGTGGGTAAATGCCTGGTCGATGGTATCAAAGAGAGCTGTCTTTTCATCTAAGAGCAGATAGGAATTATAGGAAACGCCCCGGGGAACGGGGTATACATTTTCAAACAGGGCGATCCGCCTGTCGTTGGCGCCGACCCAGTAAAGTGTATCGGTGAGTCTTCTGCTGCAGTTCATGAAAAACCTCCTTAAGCATTGTTTCAGAACCGGCCCTGGCACAGCAGGTCCGGCGTTTACCCATATTTTAAAGTGTATGGACAAAGATTTCAAGCAGTTTTGTGTACGAAATAAAATACGAAAAAAGGGTTGACTTTTTCAGCTGAGAGGAATATAATTCATTTGAAATTGATAATTAGTATCAAAAAGAAAAGAGGTGATCCAATGAGTCTGGCAGATGGGATCGTACTGCTCCTGGTGGCGTGCGCGGCGGTGGCCGTGCTGAGATTCATGAGGAGCCAGAAGAAGGCAGGAAAAACGGCCTGCGGCTGCGGAAGTTGCTCCGGGTGTTCTGGAGGCTGCTGCTGCGGCAGAGAAAATGCGAAGGAGGGAGCATGATGCCAATTACTCTTTTGCGTCCGGGAGAGACCGGAGTGGTAAAACGGATCGGGGGAGCTGCCGATACAAGGCGGTTTCTGGCCAATCTTGGATTTGTGGACGGAAGCCAGGTCCGGGTGGTCTCCGAGCTTTGCGGAAATATGATCATCCATATTAAGGATTCCAGAGTAGCCGTCAATAAAGAAATGGCGAAGCACATTATGGTATAGAAGCAGGAGCCGCGGGGCCTTAAAAGCCTCCGGCTCCATCAAAAAGCCCACGGGTTAGTCGTGGGTAACTAAAAAACGCAGAGTTAGCCTTAAATAACCAATAAACATGCCAGGAAGCAGATGTGCCCCATATAAGGGGATGGAAAAAGAGGAGGAGAAAGGAGAACGCTATGACATTACGGGAGGTTCCGGTGAGGACAACGGTTCTGGTGGCAAAGATCCGCGGGGAGGGGGCATTCCGCCGGAGGATCATGGACATGGGGATCACAAAGGGGAGTGAGATCTATGTCCGGAAGGTGGCTCCCCTGGGAGATCCGGTGGAGATCACCATTCGGGGATATGAGCTTTCCCTGAGAAAGGCCGATGCGGACAGCATCGATGTGACGGTAAAAGAAGGGATTTAAGGAGGAGAAACATGAGTATCAGGATTGCTTTGGCGGGAAATCCCAACTGTGGAAAGACCACCATGTTCAACGCGCTCACAGGAGCGAACCAGTACGTGGGCAACTGGCCCGGCGTGACGGTGGAAAAGAAAGAAGGACGGCTGAAAACCTCCAAAGGAGAGGAGGAGATCATCATAACGGACCTGCCGGGGATCTATTCCCTGTCCCCGTATACACTGGAGGAAGTGGTAAGCCGGGATTATCTGTTAAAGGAGCGGCCGGAGGCGGTCATCAACCTGGTGGACGCCACCAACATTGAAAGAAACCTGTATCTGACCTCCCAGCTTCTGGAGCTGGGGATCCCGGTGGTCATTGCCCTAAACATGAGCGATCTGCTGGCGAAAAAGGGAGACCAGATCGACACAGAACGGCTTTCTGGGATATTTGGCTGCCAGGTGGTGGAGACCTCTGCCCTTAAGGGGACGGGCTTAAAGGAAGTGACAGACCAGGCGGTGGCTGCTGCCAAGGGACAGAAATGGAAGGCCCCTGGCCATGTGTTCCCGGCCCGGGTGGAAAGCGCCATATTAAAGGCCGAGGAGGCTCTGGGAGACCGGGTGGAGCCGTCCCTGAGACGCTGGTATGCCATTAAGCTGCTGGAACGGGATCCCCGGGCCGAGGCAGACTTAAACCTGCCGCCCTCCGCCATGGCGTCCATCCGGACGGAGGCAGAGAGCCTGGAAAAGGATATGGACGACGATACGGAAAGCATCATTACCGACGCCCGTTACGGATATATTGGAGAGGTGATGGGAAAGGCCGTGCAAAAAGCGCCGGCCAGGTTAAGCACCTCGGATAAGATCGACAGGATCGTTACAAACAGGATCCTGGGACTTCCGATCTTTGCGGCGATCATGTATTTTGTATACTATATTTCTGTGACGACCCTGGGTACCATGGGTACAGACTGGGCCAACGACTCCTTTGTGGTCGCTGTTCAGGAGGCGGCTGCTGGAGCACTCAGCAGCCTGGGAGCCGGAAGTATGGTGACAGGTCTGGTGGTGGATGGGATCCTGGGAGGTCTGGGAGCAGTGTTCGGCTTCCTTCCCCAGATGGCCATTCTGTTCCTGCTCCTTTCCATCCTGGAGGACTGCGGCTACATGGTCCGCATCGCCTTCGTCATGGACCGGGTGTTCCGTCATTTCGGGCTTTCCGGCAAAAGCTTCATTCCGCTCCTGATCTCATCGGGCTGCGGGATCCCGGGGATCATGGCTTCCCGTACCATTGAAAACGATAATGACAGACGGCTGACCATTATGACGGCTACCTTCGTGCCCTGCGGCGCAAAGCTCCCGGTGATCGCTCTTATGGGCGGGATCATGACGGGCTGGGCCACGGGAAATTATGAGGCCGCCGGTTATATCGCTCCCCTCATGTATTTCATCGGAGTGGCGGCCGTACTGGTGTCTGCCATCATCTTAAAAAAGACGAAACCGTTTTCCGGAGAGGCGGCTCCCTTTGTTATGGAGCTTCCGGCATACCATATCCCGTCTGCTAAGACGGTGCTCATGCACACCTGGGAAAGACTCTGGGGCTTTATTAAAAAGGCAGGCACCATCCTGTTCCTGGCCTGCATCGTTATGTGGGTGCTTTCCACCTTTGGCTTTGAGAACGGAGGCTTCGGAGCCGTGGAAGATGTATCCAACAGCCTTATGGCCCTTCTGGGCGGCGCCATCGCCTGGATCTTCGCGCCGCTGGGCTTTGGCTCCTGGCAGCCGGTGGCGGCTTCCATTTCCGGATTTTCCGCCAAAGAGGCCATTGTGACCACCATGGGTGTCCTGGCCAACGTGGATGAGTCCATGGTGGAGGAGACTGCAGTGGTGGGAGCAGCCATCCAGAGCTGGTTCCCCAATGTGGCGGCAGCATTTTCCTTCCTTGTGTTCAACCTTCTGGATTCTCCGTGCCTTGCCGCCATTGCGACCATGGCCCAGCAGATGCAGTCCAGAAAGTGGTTCTGGTTTGCAGTCCTTTATCAGAATGTATTTGCTTATGGGGTAAGTCTCTGCGTATACCAGTTGGGTTCCGTGATACTGGGAGCACCGGTGGGGCTGGGAACAGCCGCCGCCGCGCTGATACTGCTTTTCCTTCTGTATATGCTGTTCCGCAGGGATCCGTATAAGAATATGAAAAAGGCTGTACGCCGTTCGGTGACAGCGTAAATGACCGGAGAACCGCGTTTCCTTAACGGGAGACGCGGTTCTTTTTGCGCGTTTCGCCATTGTTTTTGCGGGCGGGTCTTGTGGATTCCTGCGATCGATAGTATAATAGGACATAAATCCTTAAAAATACTCAGAAAAAACTCAGAATAGGACAGAATGCATATGAAGATTATTATTGTTGGCTGCGGAAAAGTCGGTACCAGCCTGGCAGAACGTCTCAGTGTGGAGGATCACGATCTGGTGATGGTGGACCTGTCGGAGCAGAAGGTGGAAGAGGTTTCCAACCGGTACGACGCCATGGGAATTGTGGGAAACGGAGCCAGTTTTAATGTACAGCAGGAGGCGGGTGTGGATACAGCCGACCTTTTTATTGCGGTGACGGGCGAGGACGAGCTGAACCTGCTTTGCTGCCTGATGGCTAAAAAGAACGCCAAATGCCATACCATCGCCCGTGTGAGGAATCCTCTCTATAATAAAGAGATCCGGTTCATAAGGGAGCAGCTGGGGATCTCCATGATCATCAACCCGGAGCTGACCACGGCCAGAGAGATCTTAAAGGTCTTAAAGTTCCCGTCAGCCATTAAGATCGATACCTTTGCCAAGGGCCGCGTGGAGCTTCTGCACTTCCGCATAAAGCCGGAAATGGGCTTTGACGGAAAGACCATTATGGAGCTCATGGGCCGGTTAAAGACCGATGTACTGATCTGCGCTGTGGAGCGGGATTCGGAGGTGGTGATCCCCAACGGAAGCTTTGTGCTCCAGGACAATGATATCCTGTCCATCGCAGGCTCCCTGGAGCAGACGGCGGAGTTCTTTGAAAAGATCGGCGTGCGTTCGAAAAAGGTACGCAATTCCCTGATCATCGGCGGCGGGACCATTGCCCACTACCTGGCCCTGGATCTGCTAAAGATCGGCTTCCGCGTGCGGATCATCGAGCAGAGGAAGGAACGCTGCGAGTATTTAAGCGAGATGCTTCCGGGAGCCGATATCATAAACGGCGACGGCAGCGACAAGAACCTTCTCCTGGAGGAAGGACTTACCTATGCCGATTCCATGGTAGCCCTCACCGGTCTGGACGAGGAGAATATTTTCCTGGCCCTGTTTGCCAAGAAGCACTCCAATGCCAAGCTGGTGGCCAAGGTCAATAAGATCGCTTTTAATGACGTGATCGACAGCTTTGCCATCGACAGCGTGGTATATCCCAAATATCTCACGGCCGATTATATCTTACAGTATGTGCGGGCCTGCCAGAATACCATCGGCAGCAACGTGGAAACGCTGTACAATATCCTGGACGGCCGGGCTGAGGCCCTGGAGTTTTCCATCCGTGAGGCTTCGGCTGTGACAGATGTGCCTCTGATGGATCTGGATCTGAAGGATAATCTTCTGATCTGCTGCATCAACCGGAATGGAACGATCCTTACGCCCCGCGGACAGAATAAGATCCAGGTGGGAGATACGGTGATCGTGGTGACCACTAACCGGGGTCTCCAGGATATCCGGGATATACTGAAGTAGCAAAGGAGAAGCTCCATGAATTATTCCATGATATTTTTCATCATTGGCTGGGTCTTTATCATAGAGGCGGCTCTTATGGCTCCCTCTGCCCTGGTGGCAGTGCTGTATTCGGAACGCAGCATCTGGGCGTTTGCAGCCGCCATCGGGCTCTGCCTGCTTCTGGGTGTGCCTCTGGTGCGGAAGCAGCCGGCCAATAAGGTGTTTTATGCAAAGGAAGGCTGCGTGACAGTGGCCCTAAGCTGGATCGTTATGAGCCTTATGGGGGCACTGCCCTTTGTGTTTTCTGGCGTGATCCCCAGTATCGTAGACGCCATGTTTGAGACTGTATCTGGCTTTACAACCACGGGAGCCAGTATCTTAAAGGATGTGGAAGTCCTGCCCAGGTGCATGCTGTTCTGGAGGAGCTTTACCCACTGGATCGGCGGCATGGGCGTTCTGGTATTCCTGTTATGCCTCCTGCCCATGTCCGGCGGCGGTTATTCCATGAACCTGATGAAGGCGGAGAGTCCGGGACCATCGGTCAGCAAGCTGGTCCCCAAGGTGCGGTCCACAGCCAAGCTCCTATACGGCCTTTATGTGGCCCTGTCTCTTCTGGAGCTGGCGCTGCTGCTGTTGGGGAGCATGCCGCTGTTTGACGCTTTGTGTACCACCTTCGGTACGGCAGGAACCGGAGGCTTCGGAATAAAAAACAGCAGCATCGGCGAATATTCCGCTTATATACAGTCCATTGTGACGATCTTTATGATCCTGTTCGGTATAAACTTTAATGTATATTTTCTTCTTTATATGAGGAAGCCCAAAGAGGCGCTCCGCTGTGAGGAGGCCGGCTGGTACCTGGCAATTATTGCCGTTTCGACGCTGATCATCACGGTGTTTATACGGAATTCCTTCCCTGACCTGGTCACAGCCTTCCGTCATGCGGCCTTCCAGGTGGGCTCCATCATAACCACTACGGGATTTTCTACGGTGGACTTTAACGTGTGGCCGGCAGTGCCCCGGGCCATCCTGGTGCTCCTTATGTTCATCGGAGCCTGTGCGGGAAGCACCGGCGGCGGCATCAAGGTCTCCAGGATCGTGCTCCTGTTCCGTACCATGACCAGAGAGATCGGGCAGATCATCCATCCCCATATGGTGAAGAAGCTGAAATTTGAAGGCCGGGTCGTGGGCCAGGAGGTGCTAAGGAGCGTAAACGCCTTTATGGTGGCGTATGTGCTGATATTCGCAGTCTCCACGCTGTTTGTATGTCTGGACGGCTTTGACCTGGTGACCAGCTTTACGGCAGTGGCAGCTACCCTCAACAACATCGGCCCCGGATTGGAGATGGTGGGACCCATCGGCAATTTCTCCTGCTTTTCCGATCTGTCCAAGATCGTTCTGATCTTTGACATGCTGGCAGGGCGTCTGGAGATATTCCCTCTGCTGGTGTTATTCTTCCGGGATACCTGGAAGAAGTTCTAAAGCCTTAGGCAGAAGGGCTTTGCCCGGGCTTGGGGAGGATCCCCGGCAGGCGGACCACGTTCTATAAAAATATAACGGCCGCGGCAGTGCTTTTACATTGCCGCGGCTGTTTTTATGGATCTTTTATAACTTTAGCTGTCTCAGGCTTCCCACCGGCCGGACGCACCGCAGGGCAGTACGAGGCCTGTGGAGGACACCGGAAGGCCGATCTCGTCGGAACGCACCGTACCGCCGAACCGTGGCTTTACGGTACAGCCCAGCATATAGGTGAGCACGGCGGGAGCCAGGCCGGTGGTGTAGGAGTTAATGAGGAAAAACAGGGGTTTTTCCGATAAGAGTCCGGCGCAGAGCTTTACCAGGGGGAAGATGGCATCCTCGATCTTCCAGATCTCCCCCTTGGGACCACGGCCGTAGGAGGGCGGGTCCATGATGATGGCGTCGTAATGGTTGCCCCGGCGGAGCTCCCGCTCCACGAATTTCACGCAGTCATCCACGATCCAGCGGATGGGAGCGCTTTCCAGGTTACTGGATCTGGCGTTTTCTTTGGCCCAGGCCACCATTCCCTTGGAGGCGTCCACGTGAGTCACAGAGGCCCCGGCCTTTGCGGCCGCCAGGGTGGCTCCTCCCGTATAGGCAAAGAGGTTTAAGACCTTCACAGGCCGGCCGGCATTTTTTATTTTTTCTCCGAACCAGTCCCAGTTGGCGGCCTGCTCCGGGAAGAGTCCCGTGTGCTTGAAGCTGAAGGGCTTCAGCTGGAAGGTCAGTTCCTTATAGTTTATGCTCCACTGCTCCGGAAGATGGAAAAACTCCCATTCACCGCCGCCCTTGGAGCTGCGGTGATAGTGACCGTTGAGCTTTTTCCACTGGGGAGCCGTTTTTTCTGTATCCCAGATCACCTGGGGATCCGGACGCAAAAGGATGTATTTTCCCCAGCGCTCCAGCTTTTCCCCCTTTGAACAGTCGATGACTTCATAATCCTTCCATCCGTCTGCAATCCACATATATGATACCGTCGCTTTCTATGATTATCGTTTGGTTTCTGTGGATATTATACGTGATTCGGGGGAACGTGTCAAATACCATATGGGATTGGTTTGTGTCAAGTAATCGTTGGCAACTTACCCACTTCATTTTTTCCTTATGATATTTTTTCTGTTTTTGGGTATGCCAAATAGACCCTATGGGTTTTCCTTTGTTTAACAACAGAACGCTCTCTTAAACGCCTTTCTGGATGCTGTCTGTATCGCTTCAAGCAGCGGCATATGCACATTTACCACATCCACATACGGATTTCCTTTCCCGTCCTTCTTTGGAGCTTTTGCGGCACTTAATGTTTCCACGATCTCCTGCATCTGCATTGTGAACACTAATCCATCCGTATATCGCTCTATCGTCTCAATCAATTCCTTGTTTTCTTTTTGGTAAAGGATCTTGGCAAGGTTATTGGCTCCGTTTACCGACCAGCGCATCCTTCGGTTCTTCATCCTCAGCGTGATCACCGTACAATTCTGATTTTCCTGCACACCCATCCTTTTATAAAGAATCCCTTCCGGCGGGGCTGCTATCTTTATCCCCCTTTTATCGTAGGGCAGCAGACCTTCCCTGTTACGTTCCAGATATTGATATAATTCCCAGGCCTTTTGGCTGCTTTTATCCTTTTCATCCGGGCTTTCTACGCTGGTCGCATATATCTGTATATATTCCAGCATTTCCTCCGGCTTGCCTGTATCAAACAGTTCCCGGATTTCTCTCTGCGCTTTCTTATCACGGATCTTCCCTGTGATCTCCTGATATACATGATATCTGTCTAACTGGAAGATTGCTTCCGGGTCATATGGCTCGTAGATCCAGCTGCCTCCATCTCCGTTTAAGATGCGCTGGCCGATCTCATCCGCATTATATTTCTTGCAAATACAGGCCTCCCGCTTTTCATGGAATTTCTTACTTTTCTCCATCCCCGCAAGCATGGTTTTTCCCACCAGGCTGCTGCGGCCCTGCTTTTCTTTCTCCGCATCCCAGCCTTCATACATGGTAAAGACCTTCATTTCCTGTTTTTTCATCTTTTTATGCTGTTCATCCTGCATGGACAGCCATACGCCATCCATTTCTTCAAACAGTACCGGAATCTCCTTTTTTCCCTCTGACTGGTCCGCATGCATCTGTTTTACAGCATGTTCTTCCTCTTCGCTGATCCTTTCACCCAACCGCTGCATCACGTTCCACACACCGCCGGCACTGATGCTCTGGCCGCAGGTGCTGCTTATTGTCTCTGCTGTAACGCGGTACGGCGCTTCTGTTACCGTCATGGCCAGCTTCTCTGCCAGGTTTGTGGAGATCAGGCCTGTCTTTTCCATCTGCATGGCTTCATCCAGCAGATACACACAGGCTTTCTTTCCATCCTCAAGTTTTGTCTGATAGACGTGCCTGCCATAGCGGACTTCACCGTAGACTGTTTTTATCGTGGTGGTGCGGATCCCTTTATCCCGGTAATTCTTTTTATCCCTTCCCTCTGCCAGTTCCTTATCATAAGCCTCCAGCATGGCAGTTGTGATCTCTCTGCCCAGCTCACATACATAAGAAAATATTTTTTGCTCCAACTCCTTGAAAGATATTGGTTTTTCCTCTACAATAGTTTTCATCATACAGTTTCCTTTACATGTTTTTCTTAGCAGTTAACATCATAAAGAAAAACTGTGTGATTGGGAAGCAGGGATTTTCTCTGTTTCCCTTTTTTGTCTTAGGAATAGTTCCTATATTTGCCAATGATAATTATACACTAACATGGGATTGCGGCAGTTTTGCGGCATTTGCCGGGAGTATGTAAGAGAATTGAAAGATTCTTCTGGTTGAATATTTTGTAAGATACTGGTAGAATGATACCAGGGATATACGGCTCCGGGATAGATCGTAAAGCAGGGGCTGTATGAAAAAAGGCAGATGGTAAGGAGATGGAGCTATGAAAACGAAGGGACTGAAGGTACTGACAGCTGCCGCCGTTTTAAGCCTCGGGCTTATGACTATGGAGGCGCTGGCCGCAGAAGGCTGGGCCATGTCTGGCAATACCTGGGTATATATGGACCAGTACGGAAACCGGGTGACCAATGAGTGGAGAAAGGGCGCCGATAATCTGTGGAGATATTTAAACGGAAACGGAGAGATGGCGGTCAGCTGCTGGGCAGACGAGGATTATTTTGTGGATTCCAACGGGATCATGGTGGCCAATAAGTGGGTAAAGACCCGTTCCTATTACGGCGGGGATGAGGACGTCTGGTTTTATTTTGGAAACAGCGGGAAGGTCGTAAAGGACGGCTGGAAGAAGATCGACGGAAGGAATTATCTGTTTGATTCCGAAGGTGTGATGCAGACCGGCTGGACAGAGGACAATCTGTATTATCTGGGCAGCGACGGAGCTATGAAGACTGGCTGGAGATACCTGGAGCCGCCTTATGACGAGGATGAGGACGATTATACCTACGGTCCGGAGAGCGACGACGGCCAGTACTGGTATTATTTTGCTCCCAGCGGAAAGAAGTACTGCACCTCCACCGGAGACGAGGAGGGCGAGTACCGGGTCAGCCGGATCGACGGAAAATATTACTGCTTTGATTCCACCGGAAAGATGCAGACAGGCTGGGTGTATATGGATGGAGATCCGGATTCTGCCAGCTCCAATACCATTGAGCACTGGCGGTATTTCGCAGAGCCTGAGATCAAAAATGCCAAAGTAGGAGCCGCCATCAGTGGATGGCTTTCCCTGGAGCCGCCGGAACGGCTGCTGGACAACGTGGACGAGTCGGTGGAATGGTACTACTTTAATAAAGACGGAGAGCCCAAGACAGGACCGGAGTTTGGGGAAGCCTCCACCGATGATTTCGTAAGGATCGATGGAAAGAACTATCTGTTTGATAAGCGGGGCAATCCGGTGAAGGGGCTCCATAAGGTGGAGATCGGGGACACAGGAGAATATACGTCCTACTATTTCGATGAGGATTCCAGGACCGTAGTAAAGGGAAAACGGACCATCGAGGAGGGCGACGGGACCAGGAGCACCTTCTACTTCAACGAGGGAAGCTATGCGGGCCGCGGCTTCACAGGCGTCAGGAGCAATTATCTGTACTATATGGGAAAACTTCAGAAGGCAGATTCTGACAGCCGCTATATGCTGGTGAGCCTTCCATCCGGCGGCCAGTATAAGACGTATGTGGTCAATACCTCCGGCCGTATCTCAAAGAATACGACTGTAAAGGACAGGGATGGAAACCGCTATAAGGTCAACAGCTCCGGTATCTTAACGGAGATCAACGGTGAAGCCGCTGGAAACGGCCTGCTGGGAGATCCTATTGAGCCGGTTTATGAAGAATTTGATTAAGGATAACAAACCGCCTGTACCGGGGCCGAGGGGCTCCTGTACAGGCGGTTTTTACGCGGGCCGCGGGTCAAAGTCCGTTTGTTCCTGCACGGGACCTTTCCAGCTGCCGCCATAACCATGAGAAATCCGCGCAGCGTGCTTCTTATGATTTATATGATGATAGATGGATTCTTTTCTTTTAAAAAACGCCAGAGATCGTCCCATACCTGGCCGCCGTCCGGATCCCGGAAGGGAATACAGAGATTTTCTCCGGTAAATACGGCCATGATCCCGTCCTGGCAGGCGATCCGGTTGATCCGGCTGTAATAAACGGGAATGAGCTTCTGGTCCTTCTGGCGGACGATGGAAAAGTAGTTTTCGTAAAAGCAGACCGTAAAGCCGGGGTCACCTCCCAGGATCTGATCCAGCACCGAGGAAAGCCGGCGGACCAGAAAAGCCTTTCCTGCAAGATTAAAGACCAGGAGAAGGAGGGCGGAGCCAGCGTAATAAAGGGCCAGCTTATGGCGGCCCCCAAGGAAAAAGAAAAGGCCTGCGGCGGCAAAGAGGGCGGAAAGCAGGCTGACTGTGACGGAAAACCACCGGGGGAAGACATGTCCCCGGAATTTTTTTACAGCCTCCCTGGTACCGCAGCCCTCGAATATAAATGCTGGTGACATGGAAACCTCCCTGAATGATACCTTATGACATAAGAAGACCGGCATACCCGCGGGAGCATGCCGGTCGGTTTATATCCTAGATCTCTTCTCCGTCAATGAATACGTGCTTTACAACACCCTCAACAGTGAACGGTGTGCCGTCCATGATCACGATGTCAGCGTCCTTTCCTTCCTCCAGGGAACCGACTCTGTCGGCAACGCCAATGTGTTCAGCGGGATTGATGGTGATGGCGCGGAGCGCATCATACTCATCCATACCAGCCTTCATGGCAAGGCCTGCGCATAAGGGCAGGTAGTGGAGCGGGATCACCGGAGCGTCGGTGATGATGGAAACGTGGCAGCCTGCCTTTGCCAGAACACCGGGGGTCTCCCAGGTCTTGTTCTGAAGCTCAAACTTGCTGGCATGTCCGAAGGTGGGGCCCACAGCCAGGGGAACGTTCTCCTTGGCCAGCTCATCCACGATCATATGGCCTTCTGTTACATGCTCTAAGGTAATATCCAGATCGAACTCTCTTGCAATGCGCAG